>DATGOB010000274.1:0-9904 GCA_036010205.1 Promicromonospora sp. | reverse complement strand
GGTGGCCGGATCACGCCTTAGGTCGACAGCCATCCGGATCGCGCGCTCACGCAGCTCGTCCGGGTACTTCCTCGGTGCAGCCATGACTCTCATCCTTCCGTGGAATGAGAGCCTCCATCAGACCCGGGGCGCAACACTCCGTTCGAGAGTGCTGCGGAAGGTTCACTCGAAGGATCACGCGGTGACCGCTCCACGTCTACGGCGACGAGTTCGGCAACCGCGCTACACCACTATCGGGGACTCAACTGCAGCGACGCCGTCATCGCATCCAGGTGCAAGCTCTTGCATTAGATGAACTCGCATCACTTGTGCGACGATAATTGACCTTATGTCATTGTATGACCGTTTTCCCGCGCCGTCGATGCTTGCCGGCCCCTCACCCGACCAGGCGTAGCGGCGCCCTCCGCGCCTGCGCGGCGGGTCGGGCCTGCCCCTCGACGGGGTCGACGAGGAGGCCGCCCGGCGCCGGGAGCGTGAGCGTCCACCGGTCCGTGACGCCGCGGGCCGTCCGGGTGACGTCGAGCTCGCACCGCCGGAGATAACCGTCGCCGGCATCAGTGCCCGCCCACCGGTGCGCGACGACGTCGAGACGCACCGCGGCGTGCTCCCACGCGCCAACGGCGACCAGCCCAGAATCGCGCTCGCGCGCCCGGGCGAGCAACCGCCGACGCTCCGACGCCGTGAGCCGGGCGTCCGGCCCGACGACGACGTACGTCATGCCGTCCAGCAGCGCCGCGATGACGCCGGCAGGATCGTCCCTGGTGCGAGGCACGAGCGCGACGCGCTCGAGCGTAACGCCGGCGTCGGTGGCCGCGAGCATCCCGAGGTCGGGAGCCCCCACTATGGCGAGCCAGTCCGCGGTGCCCTGCGACGTCGCGAGAAGCGCGAGCAGGAGCGACGTCGAGCCCATCACGACGCTGGCCGCGCCGCGCGGCAGGCGCCCGTCGTCGAGGATCGCGCCGAGCGGCCGCGGAGCGTCGTCGAGGTCGACGACGCCCGGTGTCGACGCGCGCACGCCCGTGCGTAGCTCGGCGCGACGTAGGGTCGCGCGAGCCACCTCGAGCGGGTCGAGTGGGGTCGCCGTCACCGGTCCAGGCTACGCCGAGATTCGAACAGGTGTTCGAATACGGTTGTCTCGTGGGTACTCGTCAACGTCCGCCTCCGGGCGGCTGGCCGTCCGGTATCGAGACGGTCCCGATGCGCGACCACGCCGAGGAAGCGCCCGAGCTCGCGCGTCGCGGCGTGGCGATCGTGCGCCCGGCCGAGGGCATCGCGGTGCGCGCATGGATCACGCAGCGCCAGAGCGGGGAGGCCCGCGTCGTCGGCGAGGCTGTCGCGTGGGCGGGCCGCCAGGTCCACGTGCGGTTCATCGACGGTCGAGGGCGCGAGGGCTGGGCGTGGCTGTGGGCCGACGCCGTCGAGCGTCGCTGATAGCGCACGACGTGAGCGACGTCACGGCCTGAGGCGCCGAGCAGCGCGAGACACAATGGCTCTTGGCGCAG
Source organism: Promicromonospora sp. (assembly GCA_036010205.1). Classification (GTDB taxonomy): domain Bacteria; phylum Actinomycetota; class Actinomycetes; order Actinomycetales; family Cellulomonadaceae; genus Promicromonospora. The sequence continues at coordinate 8,402 of DATGOB010000274.1, read as the reverse complement.
TCTCATGCAGCGATGAAGACACATGTGGTGCCGCGTAACCCACAGAACGCCAGGATCGCCCGCCGGGGTGTCGTTCGGCGTCCGTACCCTTGCGTCGTGCCCATCAGCGTGTCGGACCGTTCCCTGCGAGGCGGTCACGTGTTCGTCGACGAGAGTAAGAAGCAGGACTATCTGCTCGTCGCTGCGGTGATCATCCCCGGCGAGCTCGGGCTCGCGCGCAAGACGGTGCGTGGTCTGCAGAAGTCCGGCCAGCGCCGGTTGCACATGGTCAAGGAGTCTCCGGCGCGTCAGCACACGATCCTCTCGACGCTCGGGACGATCGGCGCCCAAGTCACGATCTACCAGGCTGGTGCGGGGTACCGCACGAACATCGAGCGGCGCGGAGCGTGCCTGGAGCGGCTCGTCGAGGACATCGTCACTGCGGGCTGCGCTCGGTTGATGCTCGAGAGCGAGCAGGGCGAGGAAGAGCGCGACCGGCGGCTGCTGTATCGCGAGACGGGCCGGCGTGGGTGCCGGGACTCGTTGGCTTACGACCACGCGACCGCGGCCGCCGAGCCTCTGTTGGCGATCCCGGACGCGATCGCGTGGGCCTGGGCCCGTGGTGGTGACGCGCGTCGTCGCGCCGAGCCGCTGGTCGCCGAGGTCATTCGGCTCTAGACAGCGCGAAACCCGAGCGCCGCAACCGTCCGGAAGGGTCTCGGGTTCACTTCTCACCGCTACTGCGGTGAGCTGTGTCAATCTTAGGCACCCGGGTTGCGCGCGCGCAACGAACCGCCCGTTCCCGCGAGGTGATCTTGGGCGGGCTCCCCCGCCCTGACCATTAAGGCATCCCAAGGATGACTTAGAGAGCGACTTTTGCTTGACGGCCGTCAAAAGTCGCCGGTACGGTCGGGTCCGGTTGACGGTGACGGAGTGGTCATCGTCCTGGATGAGGGTGTGGGTCGATGGCGACTGGCAGGGGTGCCCGGTTCGACGGTGAGGCGTTGCGTGAGGATCTGCGCGCGTCGTGGAAGGACGCGACGGCCGCGCTGGTGCTGACGCTCGCGATCTTCGCGCTGTTGTACTGGCGGGTGGCGGAGGGCACGTCGGCGACGATCGAGGTGATGCCGTTCCTCGCGGACGCGCCGTTGTACTGGATGTACTGGCTGTGCCAGGCGTTCGGGTGGTCGGGTCTGTTGTGGGCGTGGATCACGGTGATGCTCGGGCTGGTGCGGTCCTCGCGGCGCCCGGCGTGGATCCCGGTGTCCGCGGCGCGTCTGGAGCGGTGGCACCGCACGACGAGCCTGACGACGATCGGTCTCATGTTCGCGCACGCGTTGTGGTTCTTTGCCGAGCTCGTGCGGGAGAACGCGGACGGGCTCTCGACGCCAGCGTTGCTGTGGAGCGCGTTCGTGGACGTGTTCGTGCCGGGTGGGTACTCCTCGGGCACGGGGCAGATCGCGATCCTGATCGGTCTGTTGGCGTTGTACCTGTCGATCCCGCTCGGGCTGGCGTTCTACGCGCGCCGGTGGATGGGCCCGCGGGTGTGGCAGGCGCTGCACGCCTCGATCATCGTGGTGTACGTGCTGAGCGTGTGGCACACCCTGCTGTACGGGACGAACGTCTGGTACGACGGCGCGTTCCGCACCACGATCTGGCTCCTGCAGCTCCCCGTCGCCGGGCTGCTCCTGGTGCGGCTCCTCGCACCGGCCCGCACGCCCGGGCGGTCCGTACTGGACACGGTCGGGCGCTGGGTCGGGCGCCTCGCGGTCTCGGCGACGATCGTCGTCGTCCTGCTCGTCACAGCGACCGGGCGCGACGGCGGGCGCACGCCCGGCGCGGACGGGGCAGGGCTCAACGTCACCCAGGTGATGGTCTGGACGGGGCTCGTCCTCTTCGTGGTCGCGGTGGCCGTCACGGTGGTGCGCGCCCACCGTCGCCCGCGCGCGACCCCCGAGCGTCAGCAGACTCCCGCGCCCGCGCTTGAGACGACCCGGTAGCGGCGCGCCGTGACCGTGGACCTCCGGTGTGAGATGGGCGACCGACCGTGACCTGCTGTCGATCCTGTCGACAGGCCGCGGCTAAGGTGGCGCGCGTGGACTCCCAGAAGCAGCAGGTAGCGCGCATGGTGCGCGCGGTCCTGCTGGCGTCCACCACGTTCTCCTTCGCCGCGGTCGCGCACGCCTGGGGTGGTGGCCACCTGCCCTCGGGACTGGGCCTGCTCGTCCTGGGCGCGCTGACCGCCGCGGCGTGCAGCGCCGCCGCGCGCTTTCGTGCGCGCGCCTGGTGGCTCGTCGCGTTCCTCGGGCTGTTGCAGCTCGTGCTGCACCACGGCTTCATGTTCTTCACCCCGGCCACCGCGTACGGGTTCGCCGCGACGGGCGCGGGCACCAGGTCTCACCACGGCGCGGTGGATCCCGCCCTGGTCGCCGGGGCCGCGGATGTCGCGCACGCGGGGCACGCGATGGGGCCGGGCATGCTCGCCGCGCACGCGGCCGCCGTCGTCGTTACGGCGCTGTTGATGGGCGCGGCCGAGCGCGCCGCGGGCCTGGCATGGTCGGTGTGGGCCTTCCTGCTCCCGGTCCTGCTCGGGCTGTTCCGGCCGGTCGCCCTGCCGCGCCCGCGCCCGTCGTGGGCGTCCGCTCCTGAGCCGGCCGCGCTGTCGCGGCTGGTGGGCTCGGTCGCGCCACGGCGCGGCCCACCGGTGTCCTTCGCGACCTTCGCCTGAGCCCACCCACCGCCGCCCTCCGGGGCCGTGGTGTCGGCGGGCGGGCGGGTCGACGCCGCCCCCTTTCTCCCCGTGCACGCGTCCCGCGTGACGGGCACGTCGTCGTGCCCTGTCTCGCGCTCGTGCGTGCTGCCTCGAAGGACACCACCGCTGATGACTTCTGTGACCCCTCGCACGAGCGAGGAAGCTCCTACCCGACCGCCCACCGAGCCCGCGCCGGCCCCTTCCGGGACGGACCTGCCGCCGCTGGCCCGGCCCGGGCTGTGGGAGTCGGTGCGCCCGCTGCTGCACCGGCTGCACTTCTACGCCGGGATCCTGATCGGCCCGTTCCTGCTGATCGCGGCCACCACCGGCCTGCTGTACACCGCGACCCCGACGCTCGAGCCGATCGTGCACCGCCACGAACTGTTCGTCGACGAGGTCGGGACCACGACCTACGCCCTGGACCAGCAGCTCGCCGCGGCCCGTGAGGCCCACCCTGAGGGCACCGTCACCCAGGTCCGTCCGCCGGCGACGGCGGACGGTACGACCCGGGTCGTGCTCGCCGTGGACGACGTGCCGGAGGGCTACACCCGCACCGTGTTCGTCGACCCGTACACCCTCGAGGTGCGCGGCGCGCTGGCGACCTACGGCGAGTGGCTGCCCGTCCGGGCGTGGGTCGACGACCTGCACCGCAACCTGCACCTCGGCGAGGCCGGGCGCTGGTACTCCGAGCTCGCCGCGTCCTGGCTGTGGGTCGTCGCGCTCGGCGGGCTCGCGATGTGGATCGCCCGCGTCGCCCGCACCCGCAAGGCGCGCCGCCTGGTCGTGCCCGAGGTGCGCGCGAAGTCGAAGCGCAAGCGGGTGCTGTCCTGGCACGGGACGGTCGGCACCGTGATCATTCTCGGTCTCCTGGGCCTGTCGGCGACCGGCCTGACATGGTCCGCGAACGCCGGGGCGAACATCGGTGAGCTGCGCACCGCCTTGTCCTGGGGCACCCCGACCGTGGACACGACGCTGCCGGGCGCGACCCCGCCCGCCGCCGCTGCGGACGAGCACGCCCACCACCATGGCGGTGGGTCCGGGCCGGCGTCGGACGACGTCCTGACCGCGGGGGTGGGGATCAACGGGGTCCTCGCTGTCGCGCGTGCCGAAGGCCTGCGGGAGAACCCCCTGCAGATCACACCCCCGGCGGAGGACGGGCAGGCGTGGGTCGTCAAGGAGAACAAGCGCTCCTGGCCCTCTCAGCAGGACGCGATCGCCGTCGACGGCGCCACGGGCGAGGTCGTGGACCGGATCGACTTCGACGACCAGCCCGCCGCGGCGAAGCTGACCCGCTGGGGCATCGACGCGCACATGGGCCTGCTGTTCGGCATCTGGAACCAGATCGCCCTGGCCGCCGTCGCGATCGGCCTCATCACGCTCGTCGTTCTCGGGTACCGCATGTGGTGGCAGCGCCGCCCTACCCGCTCCACCTCCCGGCGCCCCGGACCGCCGATCCCGCGCGGAGCACTGCGCCGCGCACCGCTGTGGCTCGCGATCACCGTCCTGGCCCTCGCCGCCGCCGTCGGCTGGTTCATCCCGTACTTCGGCATCCCGCTCGCGGTGTTCCTGCTCGTCGACCTGCTGCTCGCCGCCCGCGCCCGGCGCACCACGAAGGTCCCCGCATGAGCGCCCGACGCGCCGGCACCTCACCCACGAACCCCCTGGAGAACACCATGACCCGCACCCGCACCCGCCTGCTTGCCGGCCTCGGCGCCCTGACCCTGACCGCCGCCCTGGCGGCCTGCTCGACCGGCACCACCGACGCCGGAGACGACGCAGCAACCACCCCCGCAGCGGCCGAGGCCGACGCGCTGGACATCACCGACCCGTGGGTCAAGGCCGCCGACGAGGGCATGACCGCCGCGTTCGGGACCCTGACCAACGACTCCGACGCCGACGTGCGCATCGTCTCTGCGACCAGCGAGGTGACGTCCTCGATGGAGCTGCACGAGATGGCCACCGGCGACGACGGCGCGATGGTCATGCGCCAGAAGGAGGGCGGCTTCGTCATCGAGGCCGGCGCCACGCACGAGCTCTCCCCCGGCGGGGACCACCTGATGTTCATGAACCTCACCACACCGGTCCAGCCCGGCGACGACGTCACCGTGACCCTGACTGCCGAGGACGGGTCGACGTTCGAGTTCACCGCGCCCGGCCGGTCGTACTCCGGTGCGAACGAGGAGTACGACGGCGGCGAGCACGGCGAGGGCGACATGGAGATGGACATGGAGACGGAGCACGCCGACTCATGACCGGCTCCGACAAGGCTGTTCCCGTACGGCGCGGCGCCTCGCGCCGCGCGTTCCTCCAGGGTGGTGCCGCCGCGCTCGGCGGCGCCGCCCTGGCGCTTGGCGGACGCGCCGCGGTCGACGCCGCCGCCGCCGAGCCACCCCCGCCGCCGGTACCACCGGTGGACGCCACGGGCACCGCGACCGTCCCGTTCCGCGGTGCCCGCCAGCCCGGGGTGGACACCGTCCCACAAGCGTTCGCCGCGCTCGTCGCGCTCGACCTCGTCGACGGCGTCGACCGCGACGCTCTGGTGCGCCTCATGGGCATCTGGACCGACGACGTCGAACGCCTCATGGCCGGCCGCCCCGGCCTGGCGGACACCGAGCCCGAGCTCGCGACCATCCCCGCCCGGCTCACCGTGACGCTCGGGTACGGACCCGGCGTCTTCACCGCCGCGGGTCTGGAGCACCGCCGCCCGACCTGGCTGCGGCCCCTGCCCGCGTTCGGGATCGACCGGCTCGAGGACCGGTGGAACGACGGCGACCTCCTGTTGCAGGTGTGCGCCGACGACGACGTGACCGTCACCCACGCCGTGCGGCTCCTGGTCAAGGAGGCCCGCACGTTCGCCACCGTGCGCTGGGTCCAGCGCGGGTTCCGCCGCGCCCCCGGCACCGAGAAGCCCGGCACGACGATGCGCAACCTCATGGGCCAGGTCGACGGCACCCGCAACCTCGACCCCGCCGTCGACCCGGACCTCGTGTGGCACGCCGACGGTTCTCGCGGCTGGCTCGTCGGTGGCACGTCCATGGTCGTGCGACGCATCGCGATCAATCTCGATACCTGGGACGAGCTGGACCGTTCCGGCCGTGAGGAGGTCGTCGGGCGGCGCCTGGACACCGGGGCACCGCTCACCGGCACCCGTGAGCACGACGAGCCCGATCTGGAGGCCAAGGGGCCGAACGGGTTCGAGGTCATCGGCACGTTCGCCCACATCCGTCGTTCACGCACCGACGATCCCGAGCAGCGGTTCCTGCGCCGCGCCTACAACTACGACGCCGCTCCCGTACCGGGCGCCCTGTCTGACTCGGGGCTGCTGTTCGTCACGTTCCAGGCCGACGTCGACCGCCAGTTCGTCCCCATCCAGCAACGCCTGGACGAGCTCGATCTGCTCAACCAGTGGACCACTCCTGTCGGGTCCGCGGTCTTCGCGATCCCCCCGGGCGCCCGCGACGGGGAGTACCTCGGACAAGGACTCTTCGATGCCTGACCCAGCACGGACCGACAACCCCCACGACGTCCCGCACATCGAGGGTTTCCACCTGCCCAGGCTCCGCCCGAGCGAGATCGCGCTCCTGGGCGCGATTCCGCTCGCGGTGCTCGTCGCGCTGCTCGGGCTCGCCTGGACCGGCGAGCTCGCACCCAAGCTCCTGGCAGACCCGGGCGACATCGTGCGCTATGGGCTGCCCGTTGCCCGGGTCGTCCACGACGGTGCGGCCGCGCTGACGATCGGGCTCCTCGTCCTGGCCGTCGGCGTCCTGCCCGGGCAAGGCAAGGTTCCGGGCGCAGTGTCCTACTCGCAGTGGACCGCGACCCGGTGGGCCGCCCGGGCCGCCGCGGTGTGGCTCGTCGCCGCGATCGCCGTCGTCGTCTTCACCACGGGCAACTCGGTCGGGATGAGCCCCACCGACCCCGGCTTCTTCGACCAGGTGCACTACTTCGCCATCGGCATCGAGCTCGGGCAGTTCCTCGCCGTGTCCACGCTGCTCGTCGCCGGGTCGTTCCTGGCCTTGCTCGGCGCGCGGACCGTCAGCCGCGTCGCGGTCGCACTCGTCCTCGCCCTGGCGGCGCTGCTCCCGGTCGCGCTGGGTGGGCACGCCGCAGGCGCGGACGAGCACCTCAACGCTGTCAACTCCCTGCTGATCCACCTCGTCGCGGTCACCGTCTGGGTCGGCGGGCTCGCCGGGCTCGCGCTCCTGCGTCCTCGCGTCGGCACGGCCCTGCCCGCGGTCGTGGCACGCTACTCGGTCGTGGCCGCGTGGTGCTTCGCCGGCGCCGCGTTCTCCGGCATCGTCAACGCCTCGCTGCGCCTGGAGAGCCCTGCTGACCTCGTCACCTCGACCTACGGGCTCCTGCTCACCGTCAAGGTCCTCGCGCTCCTCGCGCTCGGCCTCGCCGGCTGCGCCCAGCGCCGGCGCATCATCCCGCGCCTGTCCGCACCCGGTGGCGGACGCGCGTTCGCCCGGCTCGCCGTCGGGGAGGTCCTGGTCATGGCGGTCACATTCGGCGCGTCCGTCGCCCTCTCACGGTCCTCGCCCCCGGTCCCCCAGGAACCCGTGACCTACGACCCACGCCACGCCCTGCTCGGCTTCCCCTACCCCGAACCCGTCTCCACACGGACCATGCTCACCGCGTTCCAGCCGGACTGGCTCTTCCTCGCCGTCGCAGCCACCCTTGCCGGCCTCTACCTGGCCGCCGTGGTGCGGCTGCACCGCCGCGGTGACCGGTGGCCGGTCGGACGCACGGCCATGTGGGTGCTCGGGTGCGTAGCACTGGCCTACGCCACCAGCGGCGGGCCCGGCGTCTATGGGTCGGTGCACTTCTCGACGCACATGATCCAGCACATGGCCCTGATGATGTTCGTCCCGCTGCCCCTCGCGCTCGGCGCACCGGTCAGCCTCGCCCTGCGTGCCCTGTCGCCGCGCAGCGACCACTCGCGCGGGCCCCGCGAGTGGATCCTGCTCGTCGCGCACTCCTGGTACTCGCGAATCCTCACCCGCCCAGCCGTCGCGGGTGTGATCTTCGCCGGCAGCCTCGTCGCGTTCTACTACACCGGCTGGTTCCAGTACGCCCTGTTCGAGCATCCCGGCCACCTGCTCATGCAGGTCCACTTCCTGCTCTCGGGCTACCTGTTCTTCTGGGTCATCCTCGGCATTGACCCCGGCCCCACCCGTGCCGCCTACCCCGTCCGGCTCCTCATCCTGCTCGTCACGATGGCCTTCCACGCCTTCTTCGGCATCGCCGTCATGGCCGACCAGCAGATCCTCGCTGCGGACTGGTGGGCAGCTATGGGATACACCGACACCGAAGCCCTGCTCGACGACCAAGCCGTCGGCGGATCGATCACCTGGGGCGCCGGGGAGATCCCCGTCCTGATCGCCGCGATCATCGTCGCCGTCCAATGGACCCGCGACGACGAACGCACCGCCCGACGCCACGACCGCCAAGCCGACCGCGACGGCGACGCCGAGCTCACCGCCTACAACAACCACCTCACCCAACTCGCGCAGAGGGACTCGTGACAGCCGCACCGACGCCGTCGGCATCTTCCCCAGCCGCGACGCCATCGTCCGCCTCGTGGGCGCCGTCCTGGCCGAGCAGACCGACGAATGGGCCGAAGGCCGCCGCTACCTCGGCCTCGAAGTCCTGGCCCGCTGCCGCCTGA
>DATGOB010000273.1:0-2445 GCA_036010205.1 Promicromonospora sp. | reverse complement strand
GTTCCTGCCACACCCGCCGGTCCACTGGATCCGCGCGCCCGAGCAGCTGTTCTGCTTGCCGTTGACCTCGTCGTACTTCTTGTACCAGTCGATCCACCTCTGCGCGGCCTGCATGTCGGTGAACTCGTAGGTCTTGTCCTTCGAGTAGCCCGTGATGCCGGCGACGTCGAAGCTGATCGGCGACCCGCCGACATCTCGGCCACTGACCCCCGCGCCCATCTCGACGCCGCGCAGCACGTGGATGCGGATGCGCCCGTCGCCGAGCTTCTCGATGAGCGTGCCGTTGCTGTTGCCCCAGCGGAAGAACAGGAACTGGACGTTCTCGCTCTCCACGTGCCCGGTGGCCTCGACCACGCAGGGCACGTCGATGGAGTCGTAGGTCCGGGTGATGCAGTTGGCCAGCTCGCCGGAGCGGGCAGCGCGCTCCTTGCCGGGCTCGGCGTCGAGGTAGGCCTGCCACTCCTTCTCGCAGCCCTTGGGCACGGGGTGCTCGCGGCAGCCGACCTGGACGCGCGGCGGGGCGTCCTCGTCGATCTCCTCACTGGTGGGCAGCGCGTTCGCGCACGACTCGTCGTTCGGGTCCTCCTTCGGCCCGCCGCGACCGTCACGCACGCAGTCGACGAACTCCTGGATCTCGTCCTCGCGGTACACCCTGTCGGGCACGGCACGGTCGAGGTGCCCGTCGGGCATGTGCGCGGAGAAGCAGATGGTCGGGCCGGGGTACCAGACGCAGTCGATCTGGACGACGGCGGTGTCCCAGGGCGACTCGGGCTTGTCGACGAAGTCGAACGTGACGTCGTCCTCGCAGTCACCCGTCGGCGGGCTGTAGTCGTCGCCCGACTCGCCGCCACCCCCACCGCCCCCGCCACCCGGGGTCCCGTCGTCGCAGCCCTGACCGTCCTCCTTGATGATCGGGTCGACGGCGCACAGCCACTGCTCGCCGATCGAGGTGCCGACGGGGGTCGCGGCGGCGAACACGATGCCGGCGACGAGGAGCAGCACCCCGATGACCGCGACGTACTCCGTCAGCGCCTGCCCCGCCTCGCGCCCGGGGCGCCCGCGCGCCTGTTCAGCACGGCGGCGGCTCCTGTTCACCTCGACGTCGCTGGCCATTCACTCACGGTAGGGAGGAGCAGTGCCCCCCACGACGGCCCAGCGGCCCAACCGTGCACCCAGGCCGCCCTGGGACCCAGGGCCCAGAGCGGCCGCCCAGGTCAGCGCAGGTCAGCCCGCTGCCGCGCCCGCGTCTCCCGCCCGGTCCCGCTCCTGCGCGCGGCGCCGCTCACGCCGTCCGCGGACCAGCTCGGTGGCCAGTGCGTCGAGCGGCTGGGCGAACGTGTCCTCGAACCGGGCCAGCCAGGCGCGCGCCGCGGCCGTCGCGGCGTCGTCGACCGCGTACAGCCGGCGCGTGCCCTCCGCGCGGACCCGCACCAGCCCCGCCTCGCGCAGCACCCGCAGGTGCTGCGAGACGGCGGGCTGGGAGATGCGCACGCGGGCCTGCAGGGCTGTGACGAGGGCGCCGGCGGGCTGCTCGCCGGTCGCCAGCAGCTCCAGCAGCCGACGTCGGACGGGGTCCCCCAGCGCCTCGAAGACGCCCTCGGGGGCGCTGTCGGGGGTGGCGCAGGGGCTGCCCCCTGGTGCGCCCGCCGCGGCGGACCGGGGCATCAGGACTCCGGCACGGTCGTGTAGAAGGCCACGGTCCGCTCCCCGGCGGCGCGTGCCTCGTCGGGGTCCTGCCCGGAGGCGACGGCGGCGTCGGCCCAGCCGGTGCTCGCGGCCCGCACGAACGTCACGCCGTCGGGGGAGAGGGTCCACTGCTCGAACTCGCGCGCGTCGTTGTCGGACCGGGTGGCCAGGTGCAGCCCGAGCCCGAGCAGCGCGAGGTCCCAGCCGACGCCGACGGCGCCCGGACCGTACTGCGTCCAGAAGTCGGGGTCGACCAGCGCCTCGTGGACGAGCTCGAGCGTCGTGCCGTCGTCGGCGGGCGTGAGCGAGACCTGCACCCACGAGACCTGGCCGCCGAACTCCCAGGTGACGGCGAAGCTCTCGGGTGCGTCGCAGCGTTGCACCTCACCGCCGGCCTGCCCCTCGAACTGGTACCGGCCGCCGACCGACAGGTCGCCGGACACGGGCAGGAACCAGCGGGGGAGCCGCTCGGCGGAGGTGAGGGCGTCCCAGAGGTCGTCGCGGTCGGTGGCGTAGGTGCGGCGGGCGACGGCGATCTTGGTCGGGGTGCCGTCGCGCTCGCCGTCGCGCACCTCGCGGGTCATGAGCCCGGCCGTGGCGACGGGGTCGATGGTGCTGGTCATGGTGTTCTCCTGCTATAAGCGAATGCTTATGTTATGCCACAGAGCGCCGCCGCGGGCAAGCGGGTGCAAAAAAGTGTGCCAAGCGGGTGTGCCTCGACCCCGGCGCCATACGAGGTCGGCACGTCGCAGGGAGGTC
>DATGOB010000272.1:0-28691 GCA_036010205.1 Promicromonospora sp. | reverse complement strand
CGCTACGTGGTGGTGCGCGACGGGTCCGTCATCGCGTTCACCGTGCCTGCCGGCGCCGGGCCCACCACGCCGTACGTGATCGTGGGCGCGCACACCGACTCCCCGGGCTTCAAGCTCAAGCCGCGCTCGACGTCGCAGGGCCCCGGCGGCTGGTGGCAGGCGGGTGTCGAGGTGTACGGCGGACCGCTGCTCAGCTCGTGGCTCGACCGCGAGCTCGAGCTGGCCGGCCGGCTCGTCACGCTGGACGGCACGGAGCACCTGGTCCGCACGGGCCCGCTGCTGCGCATCCCGCAGCTCGCGATCCACCTGGACCGCGGCGTCAACGACAACGGGCTGACGCTCGACAAGCAGCGGCACACCCAGCCCGTGTGGGGGCTCGGCGACGCGCGGGGCGCCGACCTGCTCGCGGAGCTCGCGGCCGACGCGGGTGTGGACCCCGCGACCGTCGGCGGTTACGACGCGGTGCTCGTGGACACCCAGCCCGCGCGGGCGTTCGGCGCGGGCAGGGCGCTGTTCGCGTGCCCGCGCCTGGACAACCTGCTCTCGACGCACGCGGGGCTGACGGCGCTGCTGCGCCGGGCGTCGGGAGGCGTCCCGGGCACGAGCATCGAGATGTTCGCGGCGTTCGATCACGAGGAGATCGGCAGCGCGTCCCGCTCGGGTGCGGCCGGGCCGTTCCTCGAGGAGGTGCTGCGGCGTGTCTCGGCGGCGCTGGGCGCCCAGGAGGAGGACAGGGCCCGCGCGTTCGCGGCGTCGCTGCACGTCTCGTCCGACGTCGGGCACGCCGTGCACCCCAACTACGCCGAGCGGCACGACCCGGCCAACCGCCCGGTGGCGGGCGGCGGCCCGATCCTCAAGATCAACGCCAACCAGCGCTACGCCACCGACGCGTACGGGGCGGCGGCGTGGGCAGCGGCGTGCGCGGCCGCAGGCGTACCCACGCAGGAGTTCGTCTCCAACAACGCGCTCCCGTGCGGGTCGACCATCGGACCGATCTCGGCGACGCGTCTGGGTATCCGAACCGTGGACGTCGGCGTGCCGATCCTGTCGATGCACTCGGCCCGCGAGCTGACCGCCGTCGTCGACCCGTGGTACCTCGCGCGGGCCATGGAAGCGGTCCTGGCGGGGTGATCTCCGGGGCTCCGGCCCCCGTTTCGTCCCTGGCCGGGGTTATTCGGAGCGACCTGCGCTTTCGCTGGTTTCCGTTGGTTCTGTCCAGGTATACATTTGGTGCAATATGGACATGAGTTGGACGATTGTCCAAGAAAGGCCCTCCCTGACCTGCGAAAACACCCTGTCGGGGTTGTCGTATGGTCTGGAGAAAAATACCTAGTACCGTCCGGATGCATGGACCTCGTCAGGGTGATACCACTGGTGGTCATCCGAGCCGAGAACTCGGCAAAAGAGAAATGCCGGACCCTCAGGAGCCCCCGTTGCCTCGTGCCACCGTTCGCACTTGTGCCCGATGCGGCTGTGTCCTCAGCCGTTACAACTCCGAAGCTCGCTGTGCCGCGTGCCGGCGCACCGAGTCAGTCCCCGTGGTGTCGCTGCCCAGCGTGCCCACGCGTGTCTGGCAGGACGAAGCCGTCCGGTCAGCGCTCGCCGACTGGGACTTCGGCCAGGTCAGCCGGATGGTTCGCCAGCTCGTCCCGCTGCGCCAGGAGGACGTGGCAGCCCTGACCGGGCTCAGCCAGTCCTACCTGTCCATGCTGGAGTGCGGCGACCGGCGCCTGACCGACGTCTCGCGCGTCGTCCAGTTCCTGACGGGTCTCGGCACGCCGCCCGACCTGGTGCGGCTCCCGCTGCCGGGCATCAGCCAGCCGGCGGACTCCGCCCCGGCCCGGACCGCTGCGCCCGCCGAGGCGCCGCCGGTCGCCGTCACCCCGACCGCGCCCGACCCCGTCCTGCCGTGGACGGCCGACCGCATGCTCAGCGCGCTGCGGCTCGCGCACACCGCCGACACGGCGGCCGACCGGCCGGCGTCCGACGCCAACGGCCCGGTCACCGCGACGGCGACCAGCGAGGTCGCAGGCTCCGACACGCCGCGGCCCGCCTCCGGCATCGCGCTCAACAGCATGATCCAGCGGTGGGACGCCGAGCAGGCGGAGCCGCTGCGCCGTGCCGCGGCGGGCACGCGGGTGTCGCTCGAGCTGTGCGACCACCTGCAGGGCACGCTCGACGAGCTGCGCGTCATGGACAAGGGCTCCGGCAGCGGTGCCGTGTCCGACCTGGCGCGCGCCCACCTCGCGCTCGTGGTCCGTGTGCTGGAGCGCAGCACCTACGACGAGGTCACCGGCCGCAAGCTCGCCGCCGTCGCCGCCGACACCGCGACGCAGGCCGGCTGGTTCGCCTTCGACGCCGGGCGTCCCGACGCCGCGCGCGCCTACATGCTCGCGGGCCTGCGCGCCGCCCACGCCGCCGCCGACGACCGCCTCGGCGCCGGCGCGCTCTCCTACCTCGCGATCCACGGCTACTCGAGCGGCGACCCGCGCGACGCCGTGCGTGCCGCCGAGGCGGGGCGCAAGCGCATCGAGCGGCTCGACGCGCCGCACCTGGCCGCCACCCTTCTCACCCGGCAGGCGCGCGGCCACGCCGCCGCCGGCGAGGGCGAGGCCGCGCGCAGGGCCCTGGGCGAGGCCGCGGAGCTGTGCGCCCGCGGTCGAGGCGAGGACGACCCGCACTGGCTGTACTGGATGAACGAGGGTGAGATCCACGGTCAGTCCGGGTCGGCGCACCTCGCGCTCGGCAACACGGCCCGCGCTGTCGAGAGCTTCGGCCACGCCATCCGGGCCGAGCGCAACGGCGAGCGGCGCACCCACGGCCTCTTCCTCAGCCGGGCCGCCCAGGCGCACGCCCGGGCGGGCGACCTCGACGCCGCCTGCGCCGTCGGCGAGGAGGCGGTCGCGATCGCGGAGACGGTGCAGTCGGCCCGGCTGCGCGAGCACCTGCGCGACCTCTCGGCGGACCTGCGCCGGGGTGGCTCGACGCGGCGGTCCGCCGTCGGTTCGCGCGTGCTGACCGAGCGGATAGCGGCGCTGGCGTCGTGACGGCGCCGGCCACCCCCCGCGGTGCCGCCAGAGCGCTCGTGCTCTGGGACATCGACCGCACGCTGGTCTACGTCGGGGAGGTGGATCGAACGGCATACCGGGAGGCGTTCGCCGAGGTCGTGGGTCGACCTGCCGAACGCCTCCCGGCCAAGGGCACAGGGATGACGATGCCCCTGGCCATCCGCGGCCTGCTCGAGGACAACGGCGTCACGGCCGACGCGGCGGACGAGCTCCTGCCCCACATGCTCGAGGCCGTGCCGCGCCGGTTCGCCGCCCACACCGACGACGTGCGCAGGCTCGGTGCGGTGCTCCCTGGCGCGATGCAGGCCCTCACGGCCGTCGCGGCCGAGCCGGACCTCGTCGCCACCGTGGTGACGGGCAACCTTGAGGCGAACGCCCTCATCAAGCTGCGCGTGTTCGGCATGGACCGGTACGTCGACCCGGCGGTGGGCGGCTACTCGTCCGACGACGCGCACCGTCCCGCGCTGGTCGGCGTCGCCCAGGGCCGGGCGGCCGCACGGTACGGCGCGGAGTTCGGCCCGGACAACACCGTCGTCGTCGGCGACTCGCTGGAGGACGTGCGCACGGGTGTCGAGGGCGGCGCGCACGTGATCGCCGTCGCGTCGGGCACGACGCCCGCCGAGCGGCTCGCCGGGGCGGGGGCCGACGCCGTGCTGCCGGACCTCACGGACGCGGTCGGGCTGGTGCAGGAGATCCGTGCCCTGACGGGCACGGCGGACGCCGGCTGAGCCGGCTCTCCGTGCCGTCGCGAACCCCCTGGTGGATGCAACCGGATCCAGGTGCGGGACAGGGCATACGGCGACATAGTGACTGCCGTCACATGTGGGTAGACTCTGCTTCTTCCCGCCATCGACGTTGCCGGCGGGGCGTATCAGCCTTGTGCTGGTCATGGGGGTACACACACGTCTGGGGGAACTCCCCGGAGCTCGTCGAGGAGGACGGATGCCCGAAGGAGAGATTGTTTTCGGCGCAGGGAGCTACACCACGGTCGCGGTGATAGCTCTCATCGCTGCCGCGGCGCTGGGGTGCGCCTTCGTGCTGCGCCGCCAGGTGCTCGCCGCGCCTGACGGGACCGCGAAGATGCAGGACATCGGCCAGGCCGTGCAGGAGGGCGCCTCCGCGTACCTGCGGCGGCAGCTGCGGACGCTGGTGCTGTTCGCCGCCGTCGTGTTCGCGCTGCTGTTCCTGCTGCCGGGGGACGGCGGCGTGCGGCTCGGCCGCTCGGTCGCGTTCCTGTTCGGCGCCGGGTTCTCCGCGGCCATCGGCTACCTGGGCATGTGGCTCGCGGTGCGGGCCAACGTCCGCGTCGCGTCGGCCGCGACCCGGCCCGGCGGCCGCGCGGAGGGCGCGCGCATCGCGTTCCGCACCGGCGGCGTGGTCGGCATGTCGGTGGTGGGTCTCGGCCTGCTCGGTGCCGCGCTCGTCGTCCTGGTCTACGACGTCGAGGCGCCCGCCGTGCTGGAGGGCTTCGGCTTCGGTGCCGCGCTGCTGGCCATGTTCATGCGTGTCGGCGGCGGCATCTTCACCAAGGCGGCCGACGTCGGCGCCGACCTGGTCGGCAAGGTCGAGCAGGGCATCCCGGAGGACGACCCGCGCAACGCGGCCACCATCGCGGACAACGTGGGCGACAACGTCGGCGACTGCGCAGGGATGGCGGCCGACCTGTTCGAGTCGTACGCCGTGACCCTCGTGGCCGCCCTCATCCTGGGCAAGGCCGCGATGGGCGAGCAGGGTCTCGTCTTCCCGCTCATCGTCACCGCGATCGGCGCGTTCGTCGCGCTGCTCGGCGTCTTCATCACGCGCGTGCGCGGCAGCGAGAGCGGGCTGACCGCGATCAACCGCGGTTTCTACGTCTCCGCCGTGATCGGTGCCGTCCTGGCGGGCATCGCCGCGTTCGCCTACCTGCCCTCGTCGTTCGACCAGCTCAGCGGCACGGCCGACCTGTCCGACGTGACCGCAGACCCCCGCGTCGTCTCCGCGCTCGCCGTGCTGATCGGCGTCGTGCTCGCCGGCGTCATCCTGTGGGTCACGGGGTACTTCACCGGGACGGACAAGAAGCCGACGCTCGGCGTCGCCGCGACGTCCCGCACGGGTGCCGCGACGGTCGTGCTGTCCGGCATCGGCGTGGGCTTCGAGTCCGCCGTCTACACCGCAGGCATCATCGCCGCAGCGATCTGCGGCGTGTTCCTGCTGGCGGGCGGCTCGATCTCCCTTGCGCTGTTCCTCGTCGCACTGGCCGGCTGCGGCCTGCTCACCACGGTCGGCGTCATCGTCGCCATGGACACGTTCGGCCCGGTCAGCGACAACGCGCAGGGCATCGCCGAGATGTCGGGCGACGTCGACGAGGAGGGCGCGCAGATCCTCACGGACCTCGACGCCGTCGGCAACACCACGAAGGCCATCACCAAGGGCATCGCGATCGCGACGGCCGTGCTCGCCGCGACGGCTCTGTTCGGCTCGTACGCCGACGCCGTGTCGCACGCGCTCGCGCAGGTCGGCGCCGTCGGCGGCGGGCTCGTCGCCTCGATGCTGTCCTACGAGATCATCTCGCCGGTCACCCTCGTGGGCGTCATCCTCGGCGGCGCCACGGTGTTCCTGTTCTCCGGCCTGGCGATCGATGCCGTGACGCGGGCCGCGGGCGCCATCGTGTTCGAGGTGCGCCGCCAGTTCCGCGAGCACCCGGGCATCATGACGTTCGACGAGCGCCCCGAGTACGGCAAGGTCGTCGACATCTGCACGCGCGACTCGCTCCGCGAGCTCGTCACGCCGGGCCTGCTCGCGGCGTTCGCGCCGATCGCTGTCGGCTTCGGCCTCGGTGTCGGCCCGCTGGCCGGCTTCCTCGCCGGCGCCATCGGCACGGGCGTGCTCATGGCCATCTTCCTCGCCAACTCGGGCGGTGCCTGGGACAACGCGAAGAAGATCGTCGAGGACGGCAAGTTCGGCGGCAAGGGGTCGGACGCGCACGCCGCGACCGTCATCGGCGACACCGTGGGCGACCCGTTCAAGGACACCGCCGGTCCGGCGATCAACCCGCTGATCAAGGTCATGAACCTGGTCGCGCTGCTCATCGCGCCCGCCGTGGTGGCGATCAGCGTGCCCGAGGACGCCAACCACGCCCTGCGCATCGGCATCGCCCTCGTGGCGGCCGCCGTGGCGTTCGGGGCCGTGGCCTGGTCCCGCGTGCGTGCCTCACGTCTGGAGGCCACGGAGGAGGCCAACCAGGACGCCGCGCAGGCTGCGGTCTGACCCGGAGGCCCGCGTCGAGAACGACCTCGGGTACCGCATCCGGCCGGATGCGGTACCCGAGGTCGTTCTCGTGCGTGACCGGCGTCGCCGGCGTCGTCACTGGCCGACGCGGCCGTCGATGCACTCGCGGAGCAGGTCCGCGTGGCCCACGTGGCGCGCGTACTCCTCGACCATGTGGACGAGCACGTCGCGCACCGGGATCTGGTCGCCGTGGCGCGTGACCGTCGCGCCCAACCCGTCCTCGGGGAGCGTCTCCATCCAGGCGTCGGCGTCGCGCACCTCGCGCCGCCAGGTCTCCCACGCCTCGTCGACGACGGCAGGGTCGGCGACGGCGCCGTCGAAGTCCGCGTCCTGGTGCTCGTCCTTGCCGAAGAGCCCCGGCAGGTCGTCGCGTCCCTGCAGGACCCGCTGGAACCAGCTCTGCTCGACGTGGGCCATGTGCCGCACGAGCCCGAGCAGCGACATCGTCGACGGCGGTACCGACCGGCGCGCGAGCTGCTCGGCGTCGAGTCCCTGGCACTTCATCTCCAGGGTGAGCCGGTAGTGCTTCAGGTAGTTCCAGAGGGTCTCCTTCTCGCCCACGGGGTCGGACAGCGCCTCGCGCGGGTCTTCCTCGGGGTCGGCCCACATGTCGGGGTAGACGGTGGCCTGGCTCCATCGCTCAGTGGTCATGGCACCAGTGGACCCGGAGGGTCGCGGGCGGTCAACCGGTTGACGGCCCGCGACCCTCCGGGGGGCAGGATTCGGGGCTTTCCGGCAAAATGGAACAGGCATGCACCTCCCACCACGTCTGTGGAAAAGCCGCAGCGACCGCTATCGTTCGCGGTGTTGTGCCATCCAGCGCTCGCCGGAGCGGGCGCGGACCCGTTGCAGGAGCCCCCTCGGGGCAGACCCGGAGCAGGAGAAGGTCCCGTGAGTGCCGACACCGACCCGACCGAGGCGATCCCCCAGGTCACGGCGGAGATGATCGCGAAGGCGGCGGCCCGCCCGGCCGCGCAGCCCGCTCAGGCGCCTGCCGAGAGCACCCCGCCGGAGCCACCGGTCGCACCGGAGCCCCGGGCCGAGGACCCGCACGGCCCCGTCCCCGAGCAGCCCGCCGCGCCGGACGCGGTGCTGCCCGGTGGCGCGTCCTTCGCGTCGTCGGAGCAGTACGGCGACGGACACCTCGCCGCAGGCCACATCGCCGCGGCCCACCTCTCCTCCCTCGTGCAGATCCCGACGGTGTCCGCGGACGACCCCGACGACCTCGACCACGAGTCCTTCGCCCGGCACCGCGCGGCGCTGGCGGCCTTCTACCCGCGCGTGCACGCCCTCCAGAGCGAGCCGGCCGGCGAGCACGGGCTGCTCTTCCGGTGGCCGGGCCGTGGGCGCCAGGACGTGCTGCACCCCTTCCCCGTCGTGCTCGTGGCGCACCAGGACGTCGCGCCGGTCCTCGAGGCGGACTGGGCGGGCGACCCGTTCTCGGGCGAGATCCGCGACGGCGTCGTGCACGGCCGCGGCGTCGTGGACGGCAAGGGCGTGCTCGTCGCGGTGCTCGACGCCGTCGAGACCCTGCTGGGCGACGGGTTCGTCCCCGAGCGGGACGTGTGGCTGTTCTTCGGCGCCGACCAGGAGACCACCGCGCGGTGTGCCGAGCGCGCCGTGCGGCGGTTGTACGAGCTGGGCGTGCGCCCGTGGCTCGTGCTCGACCAGGGCGCCGGCGTCGTGACCGACGCGGTGCCCGGTGTCGGGAAGCCGGTCGCCCTGGTGGGCGTCGCCGAGAAGGGATGGGTCGGCGTCGACCTGTACACCACGGACGCCGGTGGGCCCGCGGCGACGCCTGGCCGCCGCACGGCGACGGGTCGCCTCGGCCGCGCTGTCGCGCGCGTGAGCGGGCACGGCTTCCCCGCCCGCGTGAGCGCGCCGACGGTGGCGCTGCTCGAGCGGGTGGCGCCCGCCGCGAGCGGGCTGCGCGGTGCGCTGCTGCGCCTGGCGACCCGCCTGGCGTCCGGGCCGCTGCGGGGCGCCGCGGCGCGGATGATCGGGCGCGGGAGCCCCGAGGCGTGGGCGACGGTGCGCACGACGGCGGCGGTCACCGAGCTCGAGGGCAGCGTGGGCCCGACCGTCGCGGCGTCGTCGGCGCGGGCGCACGTGGACGTCCGCGTCGCGCTCGGCGACACGGTCGAGCGCACCGTCGCGCGGCTGCGGCGCGTCGTCGGCGACAAGGGCGTCGAGCTCGAGGTGCTCGGCTCCGACGAGCCCAGCGAGGTCTCGCCGCACGACGGCCAGCAGTTCGCGCTGCTGTCCGAGGCCGTCGGGTCGGTGTACCCGGACGCCGTCGTCGCACCGCACGTGCAGGTCACGTCGTCCGACGCGCGGGCGTTCACCCCGATCAGCGACCACGTCTACCGGTTCAGCCCGTTCGTGCTCACCCGGGAGGAGCGCCAGGCCGTGCACGGCGCGGGGGAGCGCCTCGGCGTGGAGTCGCTGGCGCGCGGCGTGCATTTCTATCGCGAGGTGCTGCGCAAGATCCCTGCCTGACCTGCGCATTCAACAAATGACCGAAAATGGACTAAGTTCTCCCTTTACATCAGTGAGGGGGAAATGGTCATGAGCAGCAACGCCGCGGTACCGGGTGGAGCGCGTGGGCCCGTGCACGTCAACGTCCACACCTACCCCGCACAGCTGCAGTACCCGCCGCGCACCTACCTGCTGTTCTCGATCCTCGTCACCATCTTCTTCTTCTTTCCGACGGGCCTCGTCGCGCTGGTGAACGCCGCCCGCGTGAACTCGTTCTGGAAGGCCGGGGAGCACGACAAGGCGCGCAAGGCGTCGCGCCGCGCGCGCAACTGGGGCCTGCTGACGTTCGCCGTCGGCCTCGTCGCCATGGCCGCCGTCGTGGTCTTCTCGAGCATCAGCTATCTCAACCGGTAGTCCACCCGGCGTCACGGGCGGGCCAACTTCACCCGACCTCCACCACGCGACCCACAGCCGGCCTTCCGGTGCTCCCGGGGGTTGCGGGTAAAGTTCGCGGCTATGAGTGCGACTCGGCGCAAGGGCTCACGGGGTGGTCGTGCTGCGTCCCGTGCTGCCGGACCTCCCGCGTCCAACGCGCTCGCCTGGGCAGAGAGCCTCGCGTCCGGCGAGCCCGCCCCGGGCGCCAGCGCCCTCGAGTGGGCAGAGAGCCTCGCGGCCAAGGACCAGGCGCCCAGCCCGTGGGGCAGCGTGAGCGGATCCTCCCCGGCCTCGGCGCCGACGGCGACGTCCGCCCCCGCGGGTGCAGCGACCGACGACGCCTCGCCGTGGGGCCCGATCCCCGCGCCCGCCGTCGCGGACGCGCCGGCAGAGGGCGATGCGAACCCCTGGGGCCCCGTCGTCGGCCCCGACCCCGACCAGCCCCGCGGACGCGGCAAGAACGCGGGCGGCAAGGGTGGCAAGGGCGGCCGCTCCGGCAAGGCGCGGTCCAAGGGCAAGGGCGGGCGGCCGAGCGCCAAGGGCGCCCCGAAGACCGAGGTCGCGCCCACTCCCGCGGGGGGCTTCCCCGTCAGCCCGGGCGCGGGTGCCGAGGCGGAGGCCGTCCCGGACGCCGTCGACGCCCCGCCGCCGTTCCCCGAGGTCGACGTGCCGGGCAGCCTCGCGGACGCGCTGCCGGAGCTCGCACCCGAGCCGGCTCCCGACGCGGAGCCGGGGGCCGACGACGCCCCCGCGCGCCGCCCCGGTCGGCGCGGCGGCGCGCAGAAGACGGGCTCGGCGACGAAGGGCGGGAAGCGTCCTCGCGGCCGCCTCGCGCCGGACACCGCGCAGCAGAAGCGCATCAAGACGTCCCTGCGCCGCGGCCTGCCTCCGCTCCTCGACCGGCCGACGACGCTCGTCGCGGCCGGCGTGATCGCCGCCCTCCTGGGGCTCGGCGCGGGCTGGGGCGCGAGCCTCACGGGCGGTGGCGACAGCCCGCTGTCGGCGGCCGACGCCGCGTCGTGCGCCCAGACCCAGATGGCCTGGACCCAGGCGGCCAACGCGCAGTCGGCCATGGTCCAGGACGAGCCGGAGACCCTGCGCAAGGGCTTCATCAACGCGCGCAACGCGCTCGAGGGCGTGACGCCGCCCGAGGCCATCGCGGAGGACTGGGCGATCGCGTACACCTACTACTCGACGGTCGCGAACAACATCGAGAAGGTGAAGCCGAACGACGGCGCCGCTGTCACCTCGGCCGTGGGCGGAGCGCAGCAGGAGCTCGACACGGACGCGATGGTCGCGGCCTTCGAGCGCGTGCAGGAGTACGTGGCGTCCAACTGCCAGGGTGGGTGACTACCTCGCTGCGTGACTACCTCGCCGGGTGACTACCTCGGGCAGGATGGGGGTGTGCAGCCTCCCGTGACCGATCCGGCGCTCGTCGCCGCCCTCCGCTCCGACCTCACCGCGAGCTCCTACGACGTCGACGGCGTCGAGGACCTGCTCGGCCCGCTGGCCGCGGCCGCCCTGCACCGGGAGCAGGCGCTGCCCGCCCGCCGGGCGGTGGCGGCCGCCGTCGCGGGGCGTGCGCCGTCGGACCACGACCCGCGCGCCACGCTCGCGGCCCTGTTCCTCCTCGGCCTGCCCGTGCCGCGCGCGGCTCTCGACCGGGCGCTGCCCACGGTGCGCGCGGACGGCATGGCGCGCCTCGGGCTGGTCACCGCCCAGGGGGCCGACGCCGGCGACGCCGTGCGCGCGACCGCCGACCTGCGCCCGTACGCGTCCACCGACGCGGTGGGCGACGCCCGCTGGTGGCTGGCCTCCGACCTCGGCGAGCTCGCCACCGGCGACCGCCTCGCGACCGACCACGTGCTCGGCGCCGGCGGCGCGTCGCTCACCCTCGCCCAGGTCACGGTGCGCCGGCCCACCGGGCAGGTGCTCGACCTCGGCACCGGCTGCGGCATCCAGGCGCTGCACGCGGCCCGGCACGCGCGCCGCGTCGTCGCGACGGACATCTCCCGGCGCGCGCTGGCCTTCGCCGAGCTCAACGTGGCCCTCAACGCGCCGGCGGACGCCGACGTCGAGCTGCGCGAGGGCTCGATGCTCGAACCCGTCGCGGGCGACCGGTTCGACCTCGTCGTCTCCAACCCGCCGTTCGTCATCACGCCCCGCACCGGCGAGGCGGGCCGCGCCGTCGCCGAGGCTCTCGGGGACTACGAGTACCGCGACGGAGGACGTGCGGGTGACGACCTGGTGCGCGACCTCGTGCTCGGGCTGCGCGACGTGCTGGTGCCGGGCGGCGTCGCCCAGCTCCTGGGGAACTGGGAGCACCGCAGGGGGCAGGCGTGGACCGAGCGGGTCGGCACGTGGCTCGACGAGGCGGGCCTGGACGGCTGGATCATCCAGCGCGAGGTGCTCGACCCGGCCGAGTACGCCGAGACCTGGATCCGCGACGGCGGCACCACGCCCGACCGCGAACCCGGCGCCTGGGCCGCGGCGTACGGCGCGTGGCTCGACGACTTCGCGGCGCGCGACGTCGAGGCGGTCGGCTTCGGCGTCGTCACGCTGCGGCGCCCCGAGTCCGGCGCGCCCACCCTGCGCCGCCTCGAGGAGCACACCGGGTCGGTGCGCCAGCCGCTCGGCGCGCACATCGCGCACAGCCTCGCGGCGCACGACTGGCTGGCTGCTCGCGACGACGCCGCGCTGGCCGGGGCGCGGCTCGTCGTGGCGGCGGACGTCACGGAGGAGCGGTACCTCGAGCCCGGCGCGGCCGACCCGAACGTCGTCGTCGTGCGGCAGGGCGACGGGCTCGGGCGCGGCGTGCATGCCTCGAGCCCGCTCGCCGCGCTCGTGGGGGCGTGCGACGGCGAGCTCACGGTGGGGCAGATCGTCGGCGCGCTCGCGGCGCTCTACGAGGTGCCCGCCGACGCGCTCGCGGCCGAGCTGCTGCCCGCCGTGCGCAACCTCGTCCGGGACGGGTTCCTGGCCGAGTGACGCCGCCGGTGCAGGGCGCCCGGGACGGATCGCTCGTTTCCGGGACGTAACGGTCGCGCGGTGACAGCGCTGAATCTTGTCCCGAACAGAGACATCCGCGGACATGACAGTTATTTTCCACCGTGTGGAACTCGACATGCGGCACTTGAAGATGGTCGTCGCCGTTGCCGAGTCGGGCAGCGTCACGAAGGCAGCTGCTGCCCTCGGCATCGCGCAGCCGGCGTTGACCGCACAGCTGAACCGCATCGACCGGTCGCTGGGCGGCAACGTCTTCGTCCGGGACCGGTTCGGCGCGCGCCCGACCGAGCTCGGTGAGCTGATCCTGCGGCACGCCCGCGTCCTGCTGCCCGCCATGGCGGCCCTCGCCGACGACGCCGAGCGTCTCGTCAACGGTGACGTGACGCGGGGCGAGACCGTACGGGTCGGCATCACCGGCACCGCGCTGGGCGGTCTGTTCGTCAACCAGCTCCACGTCGCGCTGCCCGGCGCGCAGGTCACCACGGCGATGCCCCACGTCGCCGACGACGTCGCCTCCCGGCTCGCCCGTGGCACGATCGACGTCGGCCTGGTGGGCATGTGCTCGGACGTCTCACCGCCCGCCGCCGTCGAGGTGGCGTGGACACGGGTGTGCACCGACCCGATGTTCGTGCTGCTCGACGAGCACCACCCGTACGCGGGCAAGCCGGAGGTCGCGCTCGCCGAGCTCGCCGAGGAGCAGTGGCTCTGCGTTCCTGCGCACACGGGGGTCGAGGAGTGCTTCGTCTCCGCGTGCGTGCGGGCAGGGTTCACACCGCGCGGCATGGGGGAGGCGGAGTGGACCACCGCGGTCGACCAGGTGCGGGCGGGGCGCGCCGTCGCTCTCGTCGAACCCGGCCAGCTCGACCCGCCCGGCGTGGTCACCGTGCCGATCGCCGGCGCACCCCTGAGGCGGACGCACTACCTGGGCTGGCGGCACGACGCGGACCTCCGGGTCGACGTCGAGGCCGTCGAGGGCGCCGCCCACCGTGCCCACAGGGACGCCGTCCGCCGCAGCCCGCAGTACGAGCAGTGGCTGGGCATGTACGGCATGCTCAACTGACCCCCGCTGTGCCGAGGTAGTCATCTGGCGAGGTAGTCACGTGGCGAGGTAGTCATGACTACCTCGCGACGTGACTACCTCGCCAGATGACTACCTCGGCGGGTTGGGGTTTGCCCTCCATAGGAAATATGTATGACCTGAGTGTGATCTGGGCGTGTAGTCCATCTCCTCCTACTGTGATCGCGCGGGTGAAAACTCACCTGCGGGTGGAACTTCACCCCCTTCGACCCGAGGAGTCGCTGGAGATGAGACACACTTCCCTCCGGGGCGTCGCCGTGGCAACCGCCACCGTGGGCCTCTTTGCCGGCACGGTCAACGCCGTCGCCGCCGGATCTGCCGACACCGAGTCCGCAGCGGGCTACGCGCCCGGCCTGGTCGCCGCGATGGAGCGCGACCTGGGCCTGAGCGCCGCCGAGGCCGTGGACCGGCTGGCCGTCCAGGAGACGCTGTCCGCCACGCAGCAGAGCCTCGAGACGTCGCTCGGCGCCTCGTACGCCGGCGCCTGGCTCGAGGGGGCCGACGCCCTGCACGTCGCCGTCACCGACGCGGCCGAGGCCGCGACCGTCCGTGCCGCTGGCGCCACCCCGGTCACCGTCGACCACTCGCTCGCGGCGCTGGACTCCTGGACGGCCGACCTGGACGACGCGCTCGCGGCGTCCGACGTCACCTCGTACCGCGTGGACGTGCAGACCAACGAGATCGTCGTCGACGTGGTCGAGGGCGCGACCGCCGACGTCGAGAAGGCCGTGGCGGAGGCGGGCGTGCCCGCGTCGGCCGTGTCGCTGCGGGAGACCACCGAGCGGCCGCGGACGTTCGCGAACGTGATCGGCGGCGAGGCCTACTACATCAACGGCAGCGCGCGCTGCTCCGTCGGCTTCGCCGTGACCGGCGGCTTCGTCTCGGCCGGCCACTGCGGCACCGTCGGCTCGTCGACGAGCGAGCCGTCGGGCACGTTCGAGGTGTCCTCGTTCCCCGGCAACGACTACAGCTACGTCTCGGTCAGCTCCGACACCCCTGTCGGCGTGGTCGACGACTACAACGGTGGCACGGTCTCCGTCGCGGGCTCGTCGCCCGCCGCTGTCGGTGCGACGGTCTGCCGATCGGGCTCCACGACCGGCTGGCACTGCGGCACCATCCAGGCGCTCAACGCCACGGTGAACTACGCCGAGGGCAGCGTCTCCGGCCTCATCCAGACCAACGTGTGCGCGGAGCCGGGCGACTCGGGCGGCTCGCTGCTCGCCGGCAACCAGGCACAGGGCATGACCTCGGGCGGCAGCGGCAACTGCTCGTCGGGTGGTCAGACGTTCTTCCAGCCCGTCGGTGAGGCGCTCAGCGCCGCGGGGGTCAGCCTGCTGACCAACTGAGTCGACGTCCGCCGGAGGTGGCGGGTAGGGGCTTCCCCTACCCGCCACCTCGGCTTGTCCGCATATTCCCCCGATATGTCCTAAACGGTATCTGGGAGTTACCTGAAAGCGACCCTACGCTGTGCGGCACTGGGTGAATCCATTGCCCCGACGACAAGGAGTCGCTGGACATGAGACGCACATCCTTCAGAGCGGTCACCGTGGCCACAGCCACCGCGACGCTCATCGCCGCAGGCATCACCGCCGCCTCCGCCGGCACGGCTGCCCGTACCGACGTACCCGACGCCTCCCGCTACGCACCGGGCCTGGTCGCCGCCATGGAGCGCGACCTCGGCCTGAGTGCCGCAGACGCCGTCGACCGCCTCCGCACCGACGAGGCGCTCTCCGCCACGTCGCACACCCTCGTCAAGTCGCTCGAGAAGCAGTACGCGGGCTCGTGGGTGGAGGGCGACGAGCTGTACGTCGCCGTCACCGACAAGTCAGCGGCCGCCCAGGTCCGCGCCGCCGGTGCCACTGCCGTCACCGTCGACCGGTCGCTCGCGGCCCTCGACGGCATCGCCGCCCGCGCCTTCGAGGCGGCGCCGGAGGCCGACGTCGCGAGCGCCTACGTCGACGTCGAGTCCAACACCGTCGTGCTCGAGGTCGCCGTGGGCGCGAAGGCCGCTGCGACGAAGGCGGTCCGTGCGGCAGGCGTGCCCGCCGACGCCGTCTCCGTCGTCGAGGTCGCGGAGATGCCGAGGACCTTCATCAACGTCATCGGCGGCAACGCCTACTACATCGGCAGCGCGCGCTGTTCCGTCGGTTTCTCCGCCACGGGCGGCTTCGTCACGGCGGGCCACTGCGGTGTCCGCGGGGCCACGACCAGCCAGCCGTCGGGCACCTTCCAGGTGTCCTCGTTCCCCGGCAACGACTACGCCTACGTCAACACGGGCACGGACGACACCCCGATCGGCGCCGTGAACAACTACAGCGGCGGCACGGTCAACGTCGCGGGCTCGACCGCCGCTGCCGTCGGCGCGACGGTCTGCCGCTCGGGCTCCACGACCGGCTGGCACTGCGGCACCATCCAGGCGCTCAACGCGTCGGTCACCTACGCCGAGGGCACCGTGAGCGGCCTCATCCGCACCAACGTGTGCGCGGAGCCGGGCGACTCAGGTGGTTCGCTGCTCGCGGGCACCCAGGCCCAGGGCATGACGTCGGGCGGCAGCGGCAACTGCCGCAGCGGCGGCACCACCTACTTCCAGCCGGTGAACGAGGCACTGAGCGCCGCGGGGGTCTCGCTCGTCACCACCGGTGGTGGCGGCGGCACGCCCGGCGGCTGCTCGGGCGAGGAGTCGTCGTTCAGCGGCTCGCTGAGCTCGGGCGGCCAGGCGGCCGAGCCGGGCACCTCCGGGTTCACGTCGGGTTCCGGCACCATCACGGGCTGCCTCGACGGCCCGACCGGCACCGACTTCGACCTCTACCTGCAGAAGGTGAGCGGCGGCGCGTGGACCACGGTGGCCCGCGCGATCACGACGTCGCCGGACGAGCGCGTGACCTACACGGGCACGTCGGGCACCTACCGCTGGGTGGTCGTCTCGTACTCGGGCTCCGGCTCGTACACGGGAGGCTGGTCGACGCCGTGACCTGACGGCACCCCTGTCACGGGCGCACGGGCCGCTGCGGCGGCCCGTGCGCCCGCGGCCTTTCCCCAGGCGGCGCAGGTCAGGCGGGGCGCGCCGTGGCCTGCCGCACGAGCAGCAGCGTCGCCGACGCCGCGAGCGTTACGGCCACCACGCCGAGCACGCCGCCCATGTAGGCGGTGAGGCCGCCGCCGGTCGGCAGCCCCCAGGTCGTGCCGCCCGCGCCGCCCAGCGCACCGAGGGCGACGACACCGCTCAGCACGGCGCCGACCAGCAGCAGCGCGACGGCGCCCGCCGTGGCCGCCGTCCCGCCGTCCTGCGGGCGGTCGAGCGAGGACGGCGCGCCCAGCGCGCACGTGAGCGCCCCCCACGCGAGGACGACGAGCACGCCCGCCACGACGTCGGACGGCCGGTGCCACTGCCCGACGAGGGTCGAGACCCCGGTCGCGGCCGTGAACCCGGCCCCGGCCACGGCGACGACGGGGCGCCAGCGCCGGGGGACGGCGACGAGGAGCCCCGCCGCGACGGACGCCGCGACGGTCGTGTGCCCGCTGGGCAGGGTGTTGACGTCGGCGCGGGGGACGTCGAGGAGCGCGGGCCGGTCGAGCACCACGTGCTTGAGCACCTGAGTGGTCAGGTTGGCGCCGACGACGAGGACGACCACCTGCGCGGCGAGCGCCCACCGCCGGCGCACGAGCGCCAGGACGACGGCGACGGCGAGCGCGAGGCCGACGAACGTGGTCGACACCACACCGAGCACCGGCTCGGCGAGCTCCCACAGCCTGCCCTGCCCTCGTGCGGCGCCCTCGAGGGCGAGCTGGTCGACGGTCTGCCCCCGCCCGCTCCGGACGAAGGTGTCCCAGGTGACGTACAGTGCCCAGGTCGCCAGGAGCGCGACGGCCGCCGCGGCGACGCGCGGCCAGGTCCGGAGCCGGTGCGCCGCCCGCGGGTGGGCGGGCCGGGTCAGTGAGACGTCCGTCATGCCGTCACGGTAGTCGTCGCGCCTGGAGAGACCGTGGACCTGGCGTGATGCTGTTCCGGCGGTCGTGCCGAGACGTCCGGGGGCGCGGATCACCACGGTCATGCGAAAACCCCGGTGCAACCGGATCCCGGCCGGATAGGGTGCGATCCGTCGCGCCTGGCGTACCGTGAACTCTCCAAAGCCGATCGGCGCTCACCCCAGACCCGCAGGAAGCAGGCAGGACCGGATGTCCCAGGCACGCAAGCTCGTGATCGTGGAGTCGCCCACGAAGGCTCGCAAGATCCAGAGCTACCTCGGCGACGACTACGAGGTCGAGGCCAGCGTCGGCCACATCCGTGACCTGCCGCAGCCCAAGGACCTGCCCGCGGACATGAAGAAGGGCCCGTACGGCAAGTTCGCCGTGGACGTGGAGAACGGGTTCGAGCCGTACTACGTGGTGCACGCGGACAAGAAGAAGAAGGTCAGCGAGCTCAAGAAGGCGCTCAAGGACGCCGACGAGCTCTTCCTCGCGACCGACGAGGACCGCGAGGGCGAGGCCATCGCGTGGCACCTGATCCAGGAGCTCAAGCCCAAGGTCCCGGTCAAGCGCATGGTTTTCCACGAGATCACGCGGGACGCGATCCTGCGGGCCCTGGAGAACACCCGCGAGCTGGACCAGGACCTCGTCGACGCGCAGGAGACCCGGCGCATCCTCGACCGCCTGTACGGGTACGAGGTGTCGCCCGTGCTGTGGCGCAAGGTGCGCCAGGGCCTGTCGGCCGGCCGCGTGCAGTCGGTCGCGACCCGTCTCGTGGTCGAGCGCGAGCGCGAGCGCATGGCGTTCGTCCCCGCCGACTACTGGGACGTCACGGGCACCTTCGCGGTGGCGGACGACGGCCAGCCCACCTTCCGTGCCCGGCTCACCCAGCTCGCGGGCGACAAGGTCGCCTCGGGCCGCGACTTCGACGACCGGGGCCGGCTCAAGGTCCGCACGGGCGTGGTCCAGCTCTCGCAGGAGACGGCGGACGCCGTCGTCGCGGGGCTCGCCGACGCCGACTTCTCGGTGCGCAGCCTCGAGACCAAGCCGTACACCCGGCGCCCGGCGGCGCCGTTCACCACCTCCACGCTGCAGCAGGAGGCGGGGCGCAAGCTGCGCATGTCGTCGCGGCAGGCGATGCGCACGGCGCAGGCGCTGTACGAGAACGGCTACATCACCTACATGCGTACCGACAGCCCCTCGCTGTCGAAGGAGGCGACGGACGCCGCGCGGCGTCAGGCCGCCGAGCTGTACGGCGCCGAGTACGTGCCGGGGGCCCCGCGCCTGTACCAGTCGAAGTCGAAGGGTGCCCAGGAGGCGCACGAGGCGATCCGCCCCGCCGGCGACTCGTTCCGCACGCCCGCGCAGGTGGCCGGGGAGCTGAGCGGCGACCAGTTCCGCCTCTACGAGCTGATCTGGAAGCGCACGGTCGCCTCCCAGATGGCCGACGCGAAGGGGTCGACGGCGTCCGTGCGCCTCGGCGCCGTCGTCACCGGCGGCCCGCAGGACGGTCAGGAGGCGGTGTTCTCGGCGTCCGGAACGGTGATCACGTTCCGCGGCTTCCTCGCCGCGTACGAGGAGGGCGCGGACGCCGACACCGAGGCCGAGTCCGCGGCATCGCGCGAGACGCGCCTGCCCGCCATGGCGGAGGGCGACCCGCTGACGGGCACGGACCTCACCGCGGACGGGCACACGACGACGCCGCCCGCGCGCTACACCGAGGCGTCGCTGGTCAAGGCGCTCGAGGAGCGCGGCATCGGCCGGCCGTCGACGTACGCGGCGACCATCTCGACGATCCAGGACCGCGGCTACGTCGTGACCCGCGGCCAGGCCCTCGTGCCGACGTGGCTCGCGTTCGCGGTGATCCGCCTGCTCGAGGAGCACTTCGACCGGCTCGTCGACTACGACTTCACCGCGACGATGGAGGCGGACCTCGACCAGATCGCTGCGGGCTCGCGCGAGCGTGTGGCCTGGCTCAAGGAGTTCTACTTCGGCGAGGACGAGGGCAACCTCGGCACCTCCGACGCGCTCGGTGTCGACAGCGACGGCGGCGGTCTGCGCGCGCTCGTCGAGAACCTCGGCGAGATCGACGCCGCGGCGATCAACTCGGTCGACATCGGCGAGGGCATCCGCGTGCGCGTCGGCCGGTACGGCCCGTACGTCGAGGACCTCTCCGCCGAGGTGCCCGAGGGCAAGAACCCGCCGCGGGCCTCGGTGCCCGACGACATCGCGCCCGACGAGCTGACCGTCGAGAAGGCGCGCGAGCTGCTCGCCGCCGGCGCGGACGACGGCCGCGTGCTCGGCACCCACCCCGAGACCGGCAACCCCGTCGTCGCGAAGAACGGCCGCTACGGCCCCTACGTGACCGAGCAGCTCCCCGAGCCGGACCTCGACCCGGACCTCTCGGCCGCCGCGCGCAAGCGCGCCCTGGCCGCGCTCCCCAAGCCGAGGACGGCGTCGCTGCTCAAGTCGCAGGCGCTCGACACGGTGACGCTCGAGGACGCGCTGCAGCTCATGTCGCTGCCCCGCGTCGTGGGGGTCGACCCGGAGTCCGGCGACGAGATCACCGCGCAGAACGGCCGCTACGGCCCGTACCTCAAGAAGGGCACGGACTCCCGGACGCTGCCGAGCGAGGAGGCCATCTTCACGGTCACCCTCGAGGAGGCGCTGGAGATCTACAAGCAGCCCAAGCGGGGCCGCGGGAGGACGGCGACGCCGCCCCTGCGCGAGCTCGGCGACGACCCGAACAGCGGCAAGCCGATCCAGGTCAAGGACGGGCGGTTCGGCCCGTACGTGACCGACGGCGAGACCAACCGCACCCTGCCGCGCGACCTCACGCCCGAGTCGATCACGGCCGAGCGCGCCATCGAGCTGCTCGCGGAGAAGCGTGCCCAGGGCCCCGCCAAGAAGCGCACCACGCGCTCGACAGCCAAGAAGACGCCCGCCAAGAAGGCCCCGGCCAAGAAGACGACGCGCGCGAGCTCGGCGACGAGCAAGTGACCGGCACCGACCCCGGCGCTGCCGGCGGACGGGTCGATGTCGGTGGCCGCGGTTAGTGTTGCGGCGTGAACGCACCGGGCTACTTCATCTCCTTCGAGGGCGGCGAGGGCGTCGGCAAGTCGACGCAGTCGCGGCTCCTCGGTGACTGGCTGGCGGGTCTGACCGGCCGCGAGGTGGTGCTGACGCGCGAGCCCGGCGGCACGGCGCTCGGCCAGGAGCTGCGGGCCGCCGTCATGCACGGGCAGGACATGGGGCCCCGCGCCGAGGCGCTGATCTACGCCGCCGACCGCGCGCACCACGTCGACACCCTCGTGCGGCCCGCGCTCGAGCGCGGCGCCGTGGTGATCACCGACCGCTACCTCGACTCGTCCGTGGCGTACCAGGCGGGGGGACGCGAGCTGCCCGCGGACGAGGTCGAGACCCTCTCCCGGTGGGCCACGCGGGGCCTGTGCACGGACGTCACGGTGCTGCTCGACCTCGACCCGGAGGTCGCCGCCGAGCGACGCGCCCGCGCCGAGGGCAAGGGCGGGCTCGACCGCCTCGAGCGCGCGGGGATCGAGTTCCACACCCGCGTGCGCGACGCGTTCCTGCAGCGCGCCGCCGCCGACCCCGAGCGCTGGGTCGTGCTCGACGCGTCAGCGCCGGTCGACGACATCCAGGCGCAGACCCGGGTCGACGTCGCGGCCCGGCTCGGGCTCACCCCCGTGGTCGCGGAGGCCACCGGCCTCGGGGACACCGTGCCGGACCGGCAGGAGGGCGCCTCGTGACCGTCTGGGACGACGTCGTGGGGCAGGAGTCCGCCGTCGCCACGCTCCAGGCCGCCGTCGCGGACCCCTCGTCGATGACGCACGCGTGGCTCGTCACCGGCCCGCCCGGCTCCGGGCGCTCGGTGGCCGCCCGGGCCTTCGCCGCGGCCCTCCAGTGCCCGCAGGGCGGCTGCGGTCGCTGCCAGGCGTGCACGACGGCGCTCGCGGGCACCCACCCCGACGTCACGCTGCTGGCCACCGAGAAGGTGGTCATCACCATCGACGAGGTGCGCGACCTCATCACCACGGCGTCGCGGTCGCCGTCCGGCGGCCGGTGGCGCGTCATCATCGTCGAGGACGCCGACCGCATGGCCGAGCGCACCACGAACGTGCTGCTCAAGACCATCGAGGAGCCGCCGCCGCAGACGGTGTGGGTGCTGTGCGCTCCGTCGGTGCAGGACGTGCTGCCGACGATCCGCTCGCGCTGCCGCGGCGTCGTGCTGCGCGTGCCGCCGCCCCAGGCGGTCGCGGACCTGCTCGTGCGGCGCGACGGCGTCGACCCGGGGGTCGCCCTGAGCGCTGCCCGCGCCGCGCAGAGCCACGTGGGCCTCGCCCGGCGTCTCGCCCGGGACGCCGGCGCGCGCGAGCGCCGCACCGCGGTGCTGAGCATCGCGCGCCGCATCCGGGGTGTCGGCGACGCGGTGCTGGCGGCCGGCGAGCTCGTCGACGTCGCCAAGGCGGAGGCCGCCGCGGCCACCCAGGAGCGTGACGCGGCGGAGAAGGCCGAGCTGCTGCGCACCCTGGGCGTGGCCGACGGCGAGACGCTGCCGCCGCGCCTGCGCTCCCAGCTCAAGCAGCTCGAGGACGACCAGAAGCGGCGGGCCACGCGCCATCAGCGCGACGTGCTGGACCGCGCGATGGTGGACCTGCTCTCGCTGTACCGGGACGTGCTCGTGGTGCAGCTCGGGGCGGAGGTGGAGCTGGTGAACGCCGAGCTCGCCGACACGGTGCGCTCGCTCGCCGCCGACTCCACGCCCGAGCAGACGGTGCGCCGGATGGACTCGATCGGAGTGGCCCGGACACGCCTGGAGGGCAACGTCGCGCCGCTGCTCGCGCTGGAGGCGATGGCCATCGCGCTGCGTCCGCAGGGATGAGGTCCGCCTGTGAAGATTTCGCGCGGGTGAATCCCCACCACCCGGGCACATTGTCCTGATTGCCGTCCCTGGTTAGAGTGCGGGGCGCCCCCAGAGCTTTTTCCGTACGACAAGGAGTCCACCGCCCGATGAGGATTCTCCTGCTGGTCTCAGCCTTCAACGGTCTCACCCAGCGGGTCTGGTGCTCCTTGAGGGAGCAGGGGCACGACGTGGGCGTCGAGCTCGCGCCGACCTTCGAGTCCGGTGCCGCCATGACGCGGGCCGTCGAGCGCGCCGACCCGGACCTGATCCTGTGCCCGTTCCTCAAGCACCGCGTGCCGGACACGATCTACGACCGCTGGCCCACCGTCATCGTGCACCCCGGCCCTGTGGGCGACCGCGGGCCGTCGTCGCTCGACCACGCGATCCGCGACGGCCGCGACCGGTGGGGCGTGACGGCGCTGTCCGCCGTCGAGGAGCTCGACGCCGGGCCTGTCTGGGCCACCGCGGTGTTCGACATGCCGGACGACCCGATCTCCAAGAGCGCCCTCTACAACAGCCGTGTCGCGGACGCCGCCATGGCCTGCATCGGCGAGGTGGTCCGCAAGGTCGCCGACGGCGAGCGGCCGATCCCGGCGGAGGCCTGCCTGCGGATCGTGCCCGTCGAGGGCGAGCTGCCGCTGCTGCGCCGCGCCGCCTTCCACGTCGACTGGAACCGCCCCGCTGCCGAGCTGGAGCGCCTCGTGGCCGCCGCCGACGGGGCGCCGGGCGCGCCCGCCGAGGTCAACGGCCGGTCGGTCTGCGTGTTCGACGCCGTCGCGTCGCCCGAGCACACCGGCGCCGCGCCCGGCACGGTCGTGGGCCGCAACCTCGACGCGGTGGCGATCGCCTGCGGCGTCGGGACGCTGTGGGTCGGCTACGCCGCCGAGCTGAGCGGCCGTCGCGGGCCCAAGCTGCCCGCCGCGCAGGTGATCGACGCGAACCACGCGCCCTTCCGCCGGGTGCCGGACGCGCTCGCCGAGACGACGTACGTGCGGGACGGCAACGTCGGCTACCTGACGTTCCGCTCCTACAACGGCGCCATGTACACGGAGCAGTGCCGTCGCATGACGAGCGCGGTCGAGAAGGCCCTCACCGAGGACACCCGCGTGCTCGTCATCAAGGGCACGGAGCACGCGTTCTCGAACGGCATCCACCTCGGTGCGATCGACGCGTCGCCCGACCCGGCGGCCGAGGCCTGGGACAACATCTGCGCCATCGACGAGCTGTGCCTCGCGATCGCGACGGCGGAGCAGCTCACGGTCGCGGCCTTCACGGCCAACGCCGGCGCGGGCGGCGTGATGATGGGCCTGTGCGCCGACGTCACGCTGGCCCGCGAGGGCGTGGTGCTCAACCCGTACTACGACATGGGCATCTTCGGCTCCGAGCTGCACACGTGGAGCGTGCCCGCCCGGGTCGGAGAGCACCGCGCGTCGCTCCTCCTGAACCGCAAGCTGCCGATCTCGGTGGCCGAGGCGGCCCGCATCGGGCTGATCAGCGCCGTCGGCCCGCGCGAATGGGGCGAGTTCAACGCGTGGCTCGCCTCCGCCGCCCAGGGGTACGAGGAGCCCGCGACGCTCGGCTGGATGCTGGCCGCCCGCGCGGAGCGCCGCGCCACGGACCGGCCGCTGTCGTACTACCAGACGATCGAGCTCGCGGAGATGGCGCGCGACTTCTTCGACGACCGCAACGCGTTCTCGGTGCACCGCCGTGCGTTCCTGCGCAAGGCGGCCGCCGACGCCACGCCGGAGAAGCTCCGCTTCCAGACCGCGCGCGTCTGACCCTGTCGACGTCCAGGTGGCCGGTGCCCGTCGGGTGCCGGCCACCTGTGTCTTTTCCGCCGCCCGTGCAAGACCCGCCGGCGCCGCCACACAGGAGGGGTAGGGGCGGGCCGGTGCGTGCCGCCTCCGACCGGCGGTTCTCAGCGGCGAGTGAAAGGATCTGGGCATGACGATCAGGCGGATGCAGCGGTCCGGTGGCACGACACGAGTCCTGGTGGCGACGCTCGGCCTCGGCGTGACGGCGGCGCTCACCCTGTCCGGGTGCGCGCAGTCGGACGTGGGCGGGTCGTCGGACCCGGGGTCCGGCACGGCGTCGAGCGACACCGGGGCGTCGGAGAGCCCGAGCGCCGACCCGTCCGAGGAGGGCGGCGACGGGACGCTGCCGGAGGCCGCGGAGATGGGGACGGAGCCCGGTACCTCGGGTCGTGGCCTGCCGCCCGGCCTGGAGGGCAGCACGGAGTCGCCCGCCGGTGTGGCGTGGGCGCCGGACGAAGGGCTGCTGTACGTGGTCACGAACGGGTCGAGCTCGTGTCCGACGCCGGCTGAGGCCGAGGCGACGTTCGGTGCGGGCAACGGGGCGAAGAGCGGTGTGGCCGCGGCCGACGGCGTGCTCACCGTCCGGCTCCTGCCCGAGGAGGACGGCATCTGCACGATGGACTTCGTGCCCACGACGACCGTGGTCGAGGTCCCGGCGGAGGCCGACACCGGCGAGGAGATCCCGGTCGCGATCGGCGACAAGGGCACCGTCCAGCTCCAGCCGCGACCCGCGGACGGGGAGCCCGGACCGGTCGCGTGGCTCGAGTCGTGAGGGTCGCGTGTCGGTTCGCCACCGGGTAAGAAATCTCCTCGGGACTACCGGTAGGTTGTCCGGGTGATTCGTCCCGCCCGCCCTCGCAAGCCAGCGGCCGTCGTCGCCACCGTGCTCACCAGCGTCCTGCTTCTCGCGGCGTGCGGCGCGCCGCCCAAGGTGCAGACGGCGCTGGAGGACGTGGGCAAGGCGGACGGCTCGGCGACCGAGGGCGCGCCGAAGGGTTTCGAGGACTATTACGGCCAGTCCCTGGAGTGGACCGAGTGCGGTGAGGGCTTCCAGTGCGCCACCGCCTCGGCCCCGCTGGACTGGAAGGACGCCGACGCGGGCAGCATCGAGATCGCGCTGAAGAAGATCCCCGCGACGGGGCAGAAGGTCGGCTCGCTGCTGGTCAACCCGGGCGGGCCGGGCGGATCGGGCGTCGAGTTCGTGGGCGACCCGGGACGGTTCGGGCTGGCGCTGCGCTCGTCGTTCGACATCGTGGGGTTCGACCCCCGCGGCGTCGGGCGCTCGACGCCGGTGACGTGCCTGGACGACCAGGGCAAGGACGAGTTCCTCAGCACCGACTACCCGTACACGCCCGAGGGGCTGGCGGCGCGGATCGACTCCGTGCGTGCCTGGGGGCAGGCGTGCGCCGAGAACACCGGTCGCCTGCTGGGCACCGTCGACACCCAGTCGGCGGCGCGGGACATGGACATGCTGCGCGCGGCCCTCGGCGACGACGAGCTGCACTACCTCGGCTTCTCGTACGGCACCCAGCTCGGCGCCACCTACGCCGGGCTGTTCCCGGACCGCGCGGGTCGCCTGGTGCTGGACGGCGCCCTCGACCCGACGCTCAGCTCCGACGAGGTCGCGCTCCAGCAGGCCGAGGGCTTCGAGAGCGCGCTGCGCGCCTACGTGGCCGACTGCCAGGCAGGCGACCAGTGCCCGCTGACGGGCGGCGTCGACGAGGGGCTGCAGCAGATCCACAGCATCGTCGAGGACGCCGAGGCGAACCCGATCCCGACGTCGTCCCCGCGGTCGGTGACCAAGAAGCTCGCGTTCTACGGCGTCGCGGTGGCGCTGTACGACGAAGCGTCCTGGCCGTACCTCACCCAGGCCCTGCAGGGCGTGCTGTGGGAGGGCTCGGGCGACGACCTGCTCTACCTCGCCGACGTCTACAACGACCGCAACGACGACGGCTCCTTCACCTCCAACAGCGAGGAGGCCTTCCGTGCGATCAACTGCGCCGACGGCCGCGCCGAGGAGGACATGGACAAGATGCGCGCGCTCGCGCAGCAGATCGAGCAGGCCGCGCCGACGCTCGGCGAGTCGTTCGGCTACTCCGGCATCGAGTGCGCCGACTGGCCGTACCCGCCGGCCGAGCAGGAGTTCGACCCCACGGCGAAGGGCACGCCGCCGATCGTCGTCATCGGCACGACGAACGACCCGGCGACGCCGTACCGCTGGGCCCAGTCCCTGGCCAAGACCCTGGACTCCGCCGTGCTGGTCACGTACGAGGGCGAGGGGCACACGGCGTACGGGCGCTCCAACTCGTGCATCTCCGGCGCGGTCGAGGACTACCTCGTGGAGGGCACCGTGCCGGAGGACGGGCTGACCTGCTGAGCCTGCCGTGCCGGGGCTCGAACGCGAGGTCGGAGGCGTCACACGGTTTCGCTTTGGACCTGGCTCGCGCATTGGGTACAGTTAGGGCCGCTCGCCCATCCGGTCGTGACCGGTGTGCGGTGCATCCGCCGCCTTAGCTCAGTCGGCAGAGCGTCTCACTCGTAATGAGAAGGTCGTGGGTTCGATTCCCACAGGCGGCTCCGGTCGGAAACCCCGCTCCACCAGGCACTCAGGTGCCTCGGTCGGGCGGGGTTTGCTGCGTTCCGGGACGCGCCGGGTACCTCCCGGGTACTCACCCCGCCGGCGCCGGGACGGCCTTCTCCGCCGCGCGGCTCACCGCCTCCCACGCGGTCCACGTCCGACGCCGCTCCTCGGTCGCAGCCAGCGCGGCGTCGTAGGCGACGCCGCCGAGCAGGAGCCGGCGCGGCGGGTCGTCGGAGTCGACCAGTGTCATCAGGGCCTCCGCGGCGAGCCGCGGCTCGCTGTCGACGCTGTTCTCCTGGAGCTCGGCGGCCAGCTTCTCGCGCAGGCCGTCGTACCCGGGCAGTGGCGTGGCCATCTCCATGGCGGTGTAGAGGTCGGTCCAGTAGCCGCCCGGCTCCACGATCGTGACGGCGACGCCGAACGCGCCGAGCTCGTGCGCGACGGACTCGCTGAGCCCTTCGAGCGCGAACTTGCTCGCGCTGTACAGGCCGGTGCCGGCGAACCCTGCGACGCCGCCGATGCTGGACATCTGGATCAGGTGGCCCGAACCCTGCCGGCGGAGCACGGGTGCGACGGCGCGGGTCACCCAGGCGGCGCCGAAGAAGTTGGTCTCGAGCTGGGCCCGGACCTGCTCGTCCGTGAACTCCTCGACGAAGCCGTAGGACAGGGTGCCCGCGTTGTTGACGACGACGTCGAGCCGGCCGAAGGCCTCGACGGCGCGGTCGACGGCGGCCTGGACGGCTGCGGGGTCGCGGACGTCGGCGGCGATCTGCAGGAGGCCGTCGCGGGTGTCGTCGTCGCGCAGGGTGCGGGAGACGGCGGCGACCTGGTCGCCGGCGGCGAGGGCGGCGTCGGTGAACGCGCGGCCGAGGCCGCGGCTCGCGCCGGTGACGAACCAGGTGCGGGGGGAGGTGGTGGTCACGAGGAACCCTTTCGTCGTTTGTCGAGACGGATCGTCTCGACAACCAGCATGCGGCGGGGCCGTGTGGTTGTCAAGACGAACCGTCTCGTCTCGTTGGGCGCTAGGATCGCCGCATGACGACCGCACCGACCCGCTCCACCGGACGCCGGCGCAACCCCGCGACCCGCGCGGCGATCCTTGCCACCGCCTTCGACGTCGTCGCCGAGCTCGGCTACGCGGGCCTGACCATCGAGAAGGTCGCGGCCCGGGCCGGCGTCGGCAAGCAGACGATCTACCGGTGGTGGCCGGGCAAGGGCGCCCTGGTGCTGGACGCGGTTCTCGAGCGGACGACGGGCGCCGGCGACGAGGCCGCGGAACTGCCCGACACGGGAGACCTCGAGGCGGACCTCGCCGCGGTCCTCGTCGCGACCGTGCAGGAGCTGACCGACCCCGCCTTCGACCGTGCGCTCCGCGGCCTCACGGCGGCGATCGTCGAGGACGCCGAGCTCGCCCGCCTCTACCAGGAGCGGCTCGACGGGCCGATGCGGGAGCTCAAGAAGCGCCGACTGCGCCGGGCGCAGGAGGCCGGTCAGCTCGATCCGGAGGTGGACCTGGACGTCGCCGTGGACCTGGTCTTCGCGCCGGTCGCCCAGCGGTGGTCGGAGCGGTCAGGGTTGCTCACGCCCGAGGTCGCGCGGACGGTCGTCCGCCACGCGCTCCGCGGCCTCGCCACCCCCACCCCGCCGAGGTAGTCACCTGGCGAGGTAGTCATGCAGCGAGGTAGTCACCCGTTTCGCTCCGGGTGACTACTTCGCCAGGTGACTACTTCGCCAGGTGACTACCTCGCCGAGCGGGGGGCTGGGGTGGGGGAGCTGGCGCAGGCGGCTCGTCGCGCGCGCCAGGTCCGGTGGGGCCGGGCGGCCCGCGGGGACGGCGAGCACCTCGTCGAGCGGGCCGGGCGCGGTGAGCACGAGCGGGCGGTCGCGGTCGTGGAGCACGTCCACGAGGTTCACGAACCGCTGCTGGGTGTTGACATGGCAGTGCGCGAACGGCACGACGTCGGTCACCGTCCACCGGTCGAACCGCTCCGCGAGCACCAGCATGTCCAGCGCCGAGACGGGCGCGGTGCACAGGGCGGCGAAGTCGAACCACACGGCGCCGTCGGCGGCCCGGAGT
>DATGOB010000271.1:0-16447 GCA_036010205.1 Promicromonospora sp. | reverse complement strand
CCGTTCAGCCGCACCCGGTCGAGCACCGGGAAGGTGACGCCGTAGGTCATGGAGCAGAACTCGGCGATCTTCTCGTTCGAGCCGTACTCCTGCAGGAACTGGTTGCTGGGGAAGCCGAGCACCGTGAAGCCGCGGTCCTGGTAGCGCTTCTGCAGCTCCTCGAGCGTCGCGTACTGCGGGGCGAGCCCGCAGCGCGAGGCCACGTTGACCACGAGCACGACGTCGTGCTCGTGCTCGGCCAGCGTCATCTCGGCGCCGTCCATCGTCGCGAAGGGGATGTCGTAGAGGGTCACCCGCTCATCCTGCACCCCGACGCGCGGCCGGGGGAACACGCCGCGTTACCGTGACCGGGTGACCACCCGCCGCACCGGCCCCGCACCGCACCGCCCGCCGCTGCCGGTGCGCGACGGCCTCAACCCCACCCGGCTGGTGCTCCCGCACGACCCCGCCACCGTCGCCCGCTTCCCGTACGCCCTGGACTACCTGCTGCACCGGTTCGCCGCCGACGAGGAGCGCCTGCGCGAGAAGGTCGCGCTCGGCGAGGTCGTCACCGGGCACGGGGACCCCGTCGGCCCCACCACGCCGTACGAGCCGCGCGGCTTCCTCTACCTCTACCGCGACCCGCCCGAGCACGAGGAGCGCATCCCCTTCGAGCCCGAGGTGCTGCACCGCGACGACGACCTGCTCGTGGTCGACAAGCCCCACTTCCTCGCCACCATGCCGCGCGGACGCTGGGTCCGGGAGACCGTGCTGGTCCGCCTGCGCACGGCCCTCGACCTGCCCGAGCTGTCACCGGCCCACCGGCTCGACCGTGGCACGGCGGGCGTCCTCGTGCTCACCGTGCGCCGCGAGGTCCGCGGCGCCTACCAGGAGGCGTTCGCCCGCCGCGAGGTCCGCAAGGTCTACGAGGCCGTCGCGCCGCTCGCCCCGCGTGGCGGCACGCTGCCCGACGGCGTCCCGCTCACCCCGGGTGAACCGCGTACCGTCCGCAGCCGAATCGTCAAGCGCCGCGGCGTGACCCGCGCCGAGGAGGTGCCCGGCGAGCCGAACGCCGAGTCCGTCGTCACGCTCGTGACCGCCGACACCGCCTCCGGCCTCGGCCTCTACCGGCTCGAGCCGCACACCGGCAAGACCCACCAGCTCCGCCTGCACATGGCCTCGCTCGGTCTGCCGCTGCTGCACGACCCCTTCTGGCCCGAGCTGCGCGCCGGCGACCCCGACGACCACGCCAGGCCTCTGCAGCTCCTCGCCCGGTCGCTCGAGCTGACCGACCCGCTGACGGGCCGGCCACGCCGGTTCGAGTCCCGCCGCACGCTCTCCGCGTGGAGCGCGCAGGTGCGAGAATCGAACCGATGAGCACCACCCCCGTCTACCCCGCCCGCGCGATCGTCGACCTCGACGCGATCCGCGACAACGTGCGCGCCCTGCGGTCCACCGCCGGGTCCGCGCAGGTCATGGGCGTGGTCAAGGCGGACGCGTACGGGCACGGGCTCGCTCCCGCCGCCCGCGCGGCGCTCGCGGGCGGGGCGACGTGGCTCGGTGCGGCCCAGACCCGGGAGGCGCTCGCCGTCCGGGCGGCCGTCGGCCCCGGGCCCCGCGTGCTCACCTGGCTGTACGCGCCCGGCGCCCCGTTCGCCGACCTCGTGCGCGAGGATGTCGACGTCGCGGTCGCGGGCGCCTGGGCGCTCGACGAGCTCGCCGACGCCGCGCGCGCCGTCGGCCGGACCGCCCGCGTGCACCTCAAGGTCGACACCGGGCTCGGACGCAACGGCATCATGCCCGCCGACCTGCCCGCCGTCCTCGACCGCGCCGCCGCGCTGCAGTCCGAGGGTGCACTGACGGTGGTCGGCGTCATGTCGCACTACGCGCTCGCCGACGAGCCCGACGACCCGTCGGTCAAGATGCAGACCCACGCGTTCGACGAGGCGGTGCGCGCCGTCGAGGCGGCGGGCCTGCCGATCGAGGTGCGGCACATCGCCAACTCCGCCGCGACCCTGACCAACCCCGCCGCGCACTACGACCTCGTGCGCCCCGGCATCGCCGTCTACGGCCTCTCGCCCGTGCCGCAGCTCGGCGTGCCCGGCGACCACGGGCTGCGGCCCGCCATGACGCTCGAGGCCCGGCTCGCGACCGTGAAGCGGGTGCCCGCAGGGCACGGCGTCTCGTACGGCCACGCCTACACGACGGCGCAGGACACGGTGCTCGGCGTGATCCCCCTCGGCTACGGCGACGGCATCCCGCGCCACGCCTCGGGCGGCTCGCTCGGCCCGGGCGGCCCCGTCCTCGTCGGCGGCGGCGTGGACGACGTCGCGGCCCCCGACGCCGGGCTCGGCACCGCCCGCGTGCTGCGCATCGCCGGGCGGGTCTGCATGGACCAGGTCGTCATCGACCTCGGCCCGTACGCCCCCGAGCAGGCGGGCGACGTCGTCACCCTGTTCGGCGCGTCGGACGGCCTCACCCGTGCCGGGGTGCCCAACGCCGAGGACTGGGCGCAGGCCGCAGGAACCATCAGCTACGAGATCGTGACCCGTCTCGGGGCCCGTGTGCCCCGTGTCTACGTGGGCACGGCAGGAAGGGAGACCGCCGGTGAGTGAACCGGGCACCACGACGTCGGAGGCCGTCACGCTCGAGCTGCCCGACGCCGACGCGACCCGCGCCCTCGGCACAGCGCTCGCCGGGCTGCTGCGTGCCGGGGACCTCGTGATCCTCACGGGCGACCTCGGCGCGGGCAAGACGACCCTGACCCAGGGGCTCGGGGCAGCGCTGAACGTGCGCGGCCAGGTGGCGTCCCCCACGTTCATCGTGGCGCGCGAGCACCCGCCCCTGCCCCGCGAGGACGGCACGCGCGGTCCGGGGCTCGTGCACGTCGACGCCTACCGTCTCGGCGGCCTGGGCGAGCTCGACGCGCTGGACCTCGACTCCTCGCTCGAGGACTCCGTGACGGTCGTGGAGTGGGGGCGCGGCCTCGCCGAGGCGCTCGCCGACGACCGCCTGGAGATCGACCTGGAGCGCCCGCGGGGCGCCGCGGG
Organism: Promicromonospora sp.; assembly: GCA_036010205.1. Classification (GTDB taxonomy): domain Bacteria; phylum Actinomycetota; class Actinomycetes; order Actinomycetales; family Cellulomonadaceae; genus Promicromonospora. The sequence goes on along the minus strand of DATGOB010000271.1, from coordinate 13,418 downwards.
CCCCGAGGAGGACCCCGACGGCGATCCCGAGGCCGGGACGCGGACCGCGACCGTGCGCGCCGTCGGGCCGCGCTGGGCCGGTGTCGACCTCGGGGTGCTGCGGGGCTGAGCGCCTCCGCGGCGCCGTCCCGCCGCCGTAATACCCTGGTCGCGTGGCCGTTCTCGCTCTCGACACCTCCGCAGCCGTCGCCGTCTCCCTCGTCGGCGAGGACGGCACGCGCCTCGCGTCCCGCTCCTCCGACGAGCGCCGCAGGCACGCCGAGTCGCTCGCGCCCCTGATCACCGAGGTCCTCGACGAGGCAGGGGTCGCGCGCGCCGACCTGACGGCCGTGGTCGCGGGCACCGGCCCCGCGCCGTACACGGGCCTGCGCGTCGGGCTCGTCACGGCGCGGACGCTCGCGCTGTCGCTCGGGATCCCGGTGCTGGGCGTGCCGAGCCTCGACGCGCTCGCGGTGCAGGCGGTCAGCGACCTCGGGCTGCGGCCGGACACCGAGATCCTCGCGACCTCGGACGCACGCCGCAAGGAGGTCTACTGGGCGCGCTACCGCGTGGTCGCGCACGAGGGCTCGCACGGGCTGCCGGTCGTCGAGCGCCTCGACGGCCCCGGCGTCGACCGGGCGGGGTTCGTCGCGCAGGCGCAGCTCGCCGGCGAGCCGGACGAGCAGCCCGTCGTGATCGGCGAGGGCGCCATGCTCTACCCCGAGTTCCTCCCCGTGGTCGACGACGCCCCCGTGATCCCCGACGCGACCGTGCTCGGCCGGCTCGCCCTCGTGCGGCGGGACGCCGGCGAGGAGCAGCCGTCCGAGCCGCTGTACCTGCGCCGCCCGGACGTGCACGAGCCGAACCGCACCGCGCCGGCCCTCGGGGGCGGCGTCCAGGGAGGTGCCGCGTGATCACCGAGGTGCGGCTGCGCCCGCTGCGCAGCGCAGACTTCGACCGCGTGCTCGAGCTCGAGCGCCAGCTCTTCGGCCGCGGTGCCTGGACCTACGGCATGCTCGCCGACGAGCTCGCCGCCCTCGGCCGGTGGTACGTCGTGGCCGAGCCGGAGCGCCTCGACCGCGCGGGCGACCAGCCCGTCGTCGGCTACGCGGGGCTGTGGTTCGACGGCGACGTCACCCAGGTCATGACCATCGGCGTCGACCCCGCGGCGCAGCGGCACGGTGTGGGCCGCCAGCTCATGACCGCGCTCATCGAGCGGTCGCGCAAGCTCAAGGCCGGCGCGGTGCTGCTCGAGGTGCGGGTCGACAACGAGCCCGCGATCGAGATGTACCGCTCCTTCGGGTTCGAGGTGCTGGGCGTCCGCAAGCGCTACTACCAGCCCGAGGACAAGGACGCGTACACGATGCGCCTCGACCTGTCGGCCGCCCCGGACACGACGGCGGACGCCCCGGGGGGCCGTCCGGCAGGCGGTCCGGACGACCGGACGGGGGACGCCGCGTGAGGGAACGAGTGCTGGTCGACGTCGCCACGCTGGCGGCCGACCTCCAGGTCGGCGCGGGCGCCGACCGTGCCGCCGACCCGGCAGAGGGGCGGCCGGTCGTGCTCGACGTGCGCTGGGCCCTCGGCATGACCGACGGGCACGAGCAGTACCGGGCGGGGCACCTGCCGGGTGCCGTCTACGTGGACCTCGAGACCGAGCTCGCCGCGCACGCCTCGCCCGCCCACGGGCGGCACCCGCTGCCGTCCGCTGCCGCGTTCCAGCAGGCCGCGCGGCGCTGGGGCGTCTCAGCCGGGTCGCGCGTCGTCGTCTACGACTCCGTCGGCGGCACCTCCGCGGCCCGCGCCTGGTGGCTGCTGCGCTACTTCGGCGTCGACGACGTGCACCTGCTCGACGGCGGGCTCGCGGCGTGGACCGCGCAGGGGCTGGCCCTCGAGCCGGGCGAGGTCACGCCCGATCCGGGCGACGTCGTCGTGCGGCCGGGCGGGATGCCCGTGCTGGACGCCGACGAGGCGGCCGCCCTGGCCGACGGCGCGGGCGTGCTGCTCGACGCGCGCGCCGGCGAGCGGTACCGCGGCGAGGTCGAGCCCGTCGACCCGCAGGCCGGGCACGTCCCGGGTGCGGTCAGCGCGCCGACCACCGACAACCTGCGGCCCGACGGGAGGTTCCTGTCCACAGCCGACCTGCGGCGGCGGTTCGCTGACCTCGGCGTGCCCGCGGGCGACGGGCCCGCCGTCGGCGTGTACTGCGGCTCGGGCGTCACGGCGTCGCACGAGGTCGCCGCGCTCGCCGTGGCGGGCGTGTCCGCCGCGCTCTACCCGGGCTCGTGGTCGCAGTGGTCCAACGACCCGTCGCGCGAGGTGGCCACGGGCGCCTGACCCGTCAGGGGTCGACGCGCTCGTCGTTGAGCACGGAGATCTTCTGCCACACCTTGCGGGACATGCCCATGGTGAGCGTCTCGATGGTGGACACCGTGTTCAGCACGATGTCGTCCTGCGACTCCTCCGCGCACAGCGCCGCCGCCTTGCCGACGATGGACAGCAGCTCGGTGCAGTACTCCAGGTAGTACTCGACCTGCTCGGGCGTGAGGCCGACGTCGTGGTCGTCGAGGCTGCCTGCGAACGCGTCGCGGAGGCTCTCCGGCTCCTTGGTGAGCTGGTGCATGTCGATGATGTGCGCCAGCGAGCGCAGCCGGTGGAGCTTGGTCAGCAGGTCGGACCGCTGGACGCGCTGCGGCAGGGAGTGCAGCACGACGACGGCGACGGCGACGAACACGAGGTCGTTGACCGCGCTCTCGATGAGCGGGAGCCAGTCGAGCCCGTTGTCGGGCGCCTCGGTGAAGGCCGAGTCGACGGCGAAGCCGAACGCGATCACGGCCACCAGCACGACGAGGGCGATGAGCCCGTGCGCGCCGCCGCGGACCATGCGGCTGCGGCGGCGGGTGTCGGCCGATGTGTCGGCGACCTGCTCGGTGAGGGCCGCGAGCTCCTGCGCGACCCGGTGGATGCCGCGGTCGGGGAACCGCGCGCCGATGCGGTCGCGCAGGCGGTGGGCGGTCTCGATGACGGGGACCGGCTCCAGCTTCTCGAGCGTTCTGTCGGGCACGGGAGGCAGCGTAGAGCGCGGAGCGCCCCGGGGTGCCCCCCGCTCAGACCGTGACGGTCGTCAGCGGCATGGACGAGTCGACGGGGATGTCGAGCGCGCTCGGTGCCACGCCCGCGCGGACGACGGCCGAGCCGAGCGCCGCGATCATCGCGCCGTTGTCGGTGCAGTAGCGGATCGGCGGGATGCGCAGGTCGATGCCCGCCTCCGCGCACCGCTTGGCGGCCATCTCGCGGAGCTGGCTGTTGGCGGAGAACCCGCCGCCGATGACGAGCGTGTCGACGCCGTTGCGATGGCAGGCCGCGATGGTCTTGGCGGTCAGCACGTCGGCGACGGCCTCCGCGAAGGACGCCGCGACGTCGTTGACCGGGATCTCCTCGCCGGCGTCGGTGCGGGCCTCGACCCAGCGGGCCACCGCCGTCTTGAGGCCGGAGAACGAGAAGTCATAGGCGTGCCTGGCCTGGTCCTTGGCGGCGGTGAGACCGCGGGGGAAGCGGATGGCCGTCGGGTCGCCCTCGCGGGCGAGGCGGTCGATGTGGGGGCCACCCGGGTAGGGCAGGCCGAGCAGGCGGCCGACCTTGTCGAAGGCCTCGCCCGCCGCGTCGTCGAGGGTCGAGCCGAGCTCGACGACGTCGGTCGCGATGTCCTGGACCAGCAGCAGCGAGCTGTGGCCGCCGCTCACGACGAGCGCCATCGCGCGCTCGGGCAGCGGGCCGTCGACGAGCTGGTCCACGCACGCGTGCCCGATCACATGGTTCACGCCGTACAGCGGCTTGTTCAGCCCGATCGACAGGGCCTTGGCGGCCGAGGCGCCGATGGTCAGCGGTCCCACGAGGCCGGGCCCGGCGGTCACGGCGATCGCGTCCACCTCGGACAGGTCGACGTCGGCCTCGCCGAGCGCCTTCTGGATCGTGGGGATCATGGCCTCGAGGTGGGCCCTGCTGGCGACCTCGGGGATGATGCCGCCGTAGCGGGCGTGCTCCTCCATCGAGCTGGCGACCGCGTCGACCAGCAGCTCGTCGCCGCGCACCAAGGCGACGCCGGTCTCGTCGCAGGAGGTCTCGATACCGAGGACCAGGGGATCTGCCATGGGCTCCAGCCTAGTTGGTCGCCCCCGGAGGGGCGGTCTGGTGCCGCTTTGTGGCGGACGTCACACTTCAAGCGTGAATTATTTGCGGTGCACCCGGTGTTCTCCCCGGCATGACCGAGACTCTGACCGAGGCCCCCGGCCTCGCCATCGACGACGCCACCGCTGACCGCCTGTTCCGCACGGCGCGGACCGTGACGACCTTCGCCGACGCCGAGGTGACGGACGAGCAGCTCGCCGCCGTCTACGACCTCGTCAAGTGGGGTCCGACCATGATGAACACGAGCCCGCTGCGCCTGCTGGTCGTCCGCGACCCCGAGGCACGGCAGCGCCTCGTGGAGCGCGTGCTGGAGGGCAACCAGGAGCGCGTCGCCAAGGCGCCGGTGACCGTCGTGCTGGCCTACGACACCGACTTCCACGAGCGGCTCGACGTCCTCGTGCCGCACATGCCCGACGCGCGCGACATGTTCGCGGGCGACGCCGCCGCGCGGGCGGAGGCCGCGCGCACGAGCGGCGAGATCCAGGCCGGCTACTTCATCGTCGGCCTGCGCGCCGCCGGCCTCGCGGCCGGCCCGATGCACGGCAACTACGACGAGATCGACGCCGAGTTCCTCGCCGGCACCGGCTGGAAGAGCTTCCTCGTCATCAACGTCAGCGTGGCCGAGGGCGCGGACACGACCCGCCCCCGCGCCCCCCGCCTGAGCTTCGAGGACGCGGCCCGGATCGTCTGACCCTCCTCACCCCGGCGGCAGCGGGCAGCCCTCCCGCATCTCCCGGAGCATGGCGCGCACGACGGCGGTCAGGTCGCCGTCGTGCGCCGCCGCGACCGCCTGCTGCCGCTGGTAGGACGCGCCCGTGCGCACGATGTCGCGCACGCCCGCCAGCTCGGCCGCGCAGCCGATGCGGTGCGCCACGGGCTCGAGCTCGACGAGCAGCTTGGCGATCGCGTCGGTGACCGGACCCTGGTTGCCCTCGGCGTCCAGCACGATCGTGGCGTCGAGCCCGTACCGCGCCGAGCGGAACTTGTTCTCCCGCACGAACCAGGGCGGCAGCACGGGCAGGTCCCTGCCCTGGTCGAGCAGCGTGGACAGGTGCTCCACCAGACAGTGCACCAGCGCGGAGAGCTGCAGCGCCTCCGTGAGGTTGGTCGGGCCGTCGCACACCCGGACCTCGAGCGTGCCCAGCGCGGGCGACGGGCGCACGTCCCAGTGCACCTCGTTGAACCCCTCGACCGCTCCGACGTGCTGCAGGTCGCCTGCGTACGCCTCGAGCTCCTGCCACGTCTCGAACGCGACGGGCAGCCCGGAGCTCGGCAGCTGCTGGAACAGCAGCGACCGGTTCGACGCGTACCCGGTGTGCTCGCCCGCCCAGTAGGGCGACCCGGCCGACAGGGCCTGCAGGTGCGGGAAGTACGTGAGCATCGCCTTCATGAGGGGCAGCGCCTTGTCCCGGCTCTCGATGCCGACGTGGACGTGCAGGCCCCAGATGATGAGCTGCGTGCCCCAGATCCCGGTGCGGTCGAGGATCCGCGCGTAGCGCTCCTTGTCGTCGACCTCCTGGTCGGCGCCGCGCGCGAACGGGTGCGTGCCCCCGCCCATGAGCTCAAGACCCAGCGGGTCCGTCACCGCCTGCACCCGGTCCATGAGGTGGCGCAGGTCCGCACCCGCCTGGCCGACCGTCCGGCACACCCCGCTGACGAGCTCGATCGTGTTCTTCATGAACTCGCCGGTCACCTGCGGGGCGTGCCCGGGGTCCCCCGCGGGGGCCACGGCGTCGTCCCGGGCGAGCGCCTCCAGAACGCGCGGCGCCGACTGGGCCAGGTCGGCGCTCGCCGGGTCGACGAGGCCGATCTCCCACTCGATCCCCACGGTCGACCGCGGGGACTCGCCGAACCCGAGCTTGGCCGGCGAGCTCATGCGGTGCCCTGGGGTGTGCCGCCCAGCGGCTCGACCACCAGCACCTGCTGATTCCCTGCTACACGTGTGAGCACGATCGTCGCCTCCTCGGTCCCGGTGAGCACGAGCTGCTTGCGAAGTTGTTCGGGCACCACGGCGGTGCCCCGCTTCTTGATCGTGACGCGGCCGACGCCGCGCTCCCTCAGGTACGCCTTGAGCCGCTTCAGGCCGAACGGCATCGTGTCGAGCACGCGGTAGCCGGTGGCGATCGGCGCCTCGGCCCCGGCCGGCTCGGCCGGTCGGGCCGGCGGCAGGTCGGCGGGGGAGTCGGTGGTGACGTACGCGATGGTCGGGTCGACCAGCCGCCCGCCGAGCTCCGCGGCCGCCTGGCCGACGAGGCCCGCGCGGATGACCGCGCCGTCCGGTTCGTAGAGGTACTGCCCGACGGCGCCGACCTCCGGCGCGTCGTCGTCGCCCCGGACGGTGCGGCTGAGCGGGTGCTCCTTGCCGTCCTCGTCAGTGAAGGTGCGCAGCACGAGCGCCGAGCGGCCAGGGCCGTCGGGCGCGAGCGGGCCGAACCAGAGCCCCGCCTCGACGACGTCGCCGTCCACCGACACCCACTGCGTCTCCGCGTCGTCCGGAAGGCCCTCGTGGGCGATGCCCGGGCCGACCTTGATGCCGACGGCCGGCACGGCCTCGCGCAGCGCCCAGACCGCGTCGAGCGGCGGGGCGTACGCGCGCGGGTCGACGATGCGGCGGCTGCGCCCGTTCGCCCCGCCACCGGTACGACGTGCCGGGTCGGCGTAGAGGCCGTCGATGCCCTCGGCGCGCAGGTCCAGGGCGAGACCGTCGCCGTGCCGCACCTCGGCCTCGGGGAAGTGGCGCAGGTTCCAGCTCGCGATGGCGGCGGTGGCCTCGTCGAGGTCGGTCGCGACGACGCGCAGCCCCGTGCCGGCGAAGGCCAGGGAGTCGGCGCCGATGCCGCACGTGAGGTCGGCCAGCGCGGTGACGCCCGCGGCGAGGTAGCGTCGGGCGTGCAGGGCGGCGACCAGCAGCCGCGTCGCCTGCTCCAGGCCGTCCGCGGTGAAGAGCATGCCGTCCGCGAAGTCGCCGAACTTGGCCCGCGCGCGGGCGCGCAGGCGCGACTGCGTGACGACGGCGGCGGCAAGGTCCGGTGCGACGCCGCGGTCGCGCAGCGACGTCACGGTCTTCATCGCCTGGCGCTCGTCGTAGGGCGGGAGCGAGCCGAGCAGGGCCCAGCCGTCAGGCGTGAGGAGTTTGCTCAGAATCGCCGCATCCATGGGAAGATCTTTCCACGTTTGTGCTGGTCATGGCGAGTGACCGGAACCAACCTTTTCGTGAAGATGGCGAGATCGCGAGGTGTCGGCGGCGTCTCCGCAGGCCCCGGGCGGGTGCGCGGGGATGCCCGGAGTGACCAGGCTCACGCCGTTGGCACTCGCCTTGACCGAGTGCTAGTGCCGACCTAGATTTGGGGTGTCCACCGCTGGTGGGTCCCGCTCGGGAGCCACCGTGGAGGACGAAGACGTTCGTGCCCGCCGGCACCCGCGACGACGGCGGACCGTCGAACGTTCGAGCCCCTTTAAGTCCATCCCGAAGCAGATCTTTCGATCCGCTCACGAAAGAGGAGGTCCGACGTGTCGGTCCCCATCAAGCCGCTCGAGGACCGGATCGTCGTCAAGGCTCTCGAGGCCGAGACCACGACCGCTTCCGGCCTGGTCATCCCTGACACCGCGAAGGAGAAGCCCCAGGAGGGCGAGGTCCTGGCCGTGGGCCAGGGCCGCATCGACGACAACGGCAACCGTGTGCCGCTGGACGTCGCCGTCGGTGACAAGGTGATCTACTCCAAGTACGGCGGCACCGAGGTCAAGTACGCGGGCGAGGAGTACCTGGTGCTCTCGGCCCGCGACGTCCTCGCCGTGGTCGTGGGCTGAGTCCAGCCCCGCCCTGTCTGGCGCAGAGGGCCCCGCACCGGATGGTGCGGGGCCCTCTGCTCTGCGTCCGGACGGCTCGTTGGGGATGATTCGTCGGGACACGTTCAGGGCGGAGACCAGCGACGCGAGTCGATCCGCGTCAGAGCTGGTGCATGAAGTTGTCCAGGTCCGTGCGGTGGCGTCAGGCCGACACGGACTTGCCGGCGAGGATCGCCGACCGCTCGTCCTCGCTGAGCCCGCCCCACACGCCGTACGGCTCGCGCACGCGCAGCGACTGCTCGCGGCACTGCATCATCACGGGGCAGGAGCGGCAGATGGCCTTCGCCGCCTCGGCGCGCCGCCGGCGGGTCGAGCCCCGCTCACCCTCGGGGTGGAAGAACAGGGTGTCGTCCGCGTCGCGGCATGCGCCCTGGTACTGCCATTCCCACAGCTCCATCACCGGACCGGGAAGCCTCGAGATCTCCGTCATGGCGAACAACCTACAAGTTGTGCAGAAGTTGTTCAAGGGGCAATTCGCTCCAGATGTGACGCGGACCGGTTCGCGCCCGAACCGCGCCATGGCTGACCGGTTTTGTTCGGATCTGAACCGAATTCGACGGAGATCGGCGGCACGCCGGTTTTCGCAGTGGCGCGGACGGGGCAGGGTCGGCAGAATCGAGTCCATGACTTCCTCGCGGCCCGCCCAGAACTCGGGCGGGTCTCGCACGTCCAGCCCCGGGTTGGCGGTCGCGGCTGTCGCCCGGCGCCTCGGGGTCGCTCCGGCGACCCTGCGCACCTGGGACCGCCGGTACGGCCTCGGCCCGTCGGGGCGGACCGCCGGCTCGCACCGCCGCTACACGCCGGACGACGTCGCCCGGCTGCTGGTCATGCGCCGCCTCACGCTCGAGGGTGTCGCGCCCGTCGATGCGGCCCGCGCCGCCGTCGAGGCCGACGACGCGGAGCTCGCCTCGGCCGCCCGGACCGCCCCCGCCCTGCCTGCCGTGCAGGTCGAGGGCGACGAGCGCGGCCACGAGGCGGACGGCGACGACGAGTTCACCGAGCAGTTCCTCGGCACGGTCGAGGCGCCGGGCGACGGCGCGGCGGACCGCGAGAGCCGGGCCGCTGAGCCGGAGCAGGAGCCGCGGGGCCGGGCCCGGCTGCGTGCGCTACCGGGCGGCGCCACGGCGTCCGCGCCACCGGCGCCCGGGGCGCCCGCCGCGAGCGGACCACGGTCCGTCAGCGCACCGGCCCCGTCGTCCGGCAGGGTGTCCGCGCTGGTGGATGCTGCCCTGGCTTACAGCCGCACGGCGTGCGACAACCTGCTCGCGCTGGGCCCCGACGGGGATCCGGCCGCATGGTGGACCGACCTCGTCGAGCCGGCCTGGCTGCGGCTCTCGGAGCGCACCGTCCTCGCGGGGCCCGGCGAGATGCCGGAGGTCGTGCTCGCCACCGCCGCGCTGCGGGCGCTGCGCCACTACACCGAGGAGTTCGAGCGTGCGGTGGTCGAGGCGGGCGGCCCGCCGGCCAACCACCCGAGCCGCATGCGCAAGATCGTGCTCGTCTTCGCGGCACCCGACGAGGTCGTCCCGCTCTCCGCGCACGCGCTGGCCGCGGCGCTGGCCGCCCAGGGGTCGATGGCCCGCATCGTCACGGGTCCCGCCAGCACACACCGCTCGGTCGAGCTCGTCACCATGGTCCGCCCGACGGCGGTCGTGCTGGCCACGACGCAGAACAAGCCCGACCTCGACGTGGTGCACGCGGTGAACGAGAGCTACCCGGACCTGCCGATCTTCGTCGGGCTCCGGGCCGACGCGGCGGCGTCGGACCTCCCGTTCGGCCCGACGGTGCAGCGTGTGCGGTCGTTCACCGGGCTGCTGCACGAGGTGCTCGCCGTCCTCAGGTCGAGGTGACGCACGCCTCGGTGGCGTACCACGGGCCGGCCGGTGACGGGCGCCGGACCCGCCGTAGACTTGCTGCATGACGGACCAGACCTCGCCGGCCGACCCGTTCGGTTTCCTCGGACTCACCTACGACGACGTCCTGCTGCTGCCGGGTTACTCCGACCTGGCGCCGTCGGACATCGACACGACCTCGCGGCTGACGCGCGAGATCTCGCTCAAGATCCCGCTGCTGTCCGCGGCGATGGACACGGTCACCGAGTCGGCCATGGCGATCGCCATGGCGCGTCAGGGCGGCCTGGGCGTGCTGCACCGCAACCTCTCCATCGAGGACCAGGCCTACCAGGTCGACCTGGTCAAGCGGACGCAGACCGGCATCATCACCAACCCCGTCACGATCGGTCCTGACGCCACGCTCGAGGAGCTCGACACCCTCGCGGGCCAGTTCCGGATCTCCGGCTTCCCGGTCGTCGACGCCGACAACAAGCTCATCGGCATGGTCACCAACCGCGACCTGCGCTTCACGCCGGTCGCCGAGTGGGCCACCACCAAGGTCGACGAGGTGATGACCCCGCAGCCGCTGATCACCGGCCCCGCGGGCATCTCCCGCGACGACGCCACGCTGCTGCTGCGCAAGCACAAGCTCGAGCGCCTGCCGCTGGTCGACGGCGACGGCCGCATCACCGGGCTCATCACCGTCAAGGACTTCGTCAAGTCCGAGCAGTTCCCCGACTCCTCGAAGGACTCCCAGGGCCGCCTCATGGTCGGCGCGGCCATCGGCTACTTCGGTGACGCGTGGGAGCGCGCCACCGCGCTCATCGACGCGGGCGTGGACGTGCTCGTGGCGGACACCGCGCACGGCAACGTGCGCATGCTCATCGAGATGGTCAAGCGGCTCAAGACCGACCCCGCCACCCGGGACGTCCAGGTCATCGGCGGCAACGTCGCCACGCGCCAGGGCGCGCAGGCGTTCGTCGACGCCGGTGCCGACGCGGTGAAGGTCGGCGTGGGCCCGGGCTCGATCTGCACGACCCGCGTCGTGACCGGCGTCGGCGTGCCGCAGATCACCGCGGTGTACGAGGCGTCGCTCGCGTGCAAGCCGGCCGGCGTGCCGGTGATCGCCGACGGCGGCATGAAGCACTCGGGCGAGATCGGCAAGGCCCTCGTGGCAGGCGCCGACACCGTCATGCTCGGCTCGCTGTTCGCGGGCTGCGAGGAGACCCCGGGCGACCTGGTGCTGGTCAACGGCAAGCAGTTCAAGACCTACCGCGGCATGGGGTCGATGGGCGCCATGTCCTCGCGCGGCAAGAAGTCCTACTCCAAGGACCGGTACTTCCAGGCCGAGGTCACGAGCGACGACCAGATCGTGCCCGAGGGCATCGAGGGCCAGGTCGCGTACAAGGGCCCCCTGGCCACCGTGGCGCACCAGCTCATCGGCGGCCTGCACCAGACGATGTTCTACACCGGCGCGCGGACGGTGCCCGAGCTGAAGGCCAACGGCCGGTTCGTGCGCATCACGTCGGCCTCGCTCAAGGAGAGCCACCCGCACGACGTGCAGATGACGGTCGAGGCGCCGAACTACAGCGGCCACTGACCGCCCGGCGGCGGCGCCCGCCCGCTCGTCCGCCACGCGGCGGGGAGCGGGCGGGCGCCGTCGTGTCCGGCCGGTGCGTCAGCTCGCCATGACGCGCTCGTGCAGGGCCTGGACGGCGTACCGCGCCGACCACAGCGCGCCGTGCTGCCAGGCGGAGACCTCGGACATCCAGTCGCCGGCGAAGTACACGTTGCCCGCGCCCTGCTGCAGCAGCCGGAACCCGTCCGACGAGGTGTTCGGGTAGGCCCACGCGCCCTCGATGTACGGCACCTTGTGCCAGGCCACCGAGAACGAGCTCTCCAGCTCGGTGCGGTACTTCTCGCCGTGGATCTTCACGCCCTGCGCGACCGCTCGGGCCTCGCGCTCGCGCGGTGCCAGGTCCGCGTAGGCGCGCGCGTTGGCACCGGTGTTGTAGTAGCCGACCACCAGGCCCTTGCGCTCGCCGTAGCCATAGGACGGGTACCAGATGTGGGCGAGGTCCATGTCGGTCTCGGTGATGCCGCCGAAGATGCGGTGGTCGTCCTCCCAGAACCGCGACCGGTACTGCAGGCCGATCTTGCCCGCGGGGGTGCCGACGGCGAACTCGCCCAGCGCCGCGTCGACCTGCGGGCCCCAGTTGGTGTCCCACTGCCGCATGAGCCCGGCCGGCGCCGTGACGACGGCGAGGTCGGCGGTGATCTGCCGCTGCTTGCGATGCTCCTGGTACGTGACGGTGACGCCGTGGTCGGTGGTCCGCACGCCGGTCACGGGGGAGCTGAGGTGCACGTTGTGGGCGCCGATGGCGCGCACCATGTACTGGTAGGTCGTGTCCATGCCGCCCTTCGGCTGGAACATGAGCATCGACTGCTCCCAGTTGATCTCGAACGGGAAGTACTGCCCCGTCCGTGAGGCGAGCACCTCCGAGACCGAGCCGGGCCCGGGCAGGGGCGTGCCGTGCTCGTTCCACGCCGACGGGTACACCGCGTACCCGCGGTTGCTGCCGCCGGCGTAGGTGCCGTCCGAGCGCAGCGAGCCCCAGCTGCGCAGGAACGAGCGCAGGTTCTCCTTGTCCTCCTCGGTGAGGCGCTGGTCGAGCGCGCCCTGGTCGGTGGCCAGGTGCAGCAGCTCCGAGGTGTAGCCGAAGACGTCCGCCTTGGCCGTGCGGTAGCGGACCGGGTTGCCCGGTGTGGCGCCCGTCCGCTCGTTGTAGAGGTACGCGTCCGCGTTCGCGTTGGTGAACACCTCGTAGGGCACGCCCAGCTCGCGGAGGTAGTCCATGGTGACCATCCACTGCGCGATGCGGCCCGCACCGGCGTTGAGGTAGACACCGTCGGCGAACCGGGCCTTCTGCGTCACACCGTCGGTGTCGGTCTCCGCGTCGCCGCCGCGGATCGTCAGCGTGCGCCCGCCGACGCGGTGGCGGGCCTCGAGCACCGTGACCCGGTACCCGGCCTTCTGCAGCTCGTAGGCGGTCGCGAGGCCGGCGGGGCCCGCGCCCACGACGACGACCTTCCTGGCGGAGCGGCCGGTCAGCGAGAAGTCGCTGCCGCGCGGTGGCACCCAGGACTCGGGGCGGGGCTGGGCCGCGGCGGTCGGCGCCAGCCCCAGGGCCCCCATGGTGGCGAACATGACGCCGGCGCTCGAACCGGCGCCGACGGCCTGCAGGAAGGTACGACGAGTGACGGCGGGTGTGCTCTGCTCGGTGACCACGGCCTTCTCCCTCTCTGGTCGACAGGGCTGACGCGTTGCGGGCCGGCAGGACGCCACCGGGCCGCCGTCAGCACCGTGCCGGACGCTAGAAGGCGCAGGTCACCGCGGAGATTCTGGACCGTTTCGCCCCAGTTGCTCTGTGGTTGCTCCTGGTAACCATGCTGTTTCGCCGCGTGGGACCGAACGCCGTGCGTGACCGAGCGCTCAGCGCGGCCACCCCGCGTGCCGGACCGGCCAGGTCCCCGACGCCTCGGGGCCGGCCAGGCCCTGGTCGCGGCGCCACG
>DATGOB010000270.1:0-46665 GCA_036010205.1 Promicromonospora sp. | reverse complement strand
CGCCGCGGAGCTCGTCGAGAAGGACGTCGTCGCGAGCGCCGAGGCCTTCGTCCGCGCGTTCGGCGCCAACCCTCGCGCCGCCGCGATCCAGCCCGGCGCGCACGAGCTGCGGCTGCACATGAGTGCGGAGTCGGCGGTCGCGCTGCTCGCCGAGAACAAGGTGGCCAGGGGCGGCCTGACGGTCGTCGAGGGGTACACCGTCGAGCAGATCAAGCAGACGATGGTCGACGCGGGCTGGCCGGAGGCGGACGTCGACGCCGCGCTCGCGGACCCGGCGGCGCTCGGCCTGCCGAAGCAGGCGGGCGGGCACCTGGAGGGCTGGCTCGCCGCCAGCACCTACGACGCCAAGCCCGAGAGCCTGAGCGCGGTCGACGCCCTGAAGCAGATGGTCGCTCTCACGCTCGCCGAGCTCGAGGAGCTCGGCGTGCCCGCCGGCCGGCAGAACGACGTCATCATCAAGGCGTCGCTGGTCGAGCGCGAGGCACCGGACGAGTACCGCGGCGAGGTCGCACGCGTCATCGAGAACCGCCTGGCCGCGAACGAGGCGCTGGGCCTCGACGCGATCGACTCCTACGGTCGCAAGAAGCCCTCGCACCAGATCACGAGCGAGGAGTTCAACGACACGTCCTTCCCGTACGCCTCCCGCGTCGTGAAGGGTCTGCCGCCGACGGCGATCGGCGCACCCAGCCGGGCGTCGGTCGAGGCGGTGCTCGACCCGCCCGAGGGGCCGTGGCGCTGGTACGTGACCGTCAACCTGGAGACCCAGGAGACCAAGTTCACGGACAGCTACGACGAGTTCCTCCAGTTCCGCCAGGAGTACCAGGCCTGGGCAGCGGAGAACGGGTACTGAGCGGATGGGAGCACAGGAAGCACCGGTGCGCGCCGCCGTGCTCGGCCACCCCGTGGCCCACTCGCTGTCGCCGCTGCTGCACACCGCCGCCTACCGGGCCCTGGGCCTGGACGGCTGGGGGTACGGGCTGCACGACGTCACCGAGGACGCCCTGGAGGGCTTCCTCGCCGGGCTGGGTCCCGGGTGGGCAGGGCTGAGCCTGACCATGCCGCTCAAGCAGGTCGTCATCCCGCTGGTCGACCACGTCGAGCCGCTCGCGGCCGCGGTCGGCGCCGTCAACACGGTCCTGTTCACGCGCTCGGGCGGGACCGTGACGACGACGGGCACCAACACCGACGTGCACGGCATCGTCGCCGCGCTGCGCGAACGGCTCGGCCGGCGCCGCGTCGAGACCGGGGTGGTCCTGGGCGGGGGAGCGACGGCGGCGTCCGCGCTCGCGGCGCTCGCCGAGCTCGGCTGCCCGTCGGCGCGCGTGTTCGTGCGGTCGCTCGACCGTGTCGGCGCGCTGCGCGACGCGGTGGCCCGGATGGGCGTCACCCCGTCGTTCGAGGTGTTCGACGACGACGGCACGACCGCCGCGCTGGCCGACGCGGACGCCGTCGTCTCCACGACGCCGAAGCACGCGTCCGACACGTGGGCCGACCTGCTCGGCGCGCGTGTCGCGACCGGCGGGGCCGGGCCGCGCGGCGTCCTGCTCGACGTCGTCTACGACCCCCGGCCCACCGCCCTGCAGACCGCGTGGGCGGCACTGGGTGAGGCCGGGCGCGACGGCACCGTCGGCGGCGAGCGCATGCTCCTGCACCAGGCCGCGGAGCAGGTCCGCCTGATGACGGGGCGCCCCGCCCCGCTCGCCGCGATGGACGAGGCGCTGCGCGCGGCGCTCGCGGCCCCCGCGGCCTGACGGGCACGACACGCCGGGCGCGCGGTCTCGGCGTGTCGCCCCTCGGACCGGTGCGCGGCGCGTGTCGTGCGCGTGAAAGAATCCGAGCATGCTGCGTTGGTTGACATCGGGTGAGTCGCACGGTCCGGCCCTCGTGGGGGTGATGGAGGGCCTGCCGGCCGGGGTGGAGCTGACCACGGCGGACATCCAGGCGGCCCTCGCCCGCCGTCGCCTCGGCTACGGCCGCGGGGCGCGGATGAAGTTCGAGCAGGACGAGGTGCGCGTGCTCGGCGGCCTGCGCCACGGCCTCACCCAGGGTGGTCCGCTCGCCGTCGAGATCGCGAACACCGAGTGGCCGAAGTGGACGGACGTGATGTCCGCCGACCCCGTCCCGGCGGAGGCCCTCCTGGTCGACGCGGGCACCGGTGACGAGCGCGAGGTCGCCCGCAACCGCCCGCTGACCCGCCCTCGTCCCGGCCACGCCGACCTGGTCGGCATGCGCAAGTACGGCTTCACGGACGCACGGCCCGTGCTCGAGCGGGCGTCCGCCCGCGAGACGGCGGCCCGCGTCGCGCTCGGCGTCGCGGCCTCGCGGTTCCTCGAGCAGGCCCTCGGCATCCGCCTCGTGGCGCACGTGGTCGCCATCGGCGAGGTCGAGGTGCCCGACGGCGCCGCGCTGCCCGCCCCGGAGGACGTCGCCGCGCTCGACGCCGACCCGGTGCGTTGCCACGACGCCGCGACGTCTGCGCGCATGGTCGAGGAGATCGACCTGGCCAAGAAGGACGGCGACACGCTCGGCGGCGTCGTCGAGGTGCTCGCCTACGGCGTGCCGTCGGGGCTGGGCAGCTACGTGCAGGGCGACCGGCGGCTCGACGCGCGCCTCGCCGCCGCGCTCATGGGGATCCAGGCGATCAAGGGCGTCGAGGTGGGCGACGGTTTCCGCACCGCGCGCCGGCGCGGCAGCGCCGCCCACGACGAGATCGTGCCCGGCGCCGACGGCCGGCCCGGCATCGCCCGCACCACCAACCGGGCCGGCGGCATCGAGGGCGGCATGTCGAACGGGGAGGTCGTCCGGGTGCGCGCGGCGATGAAGCCGATCTCGACCGTGCCGCGCGCCCTGCCCACCGTCGACACCGCGACCGGCGAGCCCGTCACGGCCCACCACCAGCGCTCCGACGTGTGCGCCGTGCCGCCTGCCGCCGTCGTCGCCGAGGCGATGGTCGCGCTCACGCTGGCCGAGGCCGCCGTCGAGAAGTTCGGCGGCGACTCCGTGGCCGAGGTGCGCCGCAACCTCGAGTCCTACGTCGCCGCGATCCCGGAGCTGCTGCGGTGAGCGCGGCACCGGGGCCGCGGCCCGTCGTCGTCCTCATCGGCCCGCCCGGGTCGGGCAAGTCCAAGGTCGGCCGCATCCTGGCCGCCGGGCTGGGCGTGACCGTCCGGGACACCGACGCCGACGTCGAGGCCCGCGCGGGCAAGCCCGTCAGCGAGATCTTCGTCGACGACGGCGAACCGCGGTTCCGCGAGCTGGAGCGCGAGGCCGTGCTCGCGGCGCTCGAGGAGCACGGCGGCGTCCTGTCGCTCGGCGGCGGCGCCGTCATGGACCCGGTGACCCAGGAGGCTCTGACGGCGTACGCGGCCGCGGGCGGGCACGTGGTGTTCATCGACGTGCCGCTCGCGATCGCCGCCCAGCGTGTCGGCATGAACCAGGCCCGCCCGCTGCTGCTCGGCAACCCCCGTGCCCAGTGGCAGAAGCTGATGAGCGAGCGGCGCCCCACCTACGAGCGGCTCGCGACCCTGACGGTCGTCTCGAGCGAGCGCCCCGGCGAGCACGTCGCGCGCGAGATCGTCGACGCGCTGGGCCTCGAGCTGACCGCGGGCGAGCTGGCCGACCCGAAGCACGAGCAGAAGCACTGAGCACGAGCAGAGCACCGAGCACGAGCACCGAGGAGAGCACACCGTGAGCACCGACAGCGCCCCCGTCCGGGTCACCGTGACGGGCGAGGCGCCCTACGACGTCGTCATCGGACACCACCTGCTGGGCGAGCTGCCCTCCATGGTGGGTGACGCGGCCAAGGTGCTCGTGGTGCACCCGGCCGCGCTGTCCACGACGGCGGACACGATCGCCGAGGACCTCAAGGCCTCCGGGTACGAGGCGTTCGTCGCCGAGGTGCCCGACGCCGAGTCGGCCAAGACGCCGCAGGTCGCGGCGTTCCTGTGGGGTCTGCTCGGCCAGCTCGACTTCACGCGCACGGACGCGATCGTCGGCATCGGCGGCGGCGCGACGACCGACCTGGCCGGCTTCGTCGCCGCGACGTGGCTGCGCGGGATCCGCGTGGTGCAGGTCCCGACCACGCTGCTCGCGATGGTGGACGCCGCCGTCGGCGGCAAGACCGGCATCAACACCACGGAGGGCAAGAACCTGGTCGGCGCGTTCCACCCGCCCGCAGGCGTGCTGTGCGACCTGCAGGCGCTCGGCTCGCTCGACAAGTGGGACCTGGTCGCGGGCCTGGCCGAGGTCGTCAAGACCGGCTTCATCGCCGACCCCGTCATCCTCGACCTGGTCGAGGCGCACGTCGACGAGCTGCGCGGCTGGGCGGGCGCCGACGCCACCGACGAGACGTGGGCCGTCGTCGCCGAGCTCGTCGAGCGCTCCGTGCGGGTCAAGGCGCAGGTCGTGGGGGAGGACCTCAAGGAGGCGGGCCTGCGCGAGATCCTCAACTACGGCCACACGCTCGGCCACGCGATCGAGCTGGCCGAGCGCTACCAGTGGCGCCACGGCGCGGCCGTGAGCGTCGGCATGGTGTTCGCCGCGGAGCTCGCCCGCATGGCGGGCAAGCTGTCCGACGACGTCGCCGACCGGCACCGCGCCCTGCTGTCGTCGCTCGGCCTGCCCGTCCACTACCGCGGCGACCGCTGGGACCAGCTCCTGGCCGCCATGCACCGCGACAAGAAGACGCGCGGCAACCTGCTGCGCTTCGTCGTGCTCGACGACGTCGCCAAGCCGGTCCGCCTCGAGGGCCCCGACCCGACGCTGCTGGCCGCCGCCTACGCCGAGGTCTCCAAGGAGCCCCCGACGAAGGGCCCCGGCACCCCGGTCACGCTGACGCTGGGCTGAGCGCGGGGGGCATCCCGCGGGACGGGCAACGGCGTCCCCGCACGATCGTCTTCGAGACCGACGTTGCTCGGCTTTGAGCGCGTTCACAGCCGAGCAACGTCGGTCTCGAAGACGATCCGCGCCGCGGCTCGGCCACGACCGGGTGATCACCGGGTGAACGGCGCCGACTTTGCGGGCGGTCGTCCACCGGCGCGGAATAGCGTTCGTGACGCGGGGGCGACACGGGGCGCGCAGGGTTGCGCGCCGTCCGAGAGGAGCCCGCGATGCGCAAGGTCGACATCTTTCCCCCGAACCGGCCGGTGCCGTCGGCGCAGCGTGTGCGACGCAGGCCGCTGATCATCGTCGCGGGGGTGGCAGCGGCCCTCGTCGTGTTCCTCCTCGGGCTCGGGATCGGCGGGGCCACCGCTCCGGACGTCGCCGCCGAGGCGGAGGCCTCGGCGTCGGCCTCCGTCGAGGCGGCGCTCGCCGATCTGCGGGCCGAGGGAGAGGCCGCGCAGGCCGAGGTCGCACAGGAGCGCGAGGCGCTCGAGGCCGCGCGGGCCGAGCTGGACGCGCGCGCGGACCAGCTCGACGCCCGGGCGAAGAAGCTGCGGGCGAAGGGGGACCGGCTGGGCGCGACCCAGGACACCCTGGAGGAGCGGGAGGCGGCCCTCACCGCCGCCGAGGCCGAGCTCGAGGAGCGGGAGGGCGCCGTCGAGGCGTCCGAGCAGGCGGTGGGGCTGCTGTCGAGCGGGGGAGGCACCGCGACCCGGCACGAGTCTGCGCCGGACTCGTCCGGTGGTGGCTCCGTCTCCTACAAGAACTGCGACGCGGCGCGCGCCGCGGGCGCCGCGCCCGTGTACGCCGGCGACCCCGGCTACGCGCCCCACCTGGACCGTGACGGCGACGGCGTCGGCTGCGAGTAGCCGACGGCGCCCCGGGAACTCCCTCGGCTCATTCCCAGAGCCCGCGCGCGACCAGGACCTCCTTGAGCAGGTCGGCACGGTCGGTGACCAGCCCGTCGACCCCCAGGTCGATCAGCTGCTCCATCTCGGCCGGGTCGTTGACGGTCCACACGTGCACCTTCTTGCCGAGGGCGTGCGCGGAGGCGAGGGTCGCGTCGTCGACGACCGTCACGCGGCCCTCGCGGACGGGCACCTGCAGGGCGTCGGTGTCCCGGAGGGCCTGCCGTGCCAGCGGGGTCAGGCGCAGGCGGACGCCCGCGACGAAGCCGCGGACCTCGTTGCGGCCCGCCGACGTCGCGACGGGGCGGGACAGCCGGGCGAGCGTGGCTCGACGCCGGCCGGTGTCGAACGACGTGACGCACACGCGGTCCCAGGACGCGGTGCGCTCGACGGCGCGCGCGACAGGTCCGACGCCGGAGGCGTGCTTGACGTCGATGTTGACGCGCAGCTCGGGCCACCCGCCCAGCACGTCCTCCAGCAGGGGCACGGGCTCGACGCCGCCGATGCGCGCCTCGCCGACCTCGGACCACGGCAGCTCGGCCACGAGCCCCGTGCCGTCGGTGGTGCGGTCGAGCGACTCGTCGTGCAGCGCGACGGCGACGCCGTCGACGGTGCCGTGCGCGTCGGTCTCCACGTACCGGAACCCGAGGTCGACGGCCGCGCCGAACGCGGCGAGCGAGTTCTCGAGCCCCTCGGTGCCCGCCGAGGCGTGTGCGAAACCGCGGTGGGCCAGGGCCTGGAACGGCCCCTCGAAATAGGTCACTGGTACCTCACGTGTGTCGGTGGGTCGGCGCGGCGCCGTCCGGCAGACGGCCCTGTGCCCAGTGGAGCATGCCGTCGAGGTAGGCCTCGCGCGGGCCGCGTGCGGAGAGCGTGAGGTCGTGCACGCCGCCGGGCACGACCAGCTCGGTGACGTCCTCGCCCAGGCAGTGGACGAGGGCGGCCATCTGCTCGACGTCGAGCACGGTGTCCTGCGCGTCGAGCAGCGGGTTGTCCAGGGAGTCGGGGCCGGAGGAGTCCGACCGCGCGAGCAGCACCGGGCAGGCGATCTGCAGCCCTCTGGCGACGCGCGCCTGCCCCCGCCGCACCGCGACGAACCAGCCGACGCGCCCAGGCAGGCCCTCGGGGCGCTTCAGGGTCGTGTCGAACTCCCAGCGCCCGCCGTTGGCCGCGAGCAGGTGCTCGGCGTAGCGGGAGGGGTTGTCGCTGATGATCCGCGTGCTGGCCAGGTGACCTACCCGGTCCAGGAACCGGGTGCCGACCGTGCGCTGCCACGCCGGCGCGTGCAGGTCGAGGAACGGCGAGTCGAGCACCAGCAGGTCCGGCCCGGCGTCGGCGCCGGCGGCGTTGCGGTGCGCGTGCGCCCACAACGACGCCGTCAGCCCGCCGGTGGAGTGCGCGTGCACCAGCAGCGGCCGGCCGGGTTCCAGGCCGCGGACGGCGCGGGCGGCGGCCGCGATGTCCGTCGCCTGCTCGCGCAGGTCGGTCACGAAGTGCGGGATCTGGCCGGGGCGCAGCGAGCGCCCGGCGGCACGCAGGTCGACGGCGTAGAACGCGTACCCGGCGGCCGCGAACGTGCGGGCGAGGTGGTCCTGGAAGAAGTAGTCGTTGTACCCGTGCACGTGGAGCGCGACGGCGCGCGGTTCCGGGAGGCGGTCCGGGTGGGTGTACCGCACGAGGGTGGCGGGTCCGAGCGGTGCCTCCTCGAACGGGGTGCCCAGCAGCCGGTCGGTGCGCCAGCCGAGGGGCGCGGGGTGCCGGGGGTCGTGTCGTCGTGCGTCTCGTCCTGTTCTCTGCGCCGTCTCCGATCCGCCCACGTCAGCAACTATAAGTTGGTTCAGCAGCGGGTTCGGTGGCGACGCCCCGTCAGGCTCTCGGCTCGGCACACCCTTGACACGTGATTCACCCGCTCCCTACGGTCGAAGTTGCTCGAACAAATCCGACCAAAGTAGTTCCAAACGGTCGACGACGTCGTCGGCAGGAGAGGACTCGGACCATGAGGCTGAGCAACGGACGACGTGCGGGCGCGGTGGTCGCGGCGGTGCTGGCCGTGACAGCGCTCGCCGCCTGCGGGGGCGGTCGGCAGCCGGGCGGGGCCCCTGAGGGCGGGGCGAGCGCGTGGACCCTGACGGGGGAGAGCGGGGAGGTGCTCGGTGCGCAGTTCGACGCGTGGAACGCGGAGCACCCGGACGAGCAGTTCGCCGTCGAGCTCTTCGCCAACGACGCCTACAAGGAGAAGATCCGGACGGCGGTCGGTGCGGGCAACGCACCGACCCTGATCTACTCCTGGGCGGGCGGCACCCTCGAGGACTACGTCGCCAACGGCAGCGTCGTCGACCTCGACGACAGCGTGGCGCGGCTCGAGGAGCGGCTGATCCCGTCGGTCGCCGAGAACGGCCGGGTCGACGGCACGACGTACGCCGTGCCGGCGACGCACAGCCAGCCGGTGGTCCTCTACTACAACCAGGAGGTGCTGGACGCGGCGGGCGTCGAGGTGCCGACGACGGTCGACGAGCTGCTCGACGCCGTGGGCGCGCTCAGGGACGAGGGCGTCATCCCGGTCGCGCTGGCCGGTCAGAGCGTGTGGCCCGAGCTGATGTGGATCCAGTACCTCACCGACCGGATCGGAGGGCCGGAGGTGTTCCAGGCCGTGCTCGACGGCACGGAGGGCGCCTGGTCCGACCCGGCGGTCGTCGAGGCGACCACCACGATCCGCGAGCTGGTCGACGCGGGGGCGTTCGGTGACGCGTTCGGCTCGGTGAACGCCGACCAGAACGGTGACACGGCCCTGGTCCAGACAGGCAAGGCCGGTTTCCTCCTGCAGGGCAGCTGGGTCTACCCGGACCTGGTGGCGGGCGCGCCGGAGCTGGTCGGGTCCGGCGGCCTGGGGTACACGGCGTTCCCCGTCGTCGAGGGCGGCGCGGGAGACCCGGCGAACATCGTCGGGAACCCGTCGAACTTCTGGTCCGTGTCGGCGGACGCCTCGCCGGGGGCGCAGGCCACGGCGAAGTCGTTCGTCGAGTCGGAGGTGCTCGACGACGACGCGGTCGACGACCTGCTCGCCCTCGGGACGGTCCCGCCGATCGTCGGCCTCGAGGACAAGATCGCCGAGCAGGACGACGCCGAGTACCTGTCGTTCGTCTACGGCCTGGTCAGCGACGCGCCGCACTTCCAGCTCTCCTGGGACCAGGCGCTGCCGCCGGCGCAGGCACAGGCGCTGCTCGACAACCTGAGCCGGCTCTTCGTCGGCGACCTCGACCCGCAGCAGTTCTCCGAGGCGATGGACGCGACGCTGTGACCGTCGCGTCCGGCAGGGCCGCCGGACCGTCGCTCTGGATGGCGGCGCCGGCGCTGGGGCTGTTCGGGCTCTTCGCCGCCGTGCCGCTCCTGGGCGTGCTCGTGCTGTCGTTCATGCGCTGGGACGGGCTCGGCGACCCGGTGTGGGCCGGCGCGGACAACTGGGGGCGGACGCTGACCGACCCCGTGACGCTGAACGCGATGCGCCTGACGGTGGTCGTCACCGTCGTGTCGTGGCTGTTCCAGGCACCCGTGTCCCTGCTGCTGGGGGTGTTCATGGCGGGCAGGCAGCGCTACCGGGCCGTGCTGTCGGTGCTGTACTTCCTGCCCCTGCTGTTCTCCGCGGCGGCGGTGGCGATCGCCTTCCGGGCCCTGCTGGACCCGAACTTCGGCCTCGGTGCGGCGCTCGGCGCCCCGCTGCTCGCGCAGGACTGGATCGGCAGCCCCGACCTGGCCCTGTGGGTCGTGCTGTTCGTCGTCGGCTGGTGCTTCGTGCCGTTCCACTCGCTGCTCTACCAGAGCGGGGTGCGGCAGATCCCGGCCTCCCTGTACGAGGCGGCGCTGCTGGACGGCGCCGGCCGCGTCCAGCAGTTCTTCCACATCACGGTGCCGCAGCTCAGGTACACGATCGTCACGTCCTCCACGCTCATGATCGTGGGCTCCCTGACCTACTTCGACCTGATCTTCGTCCTCACCGGTGGCGGCCCGGCGAACGCGACCCGCATCCTGCCGCTGGACATGTACCTGGCCGGCTTCCGCAGCTACGACATGGGCCGGGCGAGCGTCGTCGCGGTGATCCTCGTCGTCGTCGGGCTGGGGGTCTCGCTGGCGCTGAACCGGCTCTCGGGGGCGAACCGCATGGAGTCCCGGACGGAGGGTGCCTGATGTCCCGGAGGGTCGGGGCGGCGGCCCCGAACGTGGTGGGCGCGCTGGCCGGCTGGCTGTGGCTCGCCGTGATCATCGTGCCGATCTACTACATCGTCGTGACGAGCCTGCGCCCGCAGGCCGACTACTTCGCCGAGAACACGCTGTCGTGGCCCTCGCACCCCACCCTGGACGCCTACGCCGAGGTGCTGGCCAACGACTTCCTGCGCTACCTCACCAACTCGGTCGTCGTCACGGCCGTGTCCGTCGCGGTGGTCCTCGCCGTCTCGCTCATGGCGGCCTACGTGGTGGTCCGGTCCCGGCGGCGCGGCGCCGCGCGCCTCTTCCAGGTGTTCCTGCTCGGCATCGCGATCCCGATCCAGGCGACGATCGTGCCGGTGTACTACCTGATCGTCCAGCTCGGCCTGTACGACACGCTGTGGGCCCTCATCCTGCCGTCGACCGCGTTCGCCGTCCCGCTGTCGGTGCTCATCCTGACCACGTTCCTGCGGGACGTCCCGCGCGAGCTGTTCGAGTCCATGCGGGTGGACGGGGCGGGGGAGTGGCGCACCCTGTGGAGCCTCGCGCTGCCGCTGACCCGCCCGGCCGTGGTCACCGTGGGGGTCTACGACGCCCTGCAGGTGTGGAACGGGTTCCTCTTCCCGCTCGTGCTCACCCAGAGCGCCGACACCCGGGTGCTCCCCCTGTCGCTGTGGGAGTTCCAGGGCGAGTTCTCGCTGAACGTGCCCGCGGTTCTGGCGGCGGTCGTGCTGTCCGTGCTGCCGGTGCTGGCGGCCTACGTCGTCGGGCGACGGCAGCTCGTCTCGGGCCTGACCGCCGGGTTCGGCCGGTAGGGCCGGGGCCGCACGCGGCCGGGAAAAGGCTCGGTCGGGGCCGGGGTGATCTGTGAGCATCGCGGGACCGGCCGTGACGACGTCTCGCACGACCCGTCGAGAGAGCCCGCACGTCGAGAGGAACCGCATGCCCACCGTCTCGCTGACCCGCACCCCGGACACGCTCTACACCGGCACGCCGTACGCCTACGCCGCCTCGCCCGCCCCGGGCACGCGCCTGGTCTTCCTCGCGGGTGCCTGCCCGCTCGACCTCGCGGGTTCCGTGACCCCGGCGGACGACGTCGCGGGACAGGCCGCGCAGGCGATGAGCACGCTCGAGGCGGCCCTGGCCGCGGAGGGCGGGCACCTGCGCGACGTCGTCTTCCTGCGCGTGCTGGTGGCAACCGCCGACCGCGGCGAGCTCGTCGCGGCCTGGGACGCCGTCCACGACCGGTTCGTGGCCGCGGGCCACGAGCCGCCGGGCACGCTCCAGGGCGTCACGGTGCTCGGGTACGACGGCCAGCTCGTCGAGGTCGAGGTGGTCGCGGCCGTCGCCGACGGGGCGTAGGCGCAGGGGAGCCGGCACCGGGCGGCCCGGTCCGCGAGAGGTTCTCGCAGGTCACCGCACTGGGCTGACGGCGCCACCGCGAGCCCGGCCCGGCCACGAGATGGCAGGATGTCCGACATGCCCCCAGCTGCGACCAACGTCGGTCGGACCGCACAGTCCGCCATCTACAGCGCCGGTGTCTTCGGGCGCCGTCCCGTCGTCCCCACCAGCCCCGACGCCCTCGCCGACGCCGCACGGCGGCGCATGACCCGCACCGGCTGGGCGTACGTCGCCGGCGGGGCCGGCGCACAGCGCACCGTCGCGGCCAACCGCGAGGCCTTCGGCCGGTACCGCACCGTCCCACGCCAGATGGTCGACGTCGGCGAACGATCCCTCGCCACCACCCTGCTGGGCCGCGAGCTGCCCGCGCCCGTCCTGTTCGGACCCGTCGGCGCGCTCGAGCTCGCGGTCCAGCACCAGCGCGGCGGACGCGCCGCCGCCCCCCGGCACGCCGAGCCCGCCCTCGCCGCCGCCGCGCGCGACCTCGGCCTCCCCGTCGTCATCTCCTCCCAGGCGTCGACACCGATGGAGGACACCGCGGCAGCCCTCGGCGACAGCCCGCGCTGGTTCCAGCTCTACTGGTCCGCCGACGACACCGTCGCCGAGTCGTTCGTCCGCCGCGCCGAGGCCAGCGGGTGCGAGGCGATCGTCGTCACCCTCGACACCCACGTGCTCGGCTGGCGCACCCACGACCTCGACCTCGGGTACCTGCCCTTCGCGCGCGCAGAGGGCATCGCCCAGTACCTCAGCGACCCCGCCTTCCAGGCCCTCGTCGCCGAGCGCGTCGCCCGCACCCCCGACCCCGCGGCACCCGCACCCCGGCCCACGCTCGCCGCCGTCCGCGCCCTGCTGTCCATGGCCCGCCACCACCCCGGACCCACCTGGCGCAACCTCACCGGGCCGTACGCGCGCGCCGCCGTCGAGACCTTCCTCGACGTCTTCTCCCGCTCCACCCTCACCTGGGCCGACCTCGCGTGGCTGCGCGAGCGCACCAGCCTCCCGATCCTCGTCAAAGGCATCCAGCACCCCGACGACGCCCGCGCCGCCCTCGACCACGGTGCCGACGGCGTCGTGGTGTCCAACCACGGCGGACGCCAGGTCGACAACGCCGTCGCCGCGCTCGACACGCTCGCCCCCGTCGCCGACGCCGTCCGCGCGCACACCGGGACCGCACCCGTCCTGTTCGACTCCGGCATCCGCAGCGGCGCCGACGTCTTCACCGCGCTGGCGCTCGGCGCCGACGCCGTCCTCCTCGGACGTCCCTGGGTCCACGGCCTCGCCATCGCCGGGGCGGACGGCGTCCGCGCCGTCGCCACGCACGTGCTCGCCGAGCTGGACCTCACCATGGCGCTCGCGGGCGTGTCGCGCGTCGACCAGGTCGGGCCGCACAACCTGGCGGGGTGAGGGTGCGGCGGGCCGGTCGGTTGTCGGTCGGCCGTCGGGCGGCCGTCGGTCGGTATGAGATCGTGACCGCTCCGCGCCCCGCGGGCGGCACGATCCGGGCAGACTGCCGCCATGACCGACGCCCGCCAGCGACCTGACAGCACGGCCCCCGGCTCGGCGGCCCCGCCCCCTGCCCTGGGTCTGGAGCTGCGCGAGGGCGTCCACGTGCCGCGCCGTCAGGTGATCTCCTGGGCCCTGTGGGACTGGGGCACGCAGCCGTTCAACACCGTGATCCTCACGTTCGTGTTCACCGCGCTGTACCTGACGACGGACGCGTTCCTCGACCCCGAGGTCGCGGTGCTCGGCGCCCAGGACCCCGCCTACCAGCGCGGGCTGGCCGAGCTGAGCAGCGGCCTGGGCTTCTGGAACGCCGCGGCGGGTGTCCTGGTGTTCCTGCTCGCACCCGTGCTCGGGCAGCGCGCCGACGCGACCGGCCGGCGCAAGACGTGGCTCGCCGGGGCGACCGGCGGCATGGTCCTGTGCATGCTCGCGCTGTGGTTCGTCGAGGCGGACCCGGCGTACTTCGTGCTCGGCGCCGCCGTCATCGGCCTCGGCAGCGTGCTCAGCGAGATCGGCGGCGTCAACTACAACGCCATGATGGTCTCGGTGGCCACGCCGCGGACCGTCGGCGCCGTGTCCGGCCTCGGTTGGGGGCTCGGCTACGTGGGCGGCATCCTCATGCTCGTCCTCGTCGTCGTGGCCAACGCCTTCGGCTGGTGGGGCATGCCGACCGACAACGGGCTCCCGTTCCGTGTCATCGCCGTCGTCTGCGCGCTGTGGGCCGTCGCGTTCGTCTGGCCGATCTTCGCGTACGTGCCGGAAAGGCAGCTCGGCCCGGCCCGGCCGAGGGTCGGGTTCCTCGCCGGGTACGTGGTGCTCTACCGCGACATCAAGAACCTGTTCCACACCGCCCGGCGCACCTTCTGGTTCCTGCTGGCCAGCGCCGTCTACCGCGACGGGCTCAGCGGCGTGTTCGCCTTCGGCGCCATCATCGGCAGCGTGAGCTTCGGCTTCTCGGCCGACCAGGTCATCGTCTTCGGCATCGCCGCCAACCTCGTCGCGGGCGTCAGCACCATGCTGGTGGGCCTGGCCGACGACCGGTTCGGACCCCGCGCCGTCATCCTCACCGCGCTCGGCACGATCGTCGCCGCCGGGCTGGGCGTCGTGCTCCTGCGCGAGCTCGGGCCGGTCGTCTACTGGGTCGGCGGGCTGATCCTGTCCGCCTGCGTCGGCCCCGCCCAGGCGGCCTCCCGGTCCTACCTGGCGCGCGTCACCCCGGCGGGGCGCGAGTCCGAGATCTTCGGCCTCTACGCCACCACCGGGCGCGCGACGTCGTGGATGTCGAGCTCGCTGTGGAGCATCGTCATCGCGCTGACCGGCGCGACGATCTGGGGCACCTTCGGGATCATCGCCGTGGTGCTCGTCGGGCTGGTGCTCCTGTGGTTCGTGCCGACGACCGAGGCCGGCGAGGCGACGAGGGGCACGGCGCGGGCGAGGTGACGGCGGCGCGGTCCGCGCTGCTCACGCGCCGCCGTTCCGGGCGTCCTTGCGGCGGCGGCCGTACTCCGCGCGGGCCTCGTGCAGCCACGCCGCGATCCGCTCCAGGTCGGCCAGCGGACCCAGGTGGCGCAGCTTGTCGGGGTTCAGGACGCCGTGGATCGCGCGCAGCCTGCCGTCGGCCGCCACGTCGAACGACCAGGTGCCGACGAGGCCGCCGCCCAGGGCGTCGTCCGCGACGATGAGCAGGCCGGGCCTGCCGCCCACCAGGGCGCGCTCGAAGTGCAGCGGCATGCCGTAGCGCAGGAAGCCGGAGAGCGTCCTCGCGACCGGGCCCTGCCCCGCCACGGGCCGCGCGATCGACATCCCGCGGGGCACGTTGCCCCCGCTGTCGCCGGTGAGCACGACGTCCTCGGCGAGCAGCGCGAGGAACGGCTCCACGGCGCCCTCCTCGCAGGCCGCGAGGAACCGCGTGACGAGCTCCTCGGCGCGGTCGGCGGGTGCCGCGGACGCGGGGGTGCCGGTGCGGGTGGTCCGGGGGGACGCGCCCGCGAGGTGTGCCGCCCGGACGCCCGACGGTCCGGCGTCGGTCGCTCGGCCGTGCGGGGTCGTCCCGGCGTGCGGCGGCGGCGCCGTCCCGGCAGGTGTCCTGGCGCCGGGGCGCGGCCTCGTCCCCGTGTGCGGCGTCCGGCCGACGTCCGGCCGTGTCCCGTCGTCCGCCGTGCGGTCGCGCGCCCCGCTCTCGCGTCGCTCGGCGATGCGACGTCGTGCGCGCGAGGCGAGCTGACGCGCCGCGACCGGGGTGGTGCCGATGACGTCGGCGGCCTCGCTGTGCGGGAACCCGAGCACGTCGTGCAGCAGGAACGCCGCGCGCTCCGTCGGCGTGAGCGTCTCCAGCAGCACGAGGAACGCCGTCGAGAGGTCGTCGGCGAGCTCGGCGTGGGCGGCGGCGTCGGGCGGGGGAGACGCCATGGCGACGGGCAGGTGCACCGGGCCGACCAGCGGCTCGGGGAGCCACTCGCCGACGTACGACTCGCGGCGCACCCGTGCCGAGCGCAGCACGTCGATGGAGATCCGGGTCGTCACGGTGGTCACGAACGCGTCAGGGTTGCGGACGTCCTCGGCCTGCGACACCCGGGTGAGCGCCTCCTGGACGACGTCCTCGGCTTCCGCGACGCTCCCGAGCATCCGGTAGGCGACGGAGAAGGCGAGCGGGCGCAGCCGGTCGAGCTCAGCGGCCTGCGCGTCGGTGCCGGAGGTGGCGTCGCCGGACGTGCGGGAGGTCGTCATGGGGCCATGCTCTCGCGTCATGCCCCCTCGACGGGACAGGAGCGACCGATGTGACAGGCGCCTGGGGACGACGATGAAGAGTTGTCCACAGATGCCGGGAGCACCGCGCCTAACGAACGCATGTGCGAGAGAATAGTGTTCAAGGACGACGGTGGGCGGGGGGTGCGGCGTGGAGCGGTGGACGGAGGGCGCGGACGGCGTCGCGGTGCAGGCATGGGACCGCGCCCTGGCACGCCTCGAGGAGGTGGCAGGAGAGCTGGCCGACCTCGCGGGCGGCCTCGACGGCTGGAACGTCCCCGACGTGGCCGGGCTCGTGTCCGCGCACGGACGACTGCGCCGGGTCACCGGCCGGCTCGACGGTGTGCGGTACGCCGTGCTTCCGCGCATCGAGGACGAGGGGTCGTGGCGCTCGGGCGGGACGGCACGGACGTTCGCGACCTGGCTGCGCCTGCGGGAGGGTGTCGCCGCGTCGACCGCGCGCAAGGACGTCACCACCGCCCGCCGCCTCGCGCAGGCCCTGCCGACCACACGGGACCGCCTGGTCGCGGGGGCGCTCGGCGCGGACCACGCCCGCGTCATGTGCGAGGTCGCACCCACGAGCCGCACCCGGACGGACGCTCTCGCCTGGTTGGTCGACACCCGCACCGGAGAGGTGACCACACCGGAGGCGCACGTCCGGACCGTGGGCGTCGACCTCCCCGACCCGTCCGCCGACCCGGACGGCGAACGCACGCGCGCGCTGATGACCGAGGCGCTGGAGGCGGCCGTCGACGACGGCGTGCTGGTCACCGGCGAGACGCTCGTGCTCGACGAGGCGCGCGCCCTCGGCGCGGACCGGTTCCGCGTCGTCGCGCGCCGGTTCGCCACCGTGACCGACCCCGACGCCGACGACACCCACGACGACAAGGCGGTTGACGGCGAGTTCCTCGACCTGTCGCCGACGTTCGGCGGCTTCCACGTCGCAGGCTTCCTGACCCACGAGCACGGGACGCTCGTCACGACAGCGGTGAACGCGCTCCTCGGCGCCCCGGGTGCGGACGACGACCGCACGCCCGGGCAGCGCCGCGCGCAGGCGCTCGCGGACGCCGCCCGCCTCGTGCTCGACACCGACCAGGCGTCGCCGGGCGCCGCCGTGCGACCGCACCTGAACGTCACCGTCTCCTGGACCGAGCTGCTCGCCCAGGTGGCGCGCACGAACGAGGGGCGGTGCGTGACGTGCGGTCAGGGTGCTGCCGGGCCCGGCCCAGGGATCTACCTCGCGGGCGGCGGCCCGGTGCTCACAGACTCCCGCGACCGCGTCCCGCGATCCCTCCTGCGCCGGCTCGCGTGCGACAGTGCGATCACCCGCGTGGTGTTCGGGCCGGACGGGGCGGCGCTCGACGTCGGGCGCGCCCGGCGGACGGTGAGCGGTCAGATGCGGCGGGCGGTCATCGCCCGGGACCGCCACTGCGTGTACCCGGGGTGCGACCAGCCGCCGTCCCGTTGCGAGGTGCACCACGCGGTCACCCACTGGGCGGACGGCGGCACCACGTCGGCCGCCAACAGCGCCCTGCTGTGCTGGTACCACCACCAGCTCGTCGACACGCGCGGCATCACCATGCACTGGGCCGGCAAGAACCCGCCCGTGGGTCCGCGCGGTGCCGCCGCGACGCTGCTGGACACCGGGTGGGCCTTCACGGACGCCCGCGGGCGCCGCATCCGGCTGCCCGACCCGGTCGCGGCCGACCCGCCTGGCGGAGTCACGGCCGACCCGCCCGACGGGGCGGTCGATCACCCGCCGGGCACCCGGGACGACGGTTCCCCCGGGGCCGCGCCACCGGGCAGGGAGGCGGCATGACGCCGGAACGGCCACCGCGGGCGCGCGCAAGGCGACGCCGGCTGCCGTGCCTTGCCCGTGCCCGTGCCCGTGCCCGTGCCCGTGCCGGCGCCGCGCTACGGCCGGGCCGGGGCGACGCGCCCCGCGTCACCGAACGTGTCCGTCGGAGAGCCCGCGTCCCGAGGCCGTCGTCCGCGCACCACCCCGTGCCGTGCGAGCCGCGAGCGCGACGACCGCCGCGGCCAGCATCCCGGTGCCGCACAGCACGACGGCGTACGCCGGCACGCCCGCGACGTCGTAGAGCGCCCACAGCAACGACCCCGTGGTGGTGGACGCGACCGCGCCGGCGACGGCGTCCGCCACCTGGAAGGCCGAGGACGCGGAGCCCTGCTCGTGCGGCTCGGCGAGCTCGAGCGTGAGGACCGAGAGCGTCGGGCACACCAGGCCCATGCCGCTGCCGGACAACACCCAGAACGCCATGCCGGCTCCCGCCGGGATCCCCGGTACGACGAGCAGCGCGGAGCCGATGACGCCGACCGCGAGCAGCCCGCCCCCGAGGCGGACGTATCCGGCGTGGCTCAGGTGCAGCAGGTTGCGGCCGCGCAGCCACGACGCGGTCGACCAGCCGAGTGCTCCCACCGTCAGGACCAGTCCGGCGAGGGCGGGGCTCAGGTGCCGTTCGTGGACGAGGAGGAGCGGGAGGAGCACCTCGGCGCCGGTGAACGCTGCCGACACCAGCGCCCGGACGGAGATCACCGACGGCAGACCTGGCCGCGCGCGCACGACCGCCGCCGCGAGGCGTCCGGCCGCGCGGAGGGGAGACGTCGGCGCGTGCCCGCCCCCGGGGCTGTTCGCCGCCGCGTCCGCTGCTGCTGCGTCCGCTGCCGCCCCGTTCGCTGCTGACAGGCCCGGCCGCATCAGGGCCGCCGCCGGTACGGTGAGTACCGCCGCGCCCAGGAAGACCCAGCGCCAGCCGAGGTGCTCCACGACCAGTCCCGCGATACCCGGCCCGACGATCGCGGGCACCACCCACGCCGCCGCGAACGCGGAGAACACGGCGGGACGGCGGTCGGGCGCGAAGACGCGAGCCACGAGGACGTACAGCGCCACGCCGTACAGGCCGCTCCCGACACCCTGGACGGCCCGCCCCGCGATGAGCGCGCCCATGCTCGTCGCCGCGCCCGCCACGCCGAGCCCCCCGACGAACAGCGTGGCCCCCGTCCACATGGCGGGTGCGGGCCCCGAACGGTCGCACCAGCGCCCGGCCGCGAGGGTCCCGACCACGCTCGTCGCGAAGACCACCGCGAACGCGAGCGTGTAGTACCGCAGGCCGTCGAGTTCGACGGCGATGGCGGGCATCGCCGTGGCCACCGCGATCGACTCGAACGCCCCGAGCGAGCAGAGCGCGACCATGCCGACCAGAGCCAGTCGCTGCGCCGCCGGGCTCAACGCGGCTGGCGGGACGGCGCTCGCAGCGGGGGAGGTGGGGGAGGTGGTGCTCACACCAGCACCACCTTGCCGACCGTGCGGCGCTCCTCGAGCTCGCGGTGAGCCCGCGCGGCCTCGGCGAACGGCACCCGGTGCGTCGCCACGCGCCACCGACCGGAGGCGGCGTGCGCGAGGGCGCGCTCCTGGTAGGCGCGCGGGTCGCGCAGCGGCGGCGCGTCCGGCCCGACGACGTAGCGCACCTCGATCGAGGGCTCGACGGCTCCAGGTTCGATCCGGTCGTCGCCGGCCCAGGAGGTGTACCGGTTCGGGGCGCCGGACGCCCAGCCGTACGCGACCAGCCGCCCGACGGCCCCCTCACCGCCACCGTCGACCGTGCCCTGCGGCCTGAGCAGCGCCGTCGCGGCGGTGCCGAGCTCGCCGCCCACGCCGTCCAGGACGACCGTCGCGCGCCCGCCACCGAGCGCGGCCCGGGCGGTGCGCTCCCAGCCGTCGGCGGTGTAGTCGACGAGCGCGAGCCTGTCGCCCGCTGCCGTCGACCCGTCGCCGGCCGCACCGTGCCCGTCACCGTGCCCCTCACTCCGCCCGTCACCCTGCCCGTCCACGAGCTCGCGCAGCGCCTCGAGCTTGGCCGGCCCGCCCGACAGGGCGACGACGCGAGCGCCGACGTGCAGGGCCTCCTGGACGATCAGGCTGCCCAGGCCTCCGGCGGCAGCCGTCACGACGACCACGTCCTCCGGGGTGATGTCCGCGACCTCGAGCGTGTACACCGCCGTCCGCCCGGTGCCGACGAGGGCGACGGCGGTCGCCGGCTCGAGGGGTGCGTCGCCGTCGAGCGCGTGGAGCGTGCCGACGCCGGTGACGACCCGCCGGGCGTAGCCGCCGCCGTCGGGCACGGGGCCGAGGTGTGCCGCCACGAGGCGGCCGCGCCACGCGGGGTCGACGCCGGGGCCGACGGCCGAGACGGTGCCTGCGACCTCCCGGCCGGGGACCGCGGGCAGGCTCGGCAGGGGGAGGGGTGCGCCGGGGTCGCCGCGGCGCAGCGTTGTGTCGAGCAGGTGCACGCCGTGCGCGACGGCGTCGACGAGCACCTGGCCGGGGCCGGGCTCGGGGTCGGGGACCTGCTCGAGCGCGAGGACCTCGGGCGGGCCGAACGTGTGGTGTCGGATGGCGTCCATGGCGCGATCCTCTAACCTGAACCTAAGTTGAGGTCAATCGCCTTCCCCTGCAGAACGGAGACCACCCCGTGGAAGCACCGAACCCGAGCGTCCCCTGGGACCGCGACGAGCTGACGGTCGGCGACCTCGCCGCCCGCAGCGGCGTCTCGGTCTCGGCCCTGCACTTCTACGAGCGCAAGGGGCTGATCTCGAGCAGGCGGACGTCGGGCAACCAACGGCGCTACCGGCGCGAGACGCTGCGCCGGGTCGCGTTCATCCGGGTGTCGCAGCGGGTCGGCATCCCGCTCGCCGACATCGGGGCCGCCCTCGCCACCCTGCCGGGGGACCGCACGCCGACGGCCAAGGACTGGCGCCGCATCTCCCAGGCGTGGCACGACGACCTCGACGCGCGGATCGAGCAGCTCTCCCGGCTGCGCGACCACCTCACGGACTGCATCGGGTGCGGCTGCCTGTCCCTGCGCCGGTGCGCACTGACCAACCCGCACGACGAGCTCGCCGAGGCCGGGCCCGGTCCCCGCACGCTGCTGGTGGAGGGTCTGGAGGACGGCGCCTGACCGTGCTGCCGGGCGGGCGGGCACGTGGGCGCCGGGCTGCGCCGACGCCCCCCGCCTGCTGCCGTTAGGCTCGCCGCCATGGACTCCGCACTGCCCTCCGCCGCGCTGCCCTCCGCCGCACTGCCCCCTGCTGCCCTGCCTCGTGTCCTGGTGCTCAACGGTCCCAACCTCGGCCGCCTCGGTGTCCGCGAGCCCGAGGTCTACGGCCATGCCTCCATGGCCGACCTCGAGTCGGCTGCGGCGACCTGGGGAAAGGAGCTCGGCCTCGAGGTCGACGTGCGGCAGACCGACGCGGAGTCGGAGATCGTGGGCTGGCTCCACGAGGCCGTCGACGCCGGGGCCCACGTGGTGCTCAACCCGGCCGCCTTCACGCACTACTCCTACGCCCTGCGCGACGCGGCGGCGCAGGTGACGACGGCGGACCTGCTCCTCGTCGAGGTGCACCTGTCGAACCCGGCGACGCGCGAGACGTTCCGCCACTACTCGGTCGTGGCGGGCGTCGCGACGGGGACGGTCGCGGGCTTCGGGTTCGACTCGTACCGGCTGGCGCTGTCGGCCATCGCGACGAGGCTCCCGCGGTAGCGCTCCTCGATGCACGCGGTGAAGCGCAGGGCTTCATATAGGAATGGTGAAGCTAATCGCTTCACCACCTCCAGATGTCAGTTGAGGACCAGCATGGCCAGCCCGAGGCCGGCCAGGGCGATGAGCCAGCTGGCGAAGCTGCCGATGAGGAAGTACTCGGTGACGGGGTTGGGTCCTTGGTGGGGCGGCTCGGCGACGGTCGATCCGGCCGTTTCCTCGGACCCGCCTCCTGTCGCGCTCTGAAGGATGATGGGAGACGTTGTTCGCGCGCTCGACTCGCTTGCTGCGAGCTCTGGGAACCGCAGAAGGCCTTTGGCTCCGACGACGACCGCGGCGGCAGTGAGATTCCCCGCGAGGCCCAGCCCGAGGATGAAGAGGCGCTCCATAGGGCCGAGCACCCGACCGCTCCGGAGGCGGTCTGCGCCCGCCTTCGTGGGGACGTTGACCGCGTCGAGAATGTGCCGGACGAGAACATTCGCTGTGGTCACCTGAGCGAGGGCGATCCCGATCACGAGAATGACCTGTGACGGGGAAAAGGTTGTCAGCGGGCCGGGTGCCCAGTCCGGCCAACTGGTTGTGCGGTCGTCCGCGAAGAGAAGGGTGGCGGTGATCCCGCCGCTGATCGCAAGGAAAGCGCCGAGGCGTGCTACCACTTTGCCCACCGTGTCGGCCAAGATCTCGAACAGCGTCCACACGACGAGGAGCGCGGCGAGCAGCGCTCCGAGGCCAACTACCGTCCACGGGGCCGGGGTGCCCAGTGTCAGGAGGGCTGCCAGGGTGACGACGCCCGCCGCCAGGGCCGCGAGCTGTCGCGATGGCCGGACGATCACCGTGTTGGTGTCGCGGAAGGCGTCCGCGACGCCGAGGGCTGCGAGGAACGCTCCGAGGGCTGCCATCCGTGCATCACGCCTTTCCGAAGAGGGACTGTGCGTCCCGAACTGCGCTCACGCCCCTGGCGAACGCCTGGCTCACGGCCGACTCGGAGATACCCTCCAGCTCTGCGATGCTTTTCTGGGAGTCGCCGTGCAGCGCGCGGAGCAGCATCCGCCGTTGGCGGTGGTTGAGTGTATCGACGAGGCCGTCTCGTGCAACGAGGAACGCATTCACCGCGTCAGGTACGGGCCAGACAGCCCGCTCCGGGCCGACGTATCGGGTGCCGGCTCTCTTGCTCAGGGAGTCGATCGCATCCCGCGCGGTGTGCCAGCCGGGTCCGTCCTGGCGGATCGGTTGCGAATCGGGGTCGAATACTCTGACGTCACCTTGGCCGATCCCGAAACGCATGACGACAAGCTCGGGCGGAGGCGTATCGCCGGGGTCTGCCGCCGGGGAGGGGTGGGCGAGCCTGTTGAGCTCGAGGCGGATCAGCAGGGTCGCGAGAGTTGCGTCCGCGATCGTCTCGAAGCCGCCTTGCACCTCGTCGCCGAATGTCGGCTCGAGGCGTTGTGCGGGGGGTAGTGCACGGCTCACGTGCGCGAGCGCCGCGATGATGGCTCGTTGCGCGGCGGCCCGGTCCGCCAGCTTCCGGGACCCGACGATGTCGCCGATCACTGTGTACATGCCTTCAGCGTATGCCTTAATGGCTAGGTATATCAGCCAGTGGCTTAAGTGTGTCCCGGCGACACCAGCGTTGAGTAGTGTCCGGCGAGGTCGCGCAGTGAGGAGGAAGGATGAGCTGGTGGGGGACAGGTCGCGCACAGCGCGACTCGCAGCGGCTGACCGACATGCCGGATCAGGAAGGAAGCGCTGCGGACGCCCAGTTCGTTCAGTCGATGCTCCAGCTGACCATCACCAATGCCGATGTGAAGACGAGCGTCCTCGTGGCGGCGATCGCCCTCACGTTCGGCGTCGGGACACCGGCGATCCCGCTCTACCAAGCGCTCGAGCCGGGTGCGACGCTGGCGCTGGCCGGCGCGGTGGTCGGGGCAGCGGCAGTAGTGCTCTGCGGTATCGCAGGGATGCACCTCGTTCTCTCGCTCCGGCCGCGGATGGCTCACCGTGGCTTTTCGCGGTACTCCCTGCCCGACATCGTCGATGCCTCGGTCGAAGAACTTTCCGGGTCGACGAAGGAGGACGATCGCCGCGAGGCATGGATCCAGGTCAAGAACCTTGCGGATATATCGGTGCAGAACATGCCCATATCCGACGCGCGCTCACGTACTACCCGATATCCGTGGTTCTGATGATCATCGCGGGCGCGATCGGTATCGTCGTGCGGAGCGGTCCGTGACAGGGCCTGAGAGGTTCTGACGGGCAGGGCGGTATCGCACCGTCCGTTAGACTTGACCGCTGCTGCTTGACACCCTTGATCGCGCGCCGGATCATCCCGGCCGATCGCCCCCCAGCCGCCGGCCCCGCCGTCGGCGTGCCCTGGGGTCCACCGACACCGACACAGGAAGACGAACGTGGCTACCTCGAACGACATCAAGAACGGCACCGTGCTCCGCATCGACGGTCAGCTCTGGACCATCATCGAGTTCCAGCACGTCAAGCCGGGCAAGGGTGGCGCGTTCGTCCGCACGAAGATGAAGAACGTGCTGTCCGGCAAGGTCGTCGACAAGACGTTCAACGCGGGCATCAAGGTCGAGACCGCCAACGTCGACCGTCGCGACTTCCAGTACCTGTACATGGACGGCGAGGACTTCGTCTTCATGGACAACGACACCTACGACCAGATCACGGTCCCCGCCGCGACCGTCGGTGACGCCAAGGACTACATGCTCGAGGGCATGAACGTCATGCTCGCCTCGAACGACGGCACGCCGCTGTACATCGAGCTGCCCGCCTCCGTCGTGCTCGAGATCACCTACACCGAGCCGGGCCTGCAGGGCGACCGCTCGACCGGTGGCACCAAGCCCGCGACCCTCGAGACGGGCGCCGAGATCCAGGTGCCGCTGTTCCTCGAGCAGGGCGTGAAGGTCAAGGTCGACACCCGCACCGGCGACTACCTCGGTCGCGTCACCGACTGACGTGGGCGCACGGACCAAGGCGCGCAAGCGCGCCGCAGACATCCTCTTCGAGGCCGAGCAGCGCGGCATCGACCCGCTCAAGCTTCTCGCGGACCGCGTCGCCGTGCCGCACACCGAGGCGTCGGTGCCGCAGTACACGGTCGAGATCGTCGAGGGCGTGGTCGCCCACCGCGAGCGCATCGACGAGGTGCTGGAGACGTACTCCCAGGGCTGGACGCTGACCCGCATGCCGGCGGTCGACCGCGCGCTGCTGCGGATCGGCACGTGGGAGGTCCTCTTCAACGACGACGTGCCCGACGCCGTCGCCCTGGACGAGGCCGTCGACCTGGCCGGTGACCTGTCCACGGACGAGTCGCCGGCGTTCGTCAACGGTCTGCTCGGGCGGGTCAAGGACATGAAGCCCACCCTGCTGGCCTGACGGCCCGCCCCGCGTGACCCCCGGTCCCGGTTCCGGACGGTCCGACGAGCGTCGTCTGCTCGTCGCGCTGTTCGGT
Organism: Promicromonospora sp.; assembly: GCA_036010205.1. GTDB lineage: Bacteria > Actinomycetota > Actinomycetes > Actinomycetales > Cellulomonadaceae > Promicromonospora. Next base: position 22,009 of record DATGOB010000270.1, on the reverse strand, counting down.
GCCGGGACCGCGGCGTTCGCGCAGCTCTACGCGCCCCAGGCGGTGCTGCCCGACGCCGCGCGCGAGCTGTCGACGTCGGCCTCCACGACCGCGCTGCTCGTCTCCGCGGCGACCCTGGGGCTCGCCGCGGGCGTGCTGCCCTGGGCCTGGGTGGCCGACCGGGTCGGCCGGGTGCGGGCCATGACGACGGCGCTCCTCGGCGCGACGGCGGTGGGCCTCGCCGTCCCGCTCGCGCCGACGTTCGCCCTGGTCGTGCCCGGGCGCGCCGTCGAGGGGCTGCTCGTGGCGGGCGTGCCCGCCGTCGCGATGGCCTACCTGGCCGAGACCCTGCCCGCCGCCGCGGTGCCGCGGGCGGCCGGGACGTACGTCGCGGGCACCTCCATGGGCGGGCTGCTCGGGCGGCTCGTCGCGGGTGGGGTCGCCGAGGTGCTCGGCTGGCGTGCGGGTGTCGGCGCCGCGGCCGCGGTGTGCCTGGTCGCCACGGCGCTGTTCGTCCGGCTCGCGCCGCGCGACCGCGCCCCGGGAGGGCGCTCGCGCCACCGGGCCCCGCCCGGTCGCCCTCCGGGGGGCGGCGGTGACGGCACACCCGGCCCGCACCGCCTCCGGGTCCTGCTCAGCCCTCGCCTCCTCGTCCTCGACGCGCAGGGTCTGCTGCTCATGGGCGGGTTCGTCGCCGTGTACAACTACCTCGGCTTCCGCCTCACCGCCGAGCCGTTCGGCCTGTCCGCAGGGGCGGTGAGCCTCGTCTTCCTCGCCTACCTCGCGGGTACGTGGTCCTCGGCCCGCACCGGACGGCTCGTCGTGCGGCACGGCAGGCGCCGGGTCCTCGTCGCGTCCGCCGGCGTGATGGCCCTCGGGGTGGCCGCGACGCTGTCGGCCTGGCTGCCCGTCGTCCTGGCCGGGCTCGTGGTGCTGACGGCCGGGTTCTTCGGCGCCCACGCCGTGGCCTCCGGGTGGACGCCGGTCGCGGCCCCGCAGGCGCGCACGCAGGCCGCGGCCGTGTACAACCTGGCGTACTACGCGGGGTCGAGCCTGTTCGGGTGGCTCGGCGGTGTCGGTCTCGCCCTGGCGGGCTGGCCGGGCACCGTCGGCATGGTGCTCGTGCTCGTCGCCGTCGCGGCGGGCCTGGCCTCGGCGGTGCTGCACGACTGAGGCGGCGCGACGGGACAGCCGCGACCGGGACAGCCGCGACCGGGACAGCAGGGCTCGGTGTGAGCAACGCCCCTCGGACGCCCTGTGGACAGCGGCGTCCGGGGCCCGCGGGGCGGGTTAGGGTGGTGGCTGTCAGACTCCCTTTAATCCCGTCCCGTGAGGCGGAGAAGGAGGTCGCCAGATGAGTCCTGGCAGCCGCATGCCCGCATCCAGCACCACACCCGCCGGCACCTCGGCCGGCACAGACCGCACGGTCCTCGGCGAGGCCGACATCGCCCGGGCGCTGACCCGCATCGCCCACGAGGTCGTGGAGCGCAACCGGGGCGCCGCCGACGTGGTGCTCCTCGGGATCCCGACCCGCGGCGTGCAGCTCGCCCGCCGCCTGGCCGAGCGCCTCGCGCAGATCGAGCCGTCGTTCGACGGCGAGTTCGGCACCCTCGACGTCACCATGTACCGCGACGACCTGCGTCGCCAGCCCACGCGCGCCGTCGGGCAGACGGTGCTGCCCGGCAGCCTCGGCGGCACGGTCGACGACAGGGTGGTCGTGCTCGTGGACGACGTCCTGTTCTCCGGTCGCACGATCCGCGCCGCGCTCGACGCCCTCAACGACCTGGGCCGCCCGCGCGTGGTGCAGCTCGCCGCCCTCGTGGACCGCGGGCACCGCGAGCTGCCGATCCGCGCGGACTACGTGGGCAAGAACCTGCCGACCTCGCGCACGGAGCGCGTCCGGGTGCGCCTGGCGGACGTCGACGGTGTCCCCGACTCCGTCGTCATCAGCCCCGCGGCAACGAGCCCCGCCGACCCGACGGCCGACCCGACAGCCGGCCGGGCGCAGGACGGGGGCGCGCGGTGAAGCACCTGCTGACCACCCAGGGCCTGGCCAAGGACGACGCCATCCTGCTGCTGGACACCGCCGCGCAGATGGCCGCGACCCAGTCCCGGGAGAACAAGAAGCTGCCGACGCTGCGCGGCCGCACCGTGGTCAACCTGTTCTACGAGGACTCCACGCGCACCCGGATCTCGTTCGAGACGGCGGCCAAGCGCCTGTCGGCCGACGTCATCAACTTCTCGGCCAAGGGGTCGAGCGTGTCCAAGGGCGAGTCGCTCAAGGACACCGCCCTGACGCTGCACGCCATGGGCGCCGACGCCGTCGTGGTGCGGCACTCGGCGTCGGGCGCCGCGCACCAGCTCGCGCACGCCGGCTGGCTGGACGCGGGCGTGCTGAACGCCGGCGACGGCATGCACCAGCACCCGACGCAGGCACTGCTGGACGCGTTCACGATCCGCCGCCACCTGGTCGGCGGCGTGGGCCACGACGGGCGGGGCACCGACACCTCGGCGGGCGCCGACCTGGCCGGGCTGCGCGTCGCGATCGTGGGCGACGTGCTGCACTCGCGCGTCGCGCGGTCGAACGTGTACCTGCTGCACACGCTCGGCGCCGAGGTGACGCTGGTCGCCCCGCCGACGCTCGTGCCGGTGGGCGTGGAGACGTGGCCGTGCCGCGTGTCGTACCACCTGGACGAGACGCTCGAGCAGTGGCAGCCGGATGCGGTCATGATGCTGCGGGTGCAGCGCGAGCGGATGTCCGGCGGGTCGGGAGCGTTCTTCCCGAGCCCGATGGAGTACAGCCGCAAGTTCGGGTTCGACGCCCGCCGCCTGGCGGTGCTGCCGGACCACGCGGTCGTGCTGCACCCCGGGCCGATGAACCGCGGCCTGGAGATCTCGGCGGCCGCCGCCGACCACGAACGCTCCGTGATCGTGGAGCAGGTGGCCAACGGCGTCGCCGTCCGGATGGCGGCGCTGTACCTGCTGCTGTCCGGAGAAGTGAGCCACACCGACGAGAGGACCGCCCCGTGACCGAAGCGCACCCGCAGGCCTACGTGCTGCGAGGAGCCCGTCCGTACGGCACCGACCCGGTGGACGTCGTGCTGGCCGACGGCGTGGTCGCCGCCCTGGGCGCACCCGGCACGGTCGCGGTGCCCGACGGCGCCCGCGAGGTCGACGCCCAGGGGCACGTGCTGCTGCCGGGCCTGGTCGACCTGCACACCCACCTGCGCGAGCCGGGCCGCGAGGACGCCGAGACGGTGTTCTCCGGCACGCGCGCCGCGGCCGCCGGCGGGTTCACCGCGGTGCACGCCATGGCGAACACGACACCCACACAGGACACCGCGGGCGTCGTCGAGCAGGTGTACCGCCTGGGGCAGGAGGCCGGCTGGGTCGACGTGCACCCGGTGGGCGCCGTCACGGTGGGCCTGGGCGGCGAGAAGCTCGCCGAGCTGGGCGCCATGGCCGATTCCGCGGCCCGCGTGCGGGTCTTCTCCGACGACGGGAAGTGCGTGCACGACCCGGTCCTCATGCGCCGCGCGCTGGAGTACGTCAAGGCGTTCGACGGCGTCGTGGCCCAGCACGCGCAGGAGCCGCGCCTCACGGAGGGCGCGCAGATGAACGAGGGCGTCGTCTCCGCGCAGATCGGCCTGACGGGCTGGCCCGCCGTGGCGGAGGAGTCGATCATCGCGCGTGACGTGCTGCTGGCCGAGCACGTCGGCTCGCGCTTGCACGTCTGTCACCTGTCCACCGCAGGCTCGGTCGAGATCGTCCGCTGGGCCAAGGGACGCGGCATCGACGTCACCGCCGAGGTGACGCCGCACCACCTGGTCCTGACCGACGAGCTGGCCCGCGACTACGACCCGGTGTTCAAGGTGAACCCGCCGCTGCGCACGGCCGCCGACGTCGAGGCGGTCCGCGCGGGCCTGGCCGACGGCACCATCGACATCGTCGCCACCGACCACGCCCCGCACCCGGTCGAGGACAAGGACTGCGAGTGGTCCGCGGCCGCGTTCGGCATGACCGGCCTGGAGACCGCCCTGTCGGTGGTGCAGCAGACCATGGTCGACACCGGGCGCATGACGTGGGCCGACGTGGCCCGCGTGCTGTCGGAGAACCCCGCCCGCATCGGCCGGATCGACGCAACGCAGGGGCGGCCGCTCGCGCTCGGCGAGCCCGCCAACCTCACCCTCGTCGACCCGGCTGCCACGCGCACCGTCGACGGCCGCACCCAGGTCACCGCCAGCTCGAACACCCCGTTCGCGGGCATGGAGCTGCCGGGACGGGTCGTGGCGACCTTCCTGCGCGGCCGCGCCACGGTGCTCGACGGCGAGGTCGTCGACGCCGGTGCGGGCGCGCCCGCCTCTCTCGAAGGAGCTGCCCGATGACCGCGTTCGCGATCGCCCTGCTGGCCGCGCTGGCGGTCTTCCTGGTCCTGTACGTCACGGTCCTCGGACGGCGGCGCCTCGCCCAGCGCACCACCACCGTCGTGCCGGTGCCACCGGAGGCGCCCGGTGCCGGTGCCGATGACAGCGCCGGTCCCGGCGCCGTCCGGTTCGGGCCGCTGGAGGCCGTGTACGTCTCGACGACGCTGCACGGCGACTGGCTCGCGCGCGTCGGCGCGCACGGCCTGGGGGACCGGTCGGCCGCGCAGGTCACCGTGCACGACGCAGGCATCAGCATGGAGCGTGCCGGCGCCCGGGACCTGTGGGTGCCCGTCGACGCGATCCGCAGCGCCAACCTGGCCCCCGGCATGGCGGGCAAGTACGTCGGCGCGGACGGCCTGGTCGTGGTGACCTGGGCCGTCCCGGCCGCTGACGGCGTGCCGCCCGCCCTCGTCGACACCGGCCTGCGCCCGCGCCGCCCCGTCGACCGCGGCGCGCTCGTCGACGCCGTGCGACACCTGCTCGCCGAGCAGCAGCCCACCCAGCAGCACCACCCTCAGCACCACCCGTACCAGCAGGAGGCCCGGTGACCACCGCGACGACCCCCCAGCCCGCGATCCTCGTCCTCGAGGACGGCACGACCCACCGCGGCCGCGCGTTCGGTGCCACGGGCACCACCTTCGGCGAGATCGTGTTCTCCACCGGCATGACCGGCTACCAGGAGACGCTGACCGACCCGTCCTACCACCGGCAGATCGTCGTCATGACGGCGCCGCACGTCGGCAACACCGGCGTCAACGACGAGGACCCCGAGTCCGGAAAGATCTGGGTCTCCGGGTACGTCGTGCGCGACCCCGCGCGCCGCGTGTCGAGCTGGCGCGCGCAGCGCTCGCTGACCGAGGAGCTGGCGGCGCAGGGCGTCGTCGGCATCTCCGACGTCGACACCCGCGCCCTGACCCGCCGCCTGCGCGAGGAGGGCGTGATGCGTGCGGGCATCTTCTCGGGCGACGACCTCGTCCGCGACGGGTACCCGCGCACCGTCGAGGAGCTCGTCGCCGAGGTCAAGGCCGCCCCGCAGATGGCGGGCGCCGACCTGGCACGCGAGGTCTCGACCACGCAGGCGTACACCGTCGAGCCCAGCGGCGAGCACGCCGGCCGGGCGCCCCTGGCCACGGTCGTCGCCGTCGACCTCGGCATCAAGGCCATGACGCCCCAGCGGCTGGCCGAGCGCGGCGTCCGCGTCGTCGTCGTGCCGCAGTCGTCCACCATCGCCGACATCGAGGCCGCACTGCCCGACGACGGCACGCCCGGCGGCGTGTTCTTCTCCAACGGGCCCGGCGACCCCGCCGCGTCGCAGCACGAGGTCGAGCTGCTGCGCGCCGTCCTGGACCGCCGCATCCCGTTCTTCGGCATCTGCTTCGGCAACCAGATCCTCGGCCGCGCCCTCGGGTACGGCACCTACAAGCTCGGCTACGGCCACCGCGGCATCAACCAGCCCGTGCTCGACCGCACCACCGGCAAGGTCGAGGTCACCGCGCACAACCACGGCTTCGCCGTCGACGCCCCCGTCGTCGACGCGGCCGGCGCACCCGCCGTGTCGCAGGCGCCCCACGACGAGACCCGGCGCGCCGCCGGGGACGACACGCCCGGCTACGGCCGCGTCGTCGTCTCCCACGTCGGCCTCAACGACCAGGTCGTCGAAGGCCTCACGTGCCTCGACCTGCCCGCCTTCTCCGTCCAGTACCACCCCGAGGCCGCGGCAGGCCCGCACGACGCCGCCTACCTGTTCGACCGGTTCGTCGGCCTCCTGACCGACCCGGCCGCCTGGCCGCCCGCCCTGAAGACCCCCGTCACCACCAGCGTCAGCACCAGCACGATCGAGGAGAACCTCTGATGCCCCGCCGCCCCGACATCTCCTCGGTCCTGGTCATCGGGTCCGGCCCGATCGTCATCGGCCAGGCCTGCGAGTTCGACTACTCCGGCACCCAGGCGCGCCGGGTGCTCAAGGAGCAGGGCCTGCGCGTCGTCCTCGTGAACTCCAACCCGGCCACGATCATGACCGACCCGGAGTTCGCCGACGCCACCTACGTCGAGCCCATCACCACCGAGGTGCTCACCTCCATCATCGCCAAGGAGCGGCCCGACGCCCTCCTGCCCACCCTCGGCGGGCAGACCGCGCTGAACGCCGCCATCGCCCTCGACGAGGCAGGCGTCCTGGAGAAGTACGGCGTCGAGCTCATCGGTGCCAACATCCCCGCCATCCAGAAGGGCGAGGACCGCCAGCAGTTCAAGGACGTCGTCGAGAAGTGCGGCGGCGAGTCCGCCCGCTCCGAGATCGTGCACACCGTCGACGAGGCCCTCGCCGCGGCCGACGTCCTCGGCTACCCCATGGTCGTGCGCCCCTCGTTCACGATGGGCGGCCTCGGCTCCGGCCTCGCCTACGACGAGGACGACCTGCGCCGCATCGTCGGCCAGGGCCTGCACTACTCGCCGACCACCGAGGTGCTCCTCGAGGAGTCCATCCTCGGCTGGAAGGAGTACGAGCTCGAGCTCATGCGCGACAAGGACGACAACGTCGTGGTCGTCTGCTCCATCGAGAACGTCGACCCCGTCGGCGTCCACACCGGCGACTCCGTCACCGTCGCGCCCGCCCTCACCCTCACCGACCGCGAGTACCAGAAGCTGCGCGACATCGGCATCGCCGTCATCCGCGAGGTCGGCGTCGACACCGGCGGCTGCAACATCCAGTTCGCCGTCGACCCGCGCACGGGACGCGTCATCGTCATCGAGATGAACCCCCGCGTCTCCCGCTCCTCGGCCCTCGCCTCCAAGGCCACCGGCTTCCCGATCGCCAAGATCGCCGCCAAGCTCGCCGTCGGCTACACCCTCGACGAGATCCCCAACGACATCACGCAGGTCACCCCGGCCAGCTTCGAGCCCACGCTCGACTACGTCGTCGTCAAGGTGCCCCGCTTCGCGTTCGAGAAGTTCCCCGCCGCCGACGACACCCTCACCACCACCATGAAGTCCGTCGGCGAGGCCATGGCACTCGGCCGCAACTTCACCGAGGCCCTCGGCAAGGCGCTGCGGTCCATCGACAAGGGCGGCGTCACCTTCCACTGGGACGGCGACGCCCCCGCCGGTGACCACCTCGAGCGCCTCCTGCACGAGATCCAGCGCCCCACCGAGCAGCGCCTCGTCCAGGTCCAGCAGGTCCTGCGCTCCGTCGGGCAGCCCGGCGGAGCCACCCTCGAGCAGGTCTACGACGCCACCGGCATCGACCCCTGGTTCCTCGACCAGATCCTGCTCGTCAACGAGGTCGCCGCCGAGGTCGCCGCAGCACCCACCGTCACGGAGGACCTGCTGCGCCACGCCAAGCGCCACGGCCTGTCCGACGCCCAGGTCGCCCGCCTGCGCGGCATGGGACCCACCGGCGAGGCCACCGTCCGCGAGATCCGCCACGCGCTCGGCGTCCGCCCCGTCTACAAGACCGTCGACACCTGCGCCGCCGAGTTCGCCGCCAGGACGCCGTACCACTACTCCAGCTACGACGACGAGACCGAGGTCGCCCCCCGCGAGCGCGAGGCCGTCATCATCCTCGGCTCCGGCCCCAACCGCATCGGCCAGGGCATCGAGTTCGACTACTCCTGCGTCCACGCCACCCTGGCGCTCGCGGAGAAGTACGAGACCGTCATGGTCAACTGCAACCCCGAGACGGTCTCCACCGACTACGACACCTCCGACCGCCTCTACTTCGAGCCCCTCACCTTCGAGGACGTGCTCGAGGTCTACCAGGCCGAGCTCGCAGCAGGGCCCGTCAAGGGCATCGTCGTCCAGCTCGGCGGCCAGACCCCGCTGGGCCTGGCCCGCCGCCTCGCCGAGGCAGGCCTGCCCATCCTCGGCACCAGCCCCGAGGCCATCGACGCCGCAGAGGACCGCGGCATCTTCGGCCAGGTCCTCCTCGACGCCGGCCTCCCGGCCCCCGCGTTCGGCACCGCCCGCACCCTCGGCCAGGCCCGCGAGGTCGCCGAGAGCATCGGCTACCCCGTGCTCGTGCGCCCCTCGTACGTGCTCGGCGGCCGCGGCATGGAGATCGTCTACAGCGCCGAGCAGCTCACCGGCTACGTCGAGCGGGCGCTCGCGGACAGCGCCGCCGCCGCGGCGCCCGGCACGCTGGCCGCACCGCTGCTCATCGACCGGTTCCTCGACGACGCGATGGAGATCGACGTCGACGCCCTGTTCGACGGCACCGAGCTGTTCCTCGGCGGCGTCATGGAGCACATCGAGGAGGCGGGCATCCACTCGGGCGACTCGGCGTGCGTGCTGCCGCCGGTGTCCCTGAGCGAGACCGAGATCGCGCGCATCCGCCGCTCGACCGAGGCCATCGCGCGCGGCGTCGGGGTGCGCGGCCTGCTCAACGTGCAGTACGCGCTGGTCAGCGACGTGCTGTACGTGCTGGAGGCCAACCCCCGCGCGTCGCGCACCGTGCCGTTCGTGTCCAAGGCGACGGGCACGCCGCTGGCCAAGGCGGCCGCGCGCGTCATGGTGGGCGAGACGATCGCGGACCTGCGTGCCGAGGGCCTGCTCCCGGAGCACGACGGCGCGACCCTCGACCTGGGCGCCCCGCTCGCGGTCAAGGAGGCCGTGCTGCCGTTCAAGCGGTTCCGCACGCGCGAGGGCCTGGTCGTGGACTCGGTGCTCGGCCCGGAGATGCGGTCCACCGGCGAGGTCATGGGCTTCGACAAGGACTTCCCGCACGCCTTCGCCAAGTCGCAGGCCGCGGCGTTCGGCGGGCTGCCGACGTCCGGCACCGTGTTCGTCTCCGTGGCCGACAGCGACAAGCGTCAGGTCGTCTTCCCCGTGAAGCGGCTGGTCGAGCTCGGTTTCCGCGTGCTGGCCACCGAGGGCACCGCGACGGTGCTGCGCCGCAACGGCATCGAGGCGACGGTGGTGCGCAAGCACACAGAGGGCCGCGGGCCGGACGGCGAGCTGACCGTCGTGGGGCTCATCTCCGAGGGGCAGATCGACCTCGTGGTGAACTCGCCCTCGGGCCAGGGCGCGCGCGCAGACGGCTACGAGATCCGCGCCGCGACGACGGCTGCCGACAAGCCGATCGCCACCACGGTCGACCAGCTCGCCGCGGCGGTGCAGGGGATCGAAGCGGTCCTCGCGGGGCCGTTCGAGGTCGCGAGCCTGCAGGAGCACACGGCTGCGACGGCGGCGCGCCTGGCGGGCGCTCCGGCAGGGTCGCCCGCTCCCGCGGACGCCGTCCCCGCCGGGGCGGGCGCATGAGCGTGCGGCCCTTCGGGGCGCGGCTCGCCGCCGCCATGGACGACCACGGGCCGCTGTGCGTCGGCATCGACCCGCACGCGTCGCTCCTGCGCGACTGGGACCTGACCGACGACGCCGCCGGGCTGCGCACGTTCTCCCTGCGGGTCGTGGACGCGCTCGGCGGGCGGGTCGCGGCGTTCAAGCCGCAGGCCGCGTTCTTCGAGCGGCACGGTTCGCGCGGCGTCGCGGTGCTCGAGGAGGTGATCGCCGCGGCGCGCGCCGCGGGCACCCTGACGATCGTCGACGCCAAGCGTGGCGACATCGGCTCGACGATGGGCGCGTACGCCGAGGCGTTCCTCGCCGACGGCTCGCCGCTCGCGGGCGACGCCCTGACCGTCTCGCCCTACCTGGGCTTCGGCTCGCTCGACCCCGCCGTCGAGCTCGCCGCCGCCACGGGGCGCGGGCTGTTCGTGCTGTGCCTGACCTCCAACAAGGAGGGGCACGAGGTGCAGCACGCGCGCACGACCGACGCCTCCGGCCCCGGTGTCGGTGACGGCTCGACCGTCGCAGCGCTCATGGCGGCCCGCGCGGCGGTGCTCAACGCGGGCGCCGAGCCGCTCGGCTCTGTCGGCCTGGTCGTCGGCGCCACCATCGGCGACGCCGCGGCCGCCACCGGCACCGACCTGGTCGCGGTCAACGGCCCGCTGCTGGCGCCCGGCGTCGGCGCGCAGGGCGCGGGGGAGCGGGAGCTCGCCACGGCCTTCGGCGCCGCCCGCCGCGCGGTGCTCGCCTCGTCGTCGCGCGCCGTGCTCGCGGCGGGACCGGACGGCCTGGTGGCCGCCGCGGAGGCGGCCGCGACCGAGGCGCGCGCCGCCCTGCGCGGCTGAGCGGCAGGACACGGGCCCGGCCCGGGGGAGACACCCCGGGCCGGGCCCGTCGCCGTCTGCGGCCATGTCCGCCTCAGCTGCTCCGCGCGACCGCTCTGCCGACCGTCTTTGCCGACCGCCCTGCCCGACCGGAGTGCCTGGTGAGCGCGCTCTCCTTGTGCCGAACGGGGTCATTTTCATGCGGAATGTACTAAATGCCGTAAAGCCCGAGTGCATGAGTTTTCACGAAGTGGCCTTCTGCGATTGCCGACCACTGAGGCGATGGCTACTTTCGATGCAGCAGTTCACACCAGACCGGTCGCGGACCAGGTCACGGACTTGGGCCTGCGGCCCGAGCGAGGACCGGCCGTCCGAGCCAGGAGACCGGTCGAGACACGAGTAGGTGACTTGCGTGGCACTACCTCCCCTCACACCCGAGCAGCGTGCGGCAGCACTCGAGAAGGCCGCAGAGGCGCGTCGCGCGCGGGCCGAGATCAAGAACAAGCTCAAGTACTCGCAGGGCTCCCTCAAGGAGGTCATCGAGCAGGGCAGGCAGGACGACGTCGTGGGCAAGCTCAAGGTCGTCTCGCTGCTCGAGTCGCTCCCCGGGGTCGGTAAGGTTAAGGCCAGGGCGATCATGGAAGAGATCGGGATCGCCGAGACCCGCCGCGTCCGAGGCCTCGGACCCCATCAGACGGCGGCGCTCATCGAGAGGTTTGGCTGAGATCAGTACGACACAACCCGCACGGCTGACCGTGCTCGCAGGCCCCACCGCCGTGGGCAAGGGCACGGTCTCCGCCGACGTGCGGGACCGCTATCCGCAGGTCTGGCTCTCCGTGTCGGCGACCACCCGGTCGCCGCGCCCGGGCGAGGTGGACGGAGTGCACTACCTGTTCGTGTCGCCGGAGGAGTTCGACCGCATGGTCGAGGCCGGCGAGATGCTCGAGTGGGCCGTTGTGCACGGTCGGAACCGCTACGGGACGCCACGCAGGCCCGTCGAGGAGAAGCTCGCGGCCGGTGTTCCCGTGCTCCTGGAGATCGACCTCCAGGGCGCGCGCCAGGTGCGTGAGGCGGTCGAGACCTCGGGCCTGGACGCCCGGTTCGTCTTCCTCGCCCCGCCCAGCTTCGACGAGCTGGTGCGCCGCCTGGTCGGCCGGGGCACCGAGGACTCGGAGGAGCGTGAGCGCCGGCTCGCCACGGCGCGCGTCGAGCTCGCCGCCGAGGAGGAGTTCGACGTCACGATCGTCAACGACGACGTGCACCGCGCGACCGACGCGCTCGTCGCCTTCATGGGTGTGGGCTCCGCCACGTCCGTCGTCGGCTGAACGGCGACCACGCACGACGGACGGCGAAGCGGGTAGACTTGCTCGTCGGACGTCCTCTGACGGACATCCTCGGGCGCGGTACGCCGCGCCCGGGCGCGTCAGTGCGACCGTAGACCACACACCACAGACTTCTGGAGATTCCCATGGCCGGAACCGTCGCCACCCCCGAGGGCATCACCGACCCGCCGATCGACGAGCTGCTCGAGCGCATCGACTCGAAGTACGGCCTCGTGCTGTACGCGTCCAAGCGTGCCCGGCAGATCAACGCCTACTACTCGCAGCTCAACGAGGGCCTGCTCGAGAACGTGGGCCCGCTGGTCGAGACCCGCAACCAGGAGAAGCCGCTCTCCATCGCGATGCGCGAGATCAACCAGGGCCTCCTCACGATCGAGGAGGTCGACCCGGCGGAGGTCCAGGCGCAGGCCGAGGCCGCCGCGGCCGCGCGCGCCGAGCAGGCGCTGCCCGACTTCCCGGCCTGACCGGCCGCTCATGAGGATCCTGCTCGGCGTCACCGGCGGGATCGCCGCGTACAAGGCGGCGCTCCTGCTGCGCCTGCTGCGCGAGCAGGGGCACGCCGTGCGCGTGATCCCGACGCGGTCGGCCCTCGAGTTCGTCGGCGCCCCCACCTTCGAGGCGCTGTCGGGCGAGCCCGTCAGCACCGAGGTGTTCGACGACGTGCCCGGCGTGCAGCACGTCGCACTCGGCAAGAGCGCCGACCTCGTGATCGTGGCCCCCGCCACCGCGGACTTCATGGCACGCGCTGCCGCGGGCCGCGCCGACGACCTGCTGACCACGACCCTGCTCGCCGCGAGCTGTCCCGTGGTGCTCGCCCCGGCGATGCACACGGAGATGTGGGAGCACGCCGCCACGCGCGCGAACGTCGCGACCCTGCGCGAACGCGGGGTGCACGTCATCGAGCCCGCCTCGGGCCGCCTCACCGGCGTCGACACGGGGCCCGGCCGCCTGCCCGAGCCCGAGGACATCGCGCGCGAGGCGCTGTCGCTGGTCGGTGACGCCGGGGCAGAGCCGCAGGGTGCCGTCCGCGATCTCGCCGGCCGCCACGTGGTGGTGTCGGCGGGTGGCACCCGCGAGCCGATCGACCCCGTGCGCTTCATCGGCAACCGGTCGAGCGGGCGCCAGGGCGTCGCGCTCGCCCAGGCCGCCGCCCAGCGGGGTGCCGTCGTCACGCTGGTCGCCGCGAACCTCGCGCAGGACGTCACGGCGCTGGTCGAGCAGGCCGGTGTGTCGTGCTCCGTCGTGCGCGTCGAGTCGACCGCCGAGCTGCGCGACGCCGTGCGCGCGGCGGGTGCGGACGCCGACGTCGTCGTGATGGCGGCCGCCGTCGCGGACTTCCGCCCCGCGAGCACGCCCGACGCGAAGATCAAGAAGGTCCCGGGGCAGGGACCCGCGCCGATCGCACTGGTCGAGAACCCCGACATCCTCGCCGAGCTCGCGCACGACCGGCTGCGTGCGGGACAGGTCGTCGTCGGCTTCGCGGCCGAGACAGGGGACGCGTCCGGCAGCGTGCTCGACCACGGTCGCGCCAAGGCGCGCCGCAAGGGGGCCGACCTGATCGCGGTCAACGCGGTGGGGGCGGGGCGCGGGTTCGGCACCGACGCCAACGACGTCACCATCCTCGACGGTTCCGGCGACGTGGTCGGGCAGGCTGCCGGGTCGAAGCGCGAGGTCGCGGACGCCCTCTGGGACGCCGTCGTCAAGCTGCTGCCGTGAGCGCCGTCTCACCCAGCAGAATTCACTGTTCGCCCTGCGAGACCGTAGGCTGATACCCATGAGCGAGCTGCGCCTTTTCACGTCCGAGTCCGTGACCGAGGGGCACCCGGACAAGGTCTGTGATCAGATCAGCGACGCCATCCTCGACGCGCTGCTGGAGCAGGACCCGACCTCCCGGGTGGCCGTCGAGACCATGGTCACCACCGGTCTCGTCCACGTCGCCGGCGAGGTGACCACCGAGGCCTACGTCGAGATCCCGCAGATCGTGCGGGACGTCGTGCGGGGGATCGGGTACACGTCGTCGGCCATCGGTTTCGACGGTGACTCGTGCGGCGTGTCGGTGTCGATCGGACAGCAGTCGCCGGACATCGCGCAGGGCGTCGACAAGGCGCTCGAGATGCGGGACGACGCCGCCGACCTCGACCCGCTGGACGTCCAGGGCGCCGGCGACCAGGGCCTCATGTTCGGTTACGCGTCGGACGAGACGGACGCGCTCATGCCGGTCGCGGGCTGGCTCGCGCACCGTCTGTCGGAGCGCCTGGCGGCCGTGCGCAAGTCGGGCGAGCTGCAGGGCCTGCGTCCCGACGGCAAGACCCAGGTGACGGTCGGGTACGACGGCGACCGGCCCGTCGCCGTCGACACGGTGGTGCTCTCGACCCAGCACGAGCCCGACGTCGAGCAGCAGAAGCTGCACGTGGCCGTCTCCGAGATCGTCGTCGCCCCCGTGCTGGAGGCCGCCGGGCTCGAGTGGTCCGGCGCGAAGCAGTTCGTCAACCCGACCGGCAAGTTCGTGATCGGCGGCCCGCAGGGCGACGCCGGTCTCACGGGTCGCAAGATCATCGTCGACACCTACGGTGGCATGGCGCGGCACGGCGGCGGCGCGTTCTCGGGCAAGGACCCGTCGAAGGTGGACCGGTCGGCGGCCTACGCGATGCGCTGGGTGGCGAAGAACGTCGTCGCGGCGGGGCTCGCGCGCCGGTGCGAGGTGCAGGTCGCCTACGCGATCGGCAAGGCGCACCCGGTGGGGCTCTACGTGGAGACCTTCGGCACCGAGACCGCACCGGTCGACAAGATCACCGCGGCGATCAACGAGGTGTTCGACCTGCGGCCCGCCGCGATCGTGCGCGACCTCGAGCTGCTCCGCCCGATCTACCGGGCGACCTCGACGTACGGGCACTTCGGCCGTGACCTGCCGACGTTCACCTGGGAGCGCACGGACCGCGTGGACGACCTGCTGAGCATGTTCTGACGGGGTGTGTCCCCGGGGGGGGCTCTGCTCCCACCGTGTGCCCGGGCTCGTGCGCGGGCCAGGTCGGCACCTTTTCGCGAGGTCGGTACATTCGCTGCAGGTCGGCCCACACGTGTACCGACCTGCGGTGTACGTGCCGACCTCGCGACGGAGTGCCGACGTGGCCGCTGGGACTACTTCGCCCTGGGACTACCTCGCCCTGTGACTACCTCGGCGGGGTGTCGGTGGTGCGTGGTGGGATAGGGGCGTGAACGGGGCAGCAGGCCGGGGCGAGACGGCGGGGACGGTGCAGGAGGACGCGCTGCTCGCGCTCGACGAGGTGGGCGGCGGCCGGCGGGACGCGAAGGCGGGTCGGGGCCGGGCGGGGGCGCCGGACCGTGACCCGCTGGACCACGCGGAGACCAACGGCGTCCCGGTCGCCGCCACGCTGCCCGTCGCCCGCGTGGTGCTCGACCTGCAGCCGGCGCACCTCGACCAGCCCTACGACTACCTGGTGCCCGCGTCGATGGACGAGGACGCCCGGGCCGGCGTCCGCATCAAGGCGCGGTTCGGGCGGCAGGAGGTCGCCGGGTACGTCGTCGAGCGCCGGGAGACCTCCGACCACGACGGGCGCCTCGTGCCCCTGCGCAAGGTGGTCTCGCCCGAGCAGGTGCTGACGCCCCAGGTGCTGCGGGTGTGCCGTGCCGTCGCGGACCGGTACGCCGGCACCCTCGCCGACGTGCTGCGCCTGGCCGTACCGCCCCGGCACGCTCGCGTCGAGAAGGAGGCGTCGGACAGCGCACCGTCGGCGGACCCCGCGCAGGCGCGTCCGGAGGTCACGGACCCGCAGGGCCCACCGCCGGGCGCCGGGGCGCACGCGAACGCCCCCTCCGCCTGGGCTCCCTACCGGGGCGGCGAGGCCTACCTGCGTCGCATCCTGGGCGGCGAGGGTCCGCGGGCCGTGTGGTCCGCGCTCCCGGGCGTGGGCGCCGACACCGCGGACGCGGCGACCCCGCACTGGGCCGCCGCGATCGCCCAGGCGGTGCGCGCGTGCACGGCCGGGGGGCGGGGCGCCCTGGTCGTCGTGCCGGACGCGCGGGACGCCGGGCGTGTGCTCGCCGCGCTGGGTGCCGCGGGGCTGGGCCCCGAGGACGTGGTGCGGCTGCTGGCCGACGACGGCCCCGCGCCCCGGTACCGCGCCTTCCTGCGGGCGCTGCGTGGCGACGCCCGCGTGGTGGTCGGCACACGGGCCACGATGTTCGCGCCGGTCCCGGACCTGGGGCTCGTGGTGCTGTGGGGCGACGGCGAGGAGACGCTGGCCGAACCGCACGCCCCGTACCCGCACGCGCGCGACGTGCTTGCCCTGCGCGCCGAGCAGGAGGGCGCCGCGTACCTGCTGGGCTCGCCGGGCCGGACGGCACAGGCGCAGGCGCTGCTCGCCTCCGGCTGGGCCAGGGAGCTGGCGCCGCCGCGTGACGTGCTGCGACAGCGGGCCCCGCGCGTGCGTGCCCTGACGTCGGTCGAGCTCGCGCGCGACGGCGCGGCCGCGGCCGCCCGGCTGCCGTCGGTCGCGTGGCGGGCCGCCCGCGACGCGCTCGAGCACGGGCCCGTGCTCGTCCAGGTCCCCAGGGCCGGTTACCTGCCGGTCGTGGCGTGCTCCCGTTGCCGGGCCGCGGCACGCTGCGCCCACTGCCACGGCCCGCTCGGCCTGCCGCACGCCGACGGCGCCCCGCAGTGCACCTGGTGCGGGCGCCTGGCCGGGGGCTGGCGCTGCGACGAGTGCGGCTGGACCGGCCTGCGGTCCGTGCGCGTCGGGTCGGCGCGCACCGCCGAGGAGCTCGGGCGCGCGTTCACCGGCGTCCCGGTACGGCTGTCCTCGGCGTCGGCGCCCGGCGGTGTCCTCGACAGCGTGCCGGCGGCCCCCGCCCTCGTGGTCGCGACCCCGGGGGCCGAGCCCGTGGCCGCCGGCGGGTACGCGACCGCGTTGCTGCTCGACGCCGCCGTCACGACCGGCGGCACCGGCCTCGCCGCGGGGACGGAGGCCGTGCACCGCTGGCTCGCCGCCGCGTCCCTCGTGCGCACCGACGGCCAGGTGCTCCTCGTCGGCGACGGCGCACCCGCGCCCACCCAGGCCCTCGTCCGCTGGGACCCGGGCGGCTTCGCGGCCAGGGAGCTCGACGAGCGCGCCGAGCTCCACCTCCCGCCCGCCGTCCGCGTCGCCGCCGTCACCGGGGACCGGGCGGCCGTCGAGGCCGTCGTCGCACGCGTCGGCCTCCGGGAGGACGACGGCAGCGGCACCGGGGTGCTCGGACCCGTCGAGACCGACCCGACCGGCCCCGCAGGTGCCGTGCAGGCCCTCGACGCACCCGTGCGCACCGTCCTGCGCGTCCCCCTGGCCCAGGGCGACGAGCTCGCCCGGCGGCTCAAGGCCAGCCTCGCCGTGCGTTCCGCCCGCCGCGAGGGCGGCACCGTCCGCGTCCAGCTCGACCCGAAGGAGATGTTGTGAGCAGCGACAGCACCGTCGACACCACCATCGACACCGTCGTCTACGACTTCGGCAACGTCCTCGTCGGCTGGGACCCCTACGGCCCCTACGCGGACCGCCCGCGCGCCGAGGTCGAGGCCTTCTTCGCCGCCGTCGACTTCGACGCCCTCAACCACGCCGCCGACGCGGGCACCCCCTACGCCGTCCTCCTCGAGCGCGTCGCGCGCACCCACCCCGACCACGTCGACGACCTGCGCCACTACGTCGACCACTACGAACAGTCGCTCACCGGTCCCGTCGGCGGGTCCGCCGAGCTCGTCCGCGAGCTCAAGGGCCTCGGCCTGCGCCTGTACGGCCTCACCAACTGGCAGGCGGAGACCTTCCACGCCGCCGAACCCGCCGCACCCGCCATCGGCCTCATGGACGACGTCATCGTCTCCGGCCGCGAGGGCATGGCCAAGCCCGACCGCCGCCTGTTCGAGCTCGTCGTCGAACGCTTCGACGTCGACCCCGCACGCGCCGTCTTCGTCGACGACAAGCCCGTCAACGTCGACGCCGCCCGCGGCGTCGGCTTCCACGGCATCGTCTTCACCAGCACCCCCGCCCTCCGCCAGGAGCTGCGCGCCCTCGGCCTGCCCGTCGCCTGAGGGCCCGCCCGTCACCCGACACCTAGACTGGCCCGGTGCGTCTTCTCTTCGCCGGAACCCCCGAACCAGCCCTCGCCTCGCTCGACGCCCTGATCGGTTCACGCCACGAGGTCGTGGCCGTGCTGACCCGCGCCGACGCGCCGTCCGGCCGCGGGCGCAAGCTCACCCCGAGCCCCGTCCGCGCCCGCGCGGAGGACGCAGGCATCCCCGTCCTCACCGACACCCCCCGCGGCGAGGAGTTCCTGGCACGCCTGCACGACCTCGACATCGACGCGGCACCCGTCGTCGCCTACGGCCACATCCTGCGCCCCGAGGTCCTCGCCGTGCCCCGTCACGGCTGGGTCAACCTCCACTTCTCCGTCCTGCCCGCCTGGCGCGGCGCCGCCCCCGTCCAGCGCGCCCTCATCGCAGGCGACGAGGTCACCGGGGCCACCACCTTCCTCCTCGACGAGGGCATGGACACCGGACCCGTGCTCGGCACCACCACCGAGACCATCCGCCCCACCGACACCTCCGGCGACCTCCTGCAACGCCTCGCCGTCTCGGGCGCCCAGCTCCTCGTCGCCACCCTCGACGCCCTCGAGGACGGCACCCTGCAGCCCCAGCCCCAGCCCGCCGACGGCGTCTCCGTCGCCCCCAAGCTCACCACCGACGACGCCCGCATCACCTGGACCGACCCGGCGCTCGCGGTCGACCGCCTCGTGCGCGGCTGCACGCCCGCACCCGGCGCGTGGACGGTGCTGCCCGACGGGTCGCGTCTCGGCGTCGGACCGGTGACGCCGCGCGCCGACGTCGTCGACCTGCGGCCCGGCGAGGTGCGCGCGCTCAAGCGTGAGGTGCTGGTCGGCACGGCCACGCACGCTGTCGCGCTGGGGGAGGTGCGGCCCGTCGGCAAGAAGGCCATGCCGGCGCCCGACTGGGCCCGCGGCGCGGGACGCTCCCTGGTCGAGGCGGGCCTCGTGCTCGGCACGGCGGAGGTCTCGGCATGAGCGCGCACGACGGCGGCAGGGGCGGGCGGAGCGACCGGCGGCGGGACGAGCGGCGCGACACCTCGGGCCGCCAGCGCTCGGCCGCGCGCTCCCGGGGTGACCGGGCGCGCACGTCGCAGGCTCCCTCCCAGCGCCGCAAGCGCACCGACCCGGCGCGCACCGCCGCGTTCGACGTGCTGCGCGAGGTCGCCGAGTCCGACGCGTACGCCAACCTCGTGCTCCCGCCGCTCCTGCGCGAGCGGCGCATCCGCGGCCGGGACGCGGGCTTCGCGACCGAGCTCGCCTACGGCACGCTGCGCCTGCGCGGCCGGTACGACGCCGTCCTCGCCACGTGCGTGGACCGCCCCCTGACCGGGCTCGACCCGGCCCTGCTCGACGTGCTGCGCCTGGGCGCCCACCAGCTGCTCGGCATGCGCGTGCCCGTGCACGCCGCGGTGTCCGAGACGGTGGGCCTGGCGCGCGACCGTGTCGGTGCGGGCCCCGCGCAGATGGCCAACGCCGTGCTGCGCCGGGTGTCGGAGCGCTCCCTGGACGAGTGGCTCGACGTCCTGGAGAAGGAGGCGCCGGACCCGCTCGCCGGGCTCGCCGTCACCGAGTCGCACCCGCTGTGGATAGCCCGCGCGCTGCGCGAGGCGCTGGTCGGCAACGACAGGCCCGCCGACGAGACCGCCGACCTGCTCGCGGCCGACAACGCGGCGCCGCGCGTCACCCTGGTCGCGCGGCCCGGCCTCGTCGAGGCGTCGGACGACGACGCGTGGGGCGACGCGGACCTCGTCGCCGGCCGGTGGGCACCGACCGCGCTGCGCCTGGAGGGTTCGGACCCGTCGGGCGTCCCCGCGGTGCGCTCCGGCGCCGCGGGCGTGCAGGACGAGGGATCGCAGCTCGTGACGCTCGCGCTGGCGGGCGTCACGCTGGACGACGGTACGGGGACCGGCGAGCGCTGGCTCGACCTCTGCGCGGGCCCCGGTGGCAAGGCGGCTCTCCTGGCAGCCCTGGCCGCCGAGCGCGGCGCGACGCTCGTCGCCAACGAGGTCGCCCCGCACCGCGCCCGCCTCGTGCGCGGTGCGCTGGCCGCCGTGCCCGACGGCGTGGTCGAGGAGGTGCGCACCGGCGACGGGCGCGAGGTCGGCGCGCAGGAGCCCGGCGCGTACGACCGGGTGCTCGTCGACGCGCCGTGCACCGGCCTCGGCGCGCTGCGGCGTCGGCCGGAGAGCCGGTGGCGGCGGACGCCGTCCGACCTGGCCGCGCTGACCGGCCTGCAGCGCGAGCTGCTCACGAGCGCGCTGGACGCCGTGCGGCCCGGGGGAGTGGTGGCCTACGTGACGTGCTCGCCGCACCTGGCTGAGACGCACCTCGTCGTCGACGACGTGCTGCGGCGGCGTGACGACGTCGAGCGGCTGGACACGCCTGCCGCGGTGCGCGCGGCCGTGCGGCCGGGGGCGGACATCCCGCTGGCCGACCGCACCGACGTACAGCTGTGGCCGCACGTGCACGGTACCGATGCGATGCACCTGACGCTGCTGCGGCGCCGGGGTTAGCGGGCGACGCCGGTGGGGGTCACACCCCCGCCGGCGGCCACACCCCGATGATCACCGCCATGACCAGCACCGTCACCAGCTCGTGCGCCAGGTTCAGGGTGGTCAGCGCGGGCGGGCGCCCCTCGAAGGCGTCGTGCGTGATCAGGCGCGCGGCGGTGAAGCCGATCCAGAGCAGCACCCCCGTGACGACGGCGGCCGTGAAGAAGCTGCCCGCGTAGAACTGCCACGCGATGAACACCGCGCCGGCCAGCACCCAGGCGGTCAGGAAGCTCACCAGCACCGTCGTGACGATCGGCCAGACGCCCCGGGCCTGCGCGGCCTCGCGGTCGACCCGGGCCAGGCGCATCCAGCGGGTGCCGAACGTCCTGGGCGTGTACCAGAGCGAGCCCACCACGAGCGTGGAGAGGGTGGCCACGAGCACGGCCCAGTAGTTCACGTCGGGGATCATCGTCGCTCCCAGTCGTCGAGCCGTCGGTCGAGCTGCCGGTCGAGCTGCCGGTCGAGCCGTTCGTCGAGGCATGCCTAGGCTTGGCATCATGGCAGCACTCATCGCCCCCAGCATCCTCTCCGCCGACTTCGCGAACCTCGAGAGCGAGCTCGGCCGCATCGCCGACGCCGACTACGCGCACGTCGACGTCATGGACAACCACTTCGTGCCCAACCTGACGCTGGGGCTGCCGGTGTTCGAGCGCCTCGCGAAGGTGTCACCGGTGCCGCTGGACGCGCACCTCATGATCGAGAACCCGGACCGGTGGGCGCCGGCGTTCGCGGAGGCGGGGGCGGCGTCGGTCACGTTCCACGCGGAGGCGGCGCAGGCGCCGGTACGGCTCGCTCGGGAGCTGCGCCGGCTGGGTGCGCGGGCGGGCGTGGCGCTGCGCCCGGCGACGCCGGTGGAGCCGTTCCTCGACCTGCTCGCCGAGATCGACATGATCCTCGTGATGACGGTCGAGCCGGGCTTCGGCGGGCAGTCGTTCATCGAGGGCACGCTCCCGAAGATCCGCCGGGCCCGCGAGGCCGTGAGCGCGTCGGGCCTCGACGTCTGGATCCAGGTCGACGGGGGAGTGTCCCGCGACACGATCGAGCGGGCGGCCGACGCCGGGGCGAACGTCTTCGTGGCAGGTTCTGCCGTGTTCGGCGCGGACGACGTCCCGGGGGAGATCGCGACCCTGCGTGACCTGGCGGCCAAGCACGCGCACTGATCCCTGCGCCCGACGGTTCGCCGCGACCAGGCGCTCGTGCACGTTCTCGGCGTGCTGCGCCGGCACGATCGCCTGGTCGGCTCGGAGCGTGAGCCGCGCGCAGAAATAGTGTGCCAAGCGCCTGGCGCCACCACAGCGCGCCGACCTCCGCGGGCCGGCTCCGGGCAGGAGGGCGACGATGTAGGCCGGGTGCCGGTGTGACGGAGGCCATGGGCGTCGCCGACGCGGGGTGTGGCATGCTGGCAGCAGCAGTACGCACACACGTGCTCCGGGGTCGGTGCAATTCCGAGCCGGCGGTAACAGTCCGCGACCCGCGTCCCTCCGTCAGGAGGGCCGGTTGACCTGGTGGAACTCCAGGACCGACGGTGA
>DATGOB010000269.1:0-19280 GCA_036010205.1 Promicromonospora sp. | reverse complement strand
CATCGCGCAGGCCGTCCGTGCCGCGAACGTTTCCGGAGAGGTGGCCGCGGCGGCGGAGCCGCTCGGCCCGCACCCGCTGCTCGTCGACATCCTGGCCGACCGGTACGCCGCCGCCGAGGCGGCGCACGGTCCGTTCGGGACCGACGACGCCGTCGTGCTCGCCGCGGCGGGCTCCTCGGTGCCCGCGGCCGCGGCCGCCGTCGAGGAGGTCGCGAGCGCGCTGGCCCAGCGACTCGCCCGGCCGGTGACGCCTGCGTACGGGGCGGGCGCGGAGCCGCGGGTGCCTGCGGCCGTGGCCGCGGCGCGGACCGGGAGCGCGCGGGTCGTCGTGGTGTCGTACCTGCTCGCGCCCGGCTACTTCCTGGACCGGGTGCTGGAGGCGGGCGCCGACGTCGTCACCGACCCCGTCGCCGGGCCGCCCGGTGCCGAGAAGGCCGACCCCCGCCTGGTCGAGGTGGTCCTGGACCGCTACGACGCCGCGGTGGCCGGCTGACGCCCGATCACGCCCAGCCGAACGCCGTCCGCACCCGTTCCACGCTCGACCGCAGGCCCCACCGCGCGGTGAGGGCGTCGAGCGCGTCGGGGTCGGCGGGGGCCTTCGGCATCGCCGGGTCGAACGCGGGCACCGGCGCGTCCCGCGCCACCTGCACGACGACCGGCGCCACCTGCAGGTAGGCGTCCGCCTCCTGCAGCCTGCGGCGCTGGGTCGCGGTGAGGCCCGCGTCGCCGTCGTCCCGCGCGGCGAGGATGCCCGCCAGCGTGCCGTACCGCTCGAGCAGCCGTGCCGCGGTCTTCTCGCCGATGCCGGGCACGCCCGGCAGCCCGTCGCTCGGGTCGCCGCGCAGGGTGGCCATGTCGGCGTACGCCTGCCCCGACGCGACCCCGTACTTCTCGGCGAGGCGCTGCTCGTCCACGACGTCGGGGTCGCGCACGCCGCGCGCCGGGTAGAGCACGCGGACGCCCGCCGCGTCGTCGACGAGCTGGAAGAGGTCGCGGTCGCCCGTGACGATGTCGACGGGGCCCGCGCCGTCGCGCACGGCACGCTCCGTCAGGGTGCCGATCACGTCGTCCGCCTCGTAGCCCGGCACGCCCACGCGCGCGACACCGATCGCGGCCAGCACGTCGACGATGACCGGCACCTGGACGAGCAGGTTCTCCGGCACCTCCTCGACGCCCGTGGTGCCCGGCACCTCGCGCGCGACCCGGTGGGCCTTGTAGCTGCCGATGGCCTCGACGCGGAAGGCGGGCCGCCAGTCGTCGTCCCAGCAGGCGACCATCCGGTCGGGCCCGTGCGTCGTGGCGAGCCACGCGATCGTGTCCAGCAGGCCACGGACGGCGTTGACCGGCTCGCCGCTCGGTGCGCGCAGCGAGTCGGGCACGCCGTAGTACGCGCGGAAGTAGAGCGAGGCGGTGTCGAGGAGCATGAGGCTCATGAGGGGAAGCCTGCCACGCGCCACCGACACGGCGCCCGGCGGGCGTCACCCGAGGAGCGAGCCCACCGCCGTGCCGACGCCGACGCCCACCGACGCCGCGAGAACGGTCGCGACGAGCGTGCCCAGGGTGTTGCCGAGCGCGAGGCGCAGCCGCCCCGACTGCGCGAGCCGCACCGACTCGACGGTCGAGGTGGAGAACGTGGTGAACCCGCCGCACAGCCCGACCATGAGGGCCGCCTGGACGAGCATCGCCGCGTCCTGCGTGAGGGCGAGGCGCGTGAGCGTGGCGGCCAGCGTCGAGAACAGGCCGATGAGGAACGACCCGGTCACGTTGACCACGACGGTGCCCCACGGGAACCCGCCGCGGTGCCGGGCGCGGATCTCACCGTCCACGACGAACCGGGCGGCGGCGCCGAGGCCGCCGCCCACGGCGAAGAGCAGGAGGTCGAGCGCGGGGAGGTGGATCATCGGCTCCTCCTCGTCCGGTCGACGCGGGCGGCGAGCGCGACGCCGCCCAGGCAGGCCGCCGTGCCGCCCACCAGCGTGAGCACCACGTAGAGGACGGCGATCCACGGCATCCCGTGCAGGAACAGGAGGTTCCGGGTGTCCAGGGCCAGCGCGGAGTACGTGGTGAACCCGCCGAGCACGCCCGTGCCGATACCGAGGCGGATCTTGCGGCGCCGGACCGTCTCGCGGCCGCGGCGGGCAAGGGCCTCGAGGAGGTACCCCAGGGCGAACGCGCCCAGCACGTTCACGGCAAGGGTGTCGAGCGGGAACCAGAGGATCCCGTGGGCGAGCCCGGGGAACGCCGCGACCAGCGGCACCGTGACGTAGGCCGTCCATGCGCCCACCAGCACCCGTGCGAGCGAGCCGCACGCCCCGCCGAGCGCGACGAGGCCCACGTAACGCCAGTCGCGGTGCAGTGCACGGGCCACGCGCCGGGTCCCCTCGGGTGTGACGGACAGGTCTGAGGAAAATCTAGCGGTCACGACGTCGGCGCCGTCTCCGGGAGCACCACGACGGGGCGAGGCTGGTTGTGGATGAGCCGGCCGGCCACGGTGCCGCCGACGAGGTTGTTGGTCCATCCGCGCAACCCCGACCGGTGCGCGCCCACCACGATCATGGCGGCGCCCACCTCGTCGGCGACCCGGCCCAGCTCCGCCGCGGGGTCGCCCGCGCCCCGCAGGGCGCTCCACGGCAGGCCGACGTCGGCCATGGCCCGGTGCAGGCCCGCGAGCACGTCGGCGCCGTACGCATCGTTGTGCACCGCGATGTCCGGATCCACCGACACGGTGAAGCCCCGTGAGTTCGGGACAGCCGTCTCGTCGACCCACACGCAGACGAGCTCGATCAGGCTTCCACCCAGGGACTGGACGAGCGACGCTGCTCGCCGGGCCAGGTCCGGATTCTTGTGGTCCACGCCGACCACCACGGATCGCACAGTCACCCGGGTCAGCGTATTGCCAAAACGTCAGTCGAGGTGGTCCGGCAGGCCGAATCGGCTGAACCACTTCTCCGTGTCGAGAAACGTGGTGATGCCCGTGACGTGCGTGCCGTCGTTCTCGAGCACGACGATGCCCCACGGGTGGTGCCCGCCGCGCGGGTCCTTGCGGTACTGCGCGAAACCTGGCGTGTCGTTGACGTGGACGGGCATGCAGCGCGACCCCTCGCACTCCTTGCCCGGCCCCGTGAGCCACCGCTGGATGTCGTCGATCCCCTCGAGCCACATCGCGTACGGCGGCATGTTCATCACGGCGTCCTCACGCAGGAGGTTGGCGAGGGCTGCCATGTCGTACCGCTCGAAGGCCGCGACGTACCGCTCGAGCAGGTCGGCCTCGTCCGCGGACGACGGCGCGGGCGCCCCCGAGGTGCCCGTACGGTTCGGCGCCTTGTCGGCCAACGTGGCCCGCGCCCGCTGGAGCGCGCTGTTCACCGACGCCACCGACGTGTCGAGCAGCGTGGCGACCTCGGTCGTCGGCCACCGCAGCACCTCGCGGAGGATGAGCACGGCGCGCTGCTTCGCGGGCAGGTGCTGGAGCGCCGCGACGAACGCGAGCCGGACCGACTCACGGGCGACGGTCGTGTCGGCCGGGTCGCTCGCGCCGGGCAGCACGTGGTCGGTCGGCACCGGCTCGACCCAGGCCGACTCGGGCAGGACGTCGGCGAGGCTCTCCTCGACCGGGGCGGCCGCCGCGCCGAGACCCATGGGTCGCTCGCGCTTGGCGCGGCTCGAGCCGAGCTGGTCGAAGCACACGTTCGTGGCGATCCGGTAGAGCCAGGTGCGCAGTGAGGAACGGCCCTCGAACCGCTCGTACGACCGCCACGCCCGCAGGAGGGTCTCCTGCACCGCGTCGTCGGCGTCGAACGCGCCGCCCAGCAGCCGGTAGCAGTATCCGGTGAGCTCGCGGCGGTACGTCTCGAGCTCGGCGCTGAGCTCGTCCGCCGCCACGGCAGCGCGCGTGTCGTGGTGTGATTCTGACGCTGTCTGTGCCATGGATCACACGGTACGCGCGACCACTGACACTCCGGCCGGGAGGCGACGGACATTCGCCCGTCCCCGAAAACGCCACCCGGTCCGGGCTCACCCGCCCGTGAGGTCGAGCTCGAACCACACCGTCTTCCCGGCCCGCCGCCGGGCCCTGGCCGCGCCGTGCCGTCCACCGGCCGCGCCCTCGGAGCCGTTGCCGTGGCTGTCCACGCCCCAGCGGGACGCGAGGCGTTCGAGGAACTGCACGCCGCGCCCGCCGAACTCCGTCACGGCAGGGTCGCGCAGCTCGGGCTGGACCGTCGACGAGTCCCGCACGCCGACGCGCAGGCGCTCCAGGTCGACCTCGACCGACGCGGTGAACGGTGCCTGCCCGTGGTCGACGGCGTTCGTCAGCACCTCCGACGTCAGCAGCATGACGGTGCGTCGCAGCGGCATGGGCACACCGCAGCTCTCCAGCACGTCGTCGACCCAGATCCGCGCGGGTCCCACGTCGAGCAGCGACGGCGCCAGCTTGCGCTCCGCCGTGGCGGGCCGGCCCAGCGAGGGCGGACCGGACGGCGCCGTCGCCCGCACGCGCACGGCGAGCACGGCGACGTCGTCGCGCTGGTCGCCCGACGCGAGGCGGCGCACGAGCGTGACCGGCAGGGCCGCCGTCGCCGTGTCGCCGAGCATGCCGAACGTCTTCTGCAGGCGGTCGAGCCACTGGTCGGGCGTCGAGCAGCGCTGCTCCGCCAGGCCGTCCGTGTACAGCAGCAGCGTGTCGCCGGGGTGCAGCGTGGTCGTGTGGTCGCTGCGCTTGGTCGTCGGCCGCACGCCGAGCATCATGTCGGGCAGCACCGAGAGCCGCTCCACGGTGCCGTCGTGGCGCAGCACCAGCGGCGGCGGGTGGCCCGCCGTCGACCAGGTGAGCTGGTAGGCACCACGGACCTTCTCCAGCCGCGCGACCACGGCCGTGCCGCTGGCCAGCAGCCCGAGCCCGGAGTTGGCCTTGTCCAGCAGGGACAGGAGCGCGGAGGGGGACTCGTCATGGCTCCACGCGAATGCCCGCAGCAGCGAGCGGAGCTGGCCCATCTTCGCGGCGGCGCGCATGTCGTGGCCGGTGACGTCGCCGATCATGAGCATCGTCGTGTCGTCGTCCACGGCCACCGCGTCGTACCAGTCGCCGCCGATCTGGTCCGCATGGGTCGCGGGCGAGTACGTCGCGGCCATGTCGAGGTGGGGCACCTCGGGCAGGCGGCTGAGCATCGCGCGCTGCAGCGTCTTGGCCGACTCGCGCCGCTCCTCCAGGAGCCGCGCCCGCTCCAGCGCGTGGCCCGTGTAGTGCGCGAGCCCGGTCTGCAGGGCGTACGAGTCCTTGTCCGGACCACGGTCACGCTCCCACGCGAGCACGACGACGGCGACGACGGCGCCCGCTGTGACGACGGGCAGGAACGCGCGTGCCTCGATGTCCGGGCTGCAGTGCTCGCGCATGTGCGGGAACGACGCGTACATCTCCTCGGCCGTCCGGAAGAACAGGGGCCTGCCCGTCCGGGCGGCCACGGACAGCGGCCGGTCGTCGTCGAGGCGGGCCTGACGGAGCTTCTGCGGGAACTGTGGCTCCGCGTGCACGAGGGACCGGTAGGTGATGCCGCGGCCGTCGGCGTCCGCCACGGCGAGCGCGCAGAACCGTGCCCCGATGCCTGCCGTGCCGACCTCCACGATCACCTCCTCGACCTGGTCGAGGGTGTTCGCGTTCGCGAACGCCTCGCTGAGCGAGAGGAGGAACCGGCTACGCCGGTTGGCCCGCACGGCGGTCTCCTGGATGCGCCGCGCGCGCTCGCGCTCCGCGCGCAGCCGCAGCTCCGCCGTGCACGACGCCGCGAGGTCGGCCAGCGAGTCCAGGTCCTCCGCCGACCACTCGCGCGGCGCGTCCGACACGGCGCAGAGTGCGCCGACCGCGCGCCCGCGCAGGTCGAAGACCGGGTATCCGGCGAGCGCGACCAGGTTCATCTCGCGCACCAGGTAGCTGTCCCGCAGCGCCGGCTCACGCCGCGCGTCCGCGGTGACCACCGGCTCGCCACCGGTGGTGATCATGCTCGTGGCCGTGCCGGGGTGCTGCAGCAGCCGGTCCGTCTGCATGGGCTCGGGGAGGCCGGACGCGCCCGCGAGGATCTGTCCGCCCCGGCCCGCGAAGAAGACGACGGCGGCGGGCACGTGCAGGTGACGCCGGACGAGCCGCGCGAACCGGTCGAAGGCCTCGTCCGCGGTGGGAGAGCCAAGACCGACGTGCTCGAGGTCTCGCAGCGCCTGGAGGTCCGTCGGCATCTGCTCAGTATTGCCAGAGAAGTACGCCTGCGCGATAGATGTACCGGATGTGTCCCTTTTGCTCCGGGGAGGTAGTCTGCCGCCCTCGGTCACACCTCGAGCAGACCACGCTGGTGCGCGAGGCTCACGGCCTCGGCGCGGCCCGAGGCCCCCAGCTTGGCCAGCACGTTCGACACGTGGACGCTCACCGTCTTGGTCGAGATGAACAGGCGCTCACCGATCTGCCGGTTCGACAGCCCCTGCGCGACCAGACCGAGCACCTCCTCCTCGCGCTCGGTGAGGGTCGACGCCGTCGCCCGGCGCACCCCCGGCAGGTCGAGGCGGGCCCGGCGAGCCAGTGCGCGGACCGCCTCGGCGAGCGGGGCGGCGCCCATCTCCTCGGCCTCCGACAGCGCCTCGGCGGCCTCGACCTCCGCGGCCTCGCGCTCGCCCGTGCCGAGCAGGGCCTCGGCCCACCGGTAGCGCGAGCGGGCCACCTCGTAGCGGTAGCCGAAGCCGAACAGGTTCACCGTCTCCTGCCAGGCGTCCGCCGCCTCGCGCCACAGCGCGGTGGCGCCGGCGTCCGAGCCACCGGTCACGGCGTGCAGCCGGGCGTTCTCCGCCGCGGCGCGCTGGAGCCAGGCGCGGCCCTCCGGCCCGAGCACGCCGCCGCGCGGGCGCCCGCGCTGGGCGGTCTCCCGTGCGATCGCCAGGAGCGAGTCGCCGCGGTCCAGGCGCTCCGCCGCGCGTGCCTCGGCGGACGCGGCTCCCGCCGTCCCGGCCCGGCCGGCCGACCGCTCGGCCTGCGCCGCGTCGGCCAGCGCTGCGACGGCCAGCGCGGACAACCAGATCCGGCCCAGGAACACCTCCGACCACACCTCACCGAGGTGGGCGGTGATGCGCTCGGCGAGGGCCGCCGCGTCGTCGTACCGGCCGGCCCACGTGAGCGCGTCGACGAGGCTGCCACCCCCGATGAGGGCGATCTGGCCGTCGCTGCGCCAGTGCTCGACAAGGGCCTCGCCGCGGGCGATCGCGTCGTCGTCCCCGCGGGCGACCGCCGCGTACATCCGCACGGCCTCCATGACGTGCCGTGAGGTGGCCGGCACGCCCTCGACGCCGCGGTCGGCGAGGTCGCCGCGGAAGTAGAGCATGACCTCCTCGAGGATCCGCAGGAAGACGGTCGGTGTGCTCCACGCCAGGCCCAGCTCGTCAGCGCGGGCGAGCGCGTGCCGCACCCGCTGCTCAGCCGCGTCGAGCTCGCCCGCGTAGAAGCGGTTCGCGGTGCCGTTGTAGAGGGTGCGCATCTCCGTGA
Organism: Promicromonospora sp.; assembly: GCA_036010205.1. Lineage (GTDB taxonomy): Bacteria > Actinomycetota > Actinomycetes > Actinomycetales > Cellulomonadaceae > Promicromonospora. The sequence continues at coordinate 11,764 of DATGOB010000269.1, read as the reverse complement.
GCACGTCGCCGGCCTCCACCGCGGCCTGGCGCGCCTCGTCGAGGACGGCCGACGCGCGGTCCGGGTCGGCGACGTACAGCACGGCGAGCGTCGACAGGGCGACGGCGAGCGCGCCCGCCTGACCCGTCCCCCGTGCCTCCTCGACGGCGCACTCGGCGTGCCCCCGCGCCTCGTCGTCGAGATCGACCGCGAGCGCGAGCCGCGCCAGCAGCGCGTTGGTCCAGATGCGGTCGGGGCTGCGGGGCGGCAGCGCCTCGAGCGCCGCCTGCAGGTCGGCCATCGCGCCCTCGACGGCGCCCGGCGTCTCGTCCCAGGTCGGCAGGTCGAGGTAGCGGTGCACGAGCACGTGCTCCAGCCCGGCGCGGCGCTCGGGGTCGGTGACGCCGTCGACCGCACGCCGCGTGAGCTTGACCGCGCGCATCGGGTCACCGGCGCGTGCCGCGGCCTCGCCGGCGGCCAGCGCGACGGAGACGCGGTCCTGCCCGGTCCGCTGCTCGGCGTCGGGCACCGACTCCCAGAGCGCGAGCACCTGCTCCCAGTGCCGCAGCTCCTCCTCGGGCGCGAGCAGCCTGCGGGCGCGCAGCGCCGCGTCGCGGGACGCGCTGAGCGCGGCGGGCAGGTCGTGTCCCTCGTAGGCGTGGTGGGCGCGCTCGGCGGCGCTGCCGATCGGCATGCCGTCAGGCCCCTCCTGCTCGATCACGGCGAGGTAGGCGCGGTGGACGGCGGACCGCTCACCGGGCAGCAGGTCGGCGTACAGGGCCTCGGCGAGCAGCGCGTGCCGGAACTCCAGGTGGGTGCCCGACACCACGAGCACCTGCTGGGTCACGGCCTCGCGCAGCGCCGCGTCGACGTCGGGCGTGCCGGCCCGCGCGGCCGCGGCGCGCAGCAGGTCCTCCCTGACCCGGCGCCCGGCGACCGACGCGATGCGCAGCACCTGCTGCACCTCGGGGTCGAGCCGTTCGAGCCGGGTGCGGAGCACCTCGGTGAGGGTCCAGGGCAGGCTCGCGGAGTCCGGGCCCGCGTCGAGCAGCTCCTCGGCGAAGAAGGCGTTGCCCTCCGAGCGGTCCATGACCTCGGAGAACGCTGCGGGCGCGAGCGGTGCCCCCGCCAGCGCCGTCGTGAACTCGCGCAGCTCCGTCTCGTCGAACGGCCGCAGGTCGATCCGCTCGACGTGCTCGAGCCGGGACAGCTCGGCGAGCAGCGGGCGCAGCGGGTGCCTGCGGTCGACGTCGTCCGCGCGGTAGGTGACGACGAGCAGCACGTGCTCCGCCCGGGCGCGGGCCGCGAGGAAGCGCAGCACGTCGCGCGTCGAGGCGTCGGCCCAGTGGGCGTCCTCGACCACCAGGACGAGGGGCGCGCCCGCCGTGCCCGTGTCGGCGAGGCTGCGCGCGATGCCCTCGAAGAGCTGCAGCCGCTCGTCGTGGTCCGTCTCGGCGCCGCCGCCGGGCTCGAGCAGCCGCCACAGCGCGGGCCGCTCCCGGACCAGCTCGGCCACCCGGGCGGCCGCGTCCTCGCCCGCCGCACCGGCCTGGAGCTGCGTCAGCGCGTCGGTGAACGGCAGGTACGGGATGCCCACCTGGCCCAGGTCCACGCAGTGCACGACGACGACGTGGGCACCTGCCTGCCGCGCCGCCTGGGTGACGTGGCTGATCAGGCGCGTCTTGCCGACGCCGGCGTCCCCGCCGACCAGCGTGAGGCCCGGCCGCCCCGCCGAGGCGCGCCCGACCGCCAGCAGGAGCGAGGTGACCTGCTCCTGCCGGGAGACCAGGGGGATCGTCGTGGACCGTCGCACGTGCTCATCGTGCCACCGGTCACCGACACTCCCCCTGGTCCCGTCCGTCACGGCCCTGTCCGGGTCGAGCCTGTCAGCGCCGGCCCGGTCGGCGAGCGTCATGCGAACAGGCCGCGGTGCGCGCCGGCGGGACGCATGCCCGCGATGCCCTCCTTGATCTGCTGGGCGCGGACGCGCTCGGTGCGCGCCTGCGCGGCCTGGCGGTCGTCCCGGTGGGCGGGCCGCTCGGCGCGCCTCGTCCGCCGCCCGCCCCACGCGCGCCGCAGCTCGGCCTGCCGGTACTCGATCTCCGCCTCGGTGGCGGGTCCCCACAGCGACATGGTTCCTCCCGGTGTCCCCGGCGGGCCGTGTGCCCGTCCGGCTGATGAGGAAGACACTCGTCCTGAGGCCGGGGCCCGGGGATCGGGCGGCCGGGCAGTCCTCGCGGCGCGGCCACCTCAGACGCACCCCGCGCACCCGTCTGAGGTGCCCCTGAGGTGGTCCTGAGGTGGGTGCGGGAGCCGGTGCGCGGGCACCGGACCCGTCGGGCGGACACCTGGAGGTTCCTGGACGCACTATTGCGATCCACGTCACACCGGACGCACACTGGAACCAGTAGCGGACCCAATTCGGGGGTGGATCGTGACCGGAACCGAAGCTGGAACGTACGACATCTTGCCCATGCTGGGTCGTGGGAAGCACCGCAACCCCAAGAAGGGCGCGTGCTTCATGGAGCTGGCCTCCTTCCTGGCGGGGGAGAAGTGGAGCGACCACCCCGCCTGCACCCACCCGCTCATCGCCATGCTGGCGCGGGCGGTGAACGACCTCACGGCGGACCACGCGCGGCCGCGGCTCGCGCCGCTCATCCCGTCGGTCATCGGCCTGACCAGCACCGACCCGCGCTGGGACGTGCGGATCGCGCTCCGCGCCGCGCAGACCGCGCTGCCGGTCTCACCGGCCGACCGCCAGCAGACCCTCGCTGTCGCGGTGCTCGGCTCCGAGCGCATGCTGGACGTCCTCGAGGACCGCCCGGCCGGGACGCTCTCGCCGGAGAGCAAGGACGCGCTCGCGGCGGTGCCGAAGACCGCGGCCTGGGCCGAGCGCTTCTGCGCCGGCACGAGCGTGCGACCCAAGCGCTTCGTCCGCGACGCCGCGCCGAGCGTCGTCTCGACGGCGGTGCAGGGCATCTCGGAGGCGTTCGTGCCCGACGTGGACGCGCGCCTGCGCGACCTCCTCGCCGCCACGATCGACGACGCGCGCCGGTGGGCCGGGGTCACGGACGACAGCACGCGGACCCTCGACCCGCTGGCCTGGGGGCCGGTCGTCAAGGCGGCCCCGGCGCGCTGAGCAGAGGGTCCACGGGGCCGGTGTCGATCGGGCGCCGCCGAGATCGTCATCCCGGTGACCGAACGACACGGCCCGGTGCTGCGCGATCGCGTCGTCGGCGGGTGAGATCGGGGCGCCGAGGTCACAAGGACCCGGTGCCGCCCCTCCCTCCCCAACGGAACGACCTTCTCGTGCGTCCTTGGTTGTCGAGGCCGCCCGCACGAGGAGCCTTGGAACGGGGAACCACCATGACGACCAGCACAGCGGTCACCGGCAACGACCTCGCCGGCATCGAACGCGACCTGCGACGCATGGAGCTGCTCAACCGGCGGGAGCACAAGCTCCGCACCGCCGGCCGGGCCGCGCCGGTGACGTCGTACCTCGAGCTCGCCACGCGTGCCAAGGACCGCAGGCGTTCCGTGGGTGCGTGACGCCCGGCGGGCGGGGCCGCAGGTCCAGGGGGTCCGGCGGCTCCGCCCCTCCCTTGCCGCATCCTTGACATTTCACCCAGGACATTCCACGTGCCGTTCATGACCGGCCCCGTAGGCTCCTGGGCATGAGCGGATACCCACCGTCCCTCCCGCCGGCGGACGGTCACGCACCCGTCCCGCCTCCGCCCGGGGGGTACGCGGCGCTACCGCCGGAGGATCAGGTGCCGCCCCCGCCCGGACCGCCCCAGGAGCGGCGCAGCGGTCGCACCGCGCTGATCGTCGGCGGCGCCGTCGTGCTGCTCGCCGCCGCTGCCGTCGCCGTGTGGTTCCTGTTCCTCCGCGCGCCGGGGATCCCCGACCCCGGGCCCGCCGCCGAGCGGCTCGCCGAGGCGCTCGAGGCGGGCACGCCGTCGCAGGTGCCGCTGGCGCTCGAGACGTCCGCGTCGCCCGACGAGCAGTACACGCAGGTGTTCGAGCAGCTGCGGGCCGCCGTCGGCGAGGACGCGGGGACCGTCACGGTGAAGGACGTGACCCCGGTCGAGGAGGGCGACGGCGGGACCGCCACGGCGACCGCGACCCTCGCCTGGAGCTGGCCGGTCGCCACCGACACGGCCTGGGACTACGAGACGGTCGTGCAGCTCACCTATCCGGGGTCCGCCGACGGCGAGGCCGGCGAGTGGCAGGCCACGTGGAACCCCGGCGTCCTGGTGCCCGACCTCGAGTCGGGAGAGCGGCTCGCGGTCGAGCGCACCGAGCCCGCCCGCGGGGAGATCCGGACCACCGGCGGCGACACGATCGTCAGCCAGACCCCGGTGCACCACGTCGGGATCGACAAGACCCGGCCGGGCTGGGAGACCGCGACCCAGCAGCTCGGCACGGTGCTCGAGCTCGACCAGGAGACGACCGACGACGTCGAGGCCCGCGTCCGGTCGGCGGGCGAGAAGGCGTTCGTCGAGGTCATCACCATCCGCGACGGCGACCCGGAGTACGACTTCGACGCCGCCATGGCGATCCCCGGCGTCGTCGGCATCCCGGACGAGCTGGCCCTGGCCCCGACGCGGGACTTCGCGCGCCCGGTGCTCGGCATCGTCGGCGAGGCGACGGCCGAGATCGTCGAGGAGTCAGAGGGTGCTGTGGCGCCGGGTGACGTCGTCGGCCTCTCGGGGCTGCAGGCCGCCTACGACGAGCAGCTGCGGGGCGTGCCGGGTCTCGCCGTCACCATCGAGCCCGCCGACGGCGAGGGCGCGGGCCGGGAGGCGTTCACCGTCGAGAAGCAGGACGGCGAGCCGCTCGTGGTCACCCTCGACCCCGCGGTGCAGCGCCGCGCGGAGGAGACGCTCGCGGACATCACCGACCTGGCCAGCGCCATCGTCGCGATCCGGCCGTCGACCGGTGAGGTGCTCGCCGCGGCGTCGGGACCGGGCTCCGAGGGCTACAACACGGCCACCCTCGGCCAGTACCCGCCGGGCTCGACGTTCAAGATCGCGACGTCGCTCGCCCTGATCCGCGGGGGCGTCACCCCCGACACCCCGCTGCCGTGCGCGTCCGGCGTCACCGTCGACGGGCGCCAGTTCGGCAACGTGCCGGGCTATCCGCAGTCCGCCCTCGGGGACGCGGTGCCCTTCCGCACGATCTTCGCGAACTCGTGCAACACCGCGTTCATCGCCCAGCACGAGGCCGTCAGCCAGCAGCAGCTGCACGACGCCGCGGCGTCGCTCGGGCTGGGCGTCGAGGCGAGCGCGCTCGGCGCCGCAGGCACGATGGGCGACGTACCCGCCGACTCGACGGGCACCGTGCACGCGGCGTCGATGATCGGCCAGGGGCAGGTGGTCGCGACCCCGCTGGCCATGGCGACGGTGGCCGCGAGCGTCGCGGCGGGGCACACGGTCTCGCCGTGGCTCGTGCAGCCCGAGGACGGCAAGGCGCCCGAGGCGCCGTCGGGCGACCTGACCGAGGACGAGGCCGCGACGCTCCGCGATCTCATGGGCGGGGTGGTCAGCGAGGGTTCCGGCACCGCGCTGCGGGACGTCCCGGGCATCGTCGGCGCCAAGACCGGCACGGCGCAGTTCGGCGACGGGTCGAAGGCGCACGTGTGGATGGTGGCGATCACGGACGACCTCGCCGCGGCCGTGTTCATCGAGGAGGGTGACCTCGCGTCGACCGTCGCGGCCCCCGTGATGCGGGAGTTCCTGGCCGGCGGCTGACGGTCCGCGCACGCACGAGGACCCCCGCCCACCTCGGTGGTGCGGGGGTCCTCTCGTCCGGTGCTGCGGCGGTCGGGCGGTTCAGCCCTTCCAGCCCGCCTCCTTGCACGCGGACTGGTAGTCCTTGATCGCCTTCTGCACGGCCCGCGGGCGCGCGATCGAGCCGTCGAGCGCCTGGTCGAACGGAGCGCGCACGGCCTCGAGGTGCGCGATGCTCACCTCGTCGGCCTCGCCGATGATCAGGCCGATGTTCTTGCTGATGCTGCTCGCCTGGCCGGTGCGCTGCTCGTCGAGGGGCGTGGCGACAGCCTTCGCCAGACCGTTGATGTTCTGGACCAGCGGGCCGGAGAAGAAGGCGTTGCACGTCTCGACGAGGCTGTACTTGCCCGTGCTCACGGGCGCCTCGACGGCGTCGGACGTCGGCTCGGCCTCCTGCTGGACCTCTTCACCCGAGGGCATGAAGTCGCTGGCCATGTCCTCGAGGGCCGAGCATCCGGACAGCAGGAGCGCACAGGAGACCAGTGCGGCGGCGCCCCAGTTCTTGCTGGTGCTCACGATGTACTTCCCTCACGTCAACCGGTTCACAGGGAGTGCGGTCCGTCGCACCCGCGGCGAGTCTAGCGGCACGGCCCCGTGGGAGGGCCAATCGTCCTGGTCCGTCCCGTGTGCCCCGGCGGACCCGGAACGTGCGACGACCCGGGCCGCCCCAGGGCGACCCGGGCCGTGCGGGTGGTGTGCGGTCAGCGCCCGGCGTCGGGCGCCGGACCGTCGTCCGGCCTGTCCTGCGGTGCGTCGTACCGGGCGTCGTGCCCGGCGTCCCGCGGCGCGGGCGCCGACGGGTGTGCCGACGGGTAGGGGTCCGCAGAGCGGAGCACGGCCAGGCGCGAGCGGTACTCGGCCTCGTCGATCTCCCCGCGGGCGAAGCGGACGCCGAGCAGGGTCACCGGGTCGGCCCCGGCCCCCTGGTGCGCGGCCCACGGGCCCCACGGACCGCGCGGTCCGCGCCGGGCACGGCGGGCGACGAGCACGACGACCGTCGCGAACAGCAGGAACCACAGCAGCGGGATGACGAAGAAGAACGGTCCGGGCCCGCCCCAGCCGGCGTAGGGCGCCTCGGCGAGGACCGCGGTCGTGGCGGTGAGCATGTCGACCTCCAGCAGTCGGTGTCAGCAGTCGGTGTCGGCCGGTCGTTCCGGCCTGCGTCCAGGCTGCCGCCGTGCGCCGTCGGGGTCGTCAGCCCGCTGTACCCGGCGCGGTACACCCGTGGTGCCGGTCAGGCGGTCCCCGCTCTGCCGGTCAGGCGGTCCCCGCTCTGCCGGTCAGGCGGTCCCCGCCCAGCCCGGCCGCACCAGACCCGCCTCGTAGGCGAGCACCACGAGCTGCGCGCGGTCGCGCGAGCCCGTCTTCATGAGCACGCGGGAGACGTGCGTCTTGACCGTCGACTCCGAGAGGTACAGCCGCGCCGCGATCTCGTCGTTCGCGAGCCCGCCCGCCACCTCGACGAGCACCTCGCGCTCGCGCGGCGTGAGATCGGCCAGGGCGGGCACGGGGCCCACGACGCGGGTCGCGTCCGCGACCCGGGCCAGCAGGCGCCGCGTCACCGTCGGCGAGAGCAGCGCGTTGCCCGACGCCGCGACCCGTACCGCACGCACGAGCTCGGCCGGCTCGGTGTCCTTGACGAGGAACCCCGACGCCCCGGCGCGGATCGCGTCGGTCACGTACTCGTCGAGCTCGAAGGTCGTCACGACCACGACGTGCACGTCCGCCGCCCGTGGCTCGGCGATGATCCGGCGCGTGGCCGCCAGCCCGTCCAGGCCGGGCATACGGATGTCCATGAGCACGACCTGCGGCAGGTGCTCGAGAGTCCGGGCGACGGCGTCCTCCCCGGTCGCCGCCTCCGCGACGACGCGCATGTCGTCCTCCGAGTCGATGAGGGCGCGGAAGCCGCCGCGCACCAGCGCCTGGTCGTCGGCGAGCAGGACGTCGATCATGCGGTCTCCCCGGTGTCGGTCGGGCGGGTGGTGTCGTGCGGGAGCGGGAGCGCCGCCCGCACCTCCCAGCCGGCTCCGCTCGCCCGCGGGCCGACGGCGAGCGTGCCGCCCGCGGCCTCGACCCGCTCCCGCATCCCGACCAGACCGTAGCCGGGGGCGGACGGCTCCTGGGCGGCCTCGCCGTCGTCGGTGACCACGACCTCCAGGGTGGCGGACCGCGCGACGCGCACGGTGACCCGGCGGGCGGTGGGCGCGTGGCGGCGCACGTTCGTCAGGGACTCCTGGACCACGCGGTGCACGACACCGGCGAGGCGGTCCGGCAGCTCGTCCAGGCCGGGGCCGACGTCAGCGGTGACGGCGAGGCCGTCGGCCCGTGCCTGCTCGACGAGCCGGTCGAGCGCCGTGCGGTCCCACGTCGGGGCGAGCGGCGCGGCGACGTCCCAGTCGGCGCGTGGGCCGTCGCCGGGCGTCGAGGTGCCGGGCTGCGCGGCGGAGGCGCCGTCGCGCACGATGCCGAGCACCTCGCGTACCTCGGCGAGCGCCTCCTGGCTGGTGGAGCGGATGTTGGTGAGCGCCTCGCGGGCCTGCCCCGGCTGCTTCTCGAGCAGGTGCAGCCCCACGCCGGCCTGGACGTTGATGGCGGACAGCGAGTGGGCGAGCACGTCGTGCAGCTCGCGCGCGATCCGCAGGCGCTCCGACGCGACGGCGGTGCGCTCGCGCTCGGCCGCCGTCTCGCGGGCGGCGACCTCCGCGGCCAGGCGCCGGGCGATCCGGTCGCGCACCGCGCTCGCCACGAGCAGCGCGACCGCGAGCCAGGCCGCGCCCGCGACGAGCGAGCCGAGGCCGAGGAACCAGGCGCCGTCCTCGACCCAGGGCGGCCCGTGGCCCGCCGAGGCGGGCGGCCCCCAGCGCGTGTCGGGAGCCCAGGCCGGGTCGTCGCGGAGGTACTGCTCCACGCGCGGGCCGACGAGCACGGCCGTCGCCGCCCCGCCGCCCGCGAGCAGCGCGGCGCCCGCCCACCCGATCAGGCGGGCGCGGCGCCCGCCGGTGAGCACGACACCGGCGAGGACCGTGACGGGCCCGACGAACACGGGCCCCCACGGGTGGCCGAGCAGCAGGAACGCGAGCGTCGCCGCGATCGCGGCGACCGTCGCGAGCACCGGCCGCCGCGGCAGGAGGAGCACCAGGGCGGCCGGGGACACGAGCAGGAGCAGCAGCGAGAGCAGGTCGGGCTCGGCCGCCCACGGCTGGTTGCGCGCCGCCACGAACGACCCGAGCACGCCGAGGACGGCCACCGCGACCGCGACGAAGAGACGCGCTCGCGGGCGGTCGAGGGACCCGGGGGCGACGGTGTCGGCGTCGCGCGCGGGACGGATCGTGCCCAGCATGCTCGAACGCTACGCCGGGCCGCCGCCCGCCGCGTCGCCCCCCGGTACCACCGCGTGTCGTCCTGCGGTGCCGGGTGCGCCGTCCCGGGTCAGGCGAAGCGGGAGACGCGCTCGCGGACGCGGCCGGCGCCCCGGCCGTCGTCGGCCGCCGGGTCCCACGTGTAGACCTCGGTACCCGTGATGAAGACGCGCTCGGCGCGCTGGTCGGTGTCGAACGGGTCGCCCGACCACAGCACGACGTCGCCGTCGAGACCCTCCTTGATGGCCCCGACGCGCTCGTCCAGCCCGAGGAACGAGGCAGGGTTCACCGTGATCGCGGCCAGCGCCGTCTCGCGGGGCAGGCCGTCGCGCGCGGCGAACGACGCCTGGTGCACGAGGAAGGTGATCGGGATCACGGGGTGGTCGGTGGTGATCGCGACCCGCACGCCGGCCGCCGCCATCGCCGCGATGTTGCGGTTGGCGCGCTGCCGCACCTCGACCTTGGACCGCGAGACGAACATCGGGCCGTAGATGACCGGGATGTCCTTCTCGGCGAGCACGTCCGCGAGCAGATGGCCCTCGGTGCCATGGTTGATGACGAGGCGGTAGCCGAACTCCTCCGACAGCCGGATCGCCGTCGCGATGTCGTCGGCCCGGTGCGTGTGCTGGTCCCACGCGAGCTCGCCGGACAGCACGCGGGCCAGCGTCTCCTTGCCCAGATCGCGGTCGAACGGCTTGCCCTCCGCAGCGGCGGCGTCCCGCTTCGCGGCGTAGTCCTGGGCCGCGACGAACGCCTCACGGATCACGTTCGCGACACCCAGGCGGGTCGACGGGAGCTGCTTCTTGTCCCCGTAGACCCGCTTCGGGTTCTCGCCCAGCGCGCTCTTGACGGACACGGCGTCGCTGATCACCTGCTCGTCGACCGTGCGGCCGCCCCACGTCTTGATCGCGACGGTCTGGCCGCCGATCGGGTTGCCCGACCCCGGCTTGATGACCGCCGTCGTCACGCCGCCGGCCAGCGCGTCGCGGAAGCCCTCCTCGTCGATCTGCACGGCGTCGATCGCGCGCAGGGCCGAGCCGTTCGGGCCGGTCATCTCGTTGGTGTCGTTGCCTGCCCAGCCCTCGCCCTCCTCGTGGACGCCGAGGTGGCCGTGGCCCTCCACGAAGCCGGGCAGGAGCCACCGGCCGCCGGCGTCGATCGTCTCGACGCCGTCCGGCACGGCGACGTCCTGCCCGACGGCGGTGATGACGCCGTCGGTGATGACGACCGTGCCGTTCTCGATCGGCTCGGCGGCGACAGGGACCACGTAGGCGTTGGTGATGGCGATGCTGGAGCGCGTTGTCATGGGTACATCATTACCTGAGGTAACGACCGCCCGGAAGCCGTCAGCCGGACCTCGCCGGGTTGGTGGCCTTCCCGTCGAGCCACAGGGTGTCGGACTCGTCGCGGTGGGTGCCGGACGACCCGACGTGCTTGGCGCCGATCTGCGGCCCCTTGGTGATCACGTGCACCAGCGCCATCCCGTGCCCCCGGCCCAGGCCGTACTCCTCCTTGAGCCAGGCGAGGATCGGCGCCGCCTTCGTGGACGCGTCGAACCCGCGCTCCTGGGCGAGCGCGACCAGCTCGCGCGGCGTGTGCCCGGTCTTGTCCTCGACGGCGTCGAGATAGGCCTGGAAAGACATCGCGGTTCCTCTCGTTCGGGGGCGCACCGTGCGCCCGTCCTTGTCGACGCCGGTGCGGGTGCGAACTCATCGCCGGTGCGGGGTGATCTCGGGGACGGGCCGGCGTGACTACCTCGCCCTGTGACTACCTCGGCGTGGGGGTGGGCGGGCGAGAGGCGGGGGGCTCCCTAGACTCGACGACGTGGACTTCTACAACGCGTACGCCCAGGGGTTCGCCCGGGTCGCGGCCTGCACCCTGCCCGTCGCCGTCGCCGACCCCGCGGCCAACGCCGCCGCCGTCCTCGAGCAGGCGCAGCGGATGCACGACGACGGGGTCGCCGTCGCCGTCTTCCCCGAGCTGTGCCTGAGCGGCTACGCAATCGACGACCTCCTCATGCAGGACACGCTCCTGGAGTCCGTGCTCGAAGCCCTCGCCGAGATCAAGGCCGCGAGCGTCGGGCTGCGGACGATGCTCGTCGTCGGCGCGCCGCTGCTCGTGGGCAGCCGCCTGCTGAACACGGCCGTCGTCGTGCACAGGGGGCGGATCCTCGGCGTCGCGCCCAAGTCCTACCTGCCCACGTACCGGGAGTTCTACGAGCGGCGGCAGTTCGCGCCCGGCGACGACCACCGCGGTACCCTCACGCTGCTCGGCGAGGAGGTGCCCGTCGGCCCCGACCTCCTGTTCCGTGCCGACGACGTGCGCGGACTCGTCGTCCACGTCGAGGTCTGCGAGGACATCTGGGTGCCGGTGCCGCCGAGCTCGCTCGCGGCGCTCGCGGGTGCCACCGTGCTGCTCAACCTCTCGGCCAGCCCGATCACCGTCGGCCGCGCCGAGGACCGCCGTCTCGTGGTGCGCGACCAGAGCTACCGCTGCAGCGCCGCCTACGTGTACACGGCGGCGGGCCAGGGCGAGTCGAGCACCGACCTGTCCTGGGACGGCCAGACGATGGTCTACGAGGCCGGCGACCTGCTCGGCGAGACCGAGCGCTTCCCCGACGGCCCGCGGGCGACC
>DATGOB010000268.1:0-2363 GCA_036010205.1 Promicromonospora sp. | reverse complement strand
CCACGGGCACATGGACGCGCTGCTCGCGGAGGCGGGCTCCGGCGTCGCGACGCTCGCCCTGCCGGGGTCCGCCGGCGTCACGGAGGCGACCGCCGCAGAGACCCTGGTGCTGCCGTACAACGACCTGGCGGCCGTCGAGGCCGCGTTCGCGCAGCGCGGCTCGGAGATCGCCGCCGTCATCACCGAGGCGTCGCCCGCCAACATGGGCGTCGTGCCGCCCGCCGAGGGCTTCAACGAGGGCCTGCGCCGCATCACCGCGCGGCACGGGGCGCTGCTCGTCATGGACGAGGTGCTCACCGGCTTCCGCGTCGGGCCGTCAGGGTGGTGGGGCCTCGAGAACGACGCGATCCGCGCGGCGGGCGGCGAGGGATACACGCCCGACCTGTTCACGTTCGGCAAGGTGATCGGTGGCGGCATGCCCGTGGCCGCACTGGGCGGGCCCGCCGCGGTCATGGACCACCTGGCACCGCTCGGCCCGGTCTACCAGGCGGGCACGCTCTCGGGGAACCCGGTCGCCGTCGCCTCGGGCCTGACGACCCTCCGCCTGGCCGACGACGCCGTCTACGCCCGCGTGGACGAGGTGTCGCGGGTGCTGTCCGCCGCCGTGGGCGAGGCCCTGTCCGCCGCGGGGGTCGAGCACCGCGTGCAGCGCGCGGGGTCCTTGTTCTCCGTGTTCTTCGGCCCGCTGGCCGCGGCGTCGGGCGTGCGCGACTACGCGCAGGCCCAGGCGCAGGAGACGTTCCGGTACACGGCCCTGTTCCACTCGATGCTGGAGTCGGGGGTCAACCTGCCGCCGTCGGTCTTCGAGGCGTGGTTCGTCTCGGCCGCGCACGACGACGCGGCGGTGGACCGCATCCTCGCCGCGCTGCCGGCCGCGGCGCGGGCGGCAGCGGCGGCGACGGCCTGAGGCCCCGCGCGGACACCGACGACCGCGCGCCCTCGCCGGTGGGGACCTCTCCCCACTGACGAGGGCGCGTTCGTCTGTCACGCTCTGCGGGCCGCGCGCACAGGGCGCGCCGCACGAACGAGGGAACCGAGAGCATGATCTTCTTCGGCTGGGGCAGCAAGAACAAGTCGGCACCGCTGGACGCGGGGCGGGCCCTGGTGCTGCGGTACTCCTACTTCCACCTGTTCTGGATCCTCCGGGTGTCGTGGGGACTGCGGTACAGCCTGGCGACGGCGACCGAGTCGGGCTGGGCGATGCGCCCCCTGTCCGACGAGGAGGCGATGCAGCTCGACGCGCCGTCGCGGCTGTCGCTCAACGTCTGGTGGCGCTGGGGTCTGGTCATCTGGGCCGCCCTGGCCGTGGTCGGCATCGTGCTCGCCCAGCTCGGCGCCCTGCTGGGCTGACGCCACCACTTGACGCACTACCCCCATGGGGTATCTGATGGTGGCATGACCGAGGCGACGGACCAGCACCACGAGCACGCGCACGAGCACGCGGGTGCGCACGAGGGCCCGCACGGGTACGCGTCCGACAAGCCGGGCTACCTCAAGCGGATGCGTCGCATCGAGGGCCAGGTGCGCGGCATCGCGCGCATGATCGACGAGGACGAGTACTGCGTCGACGTGCTCACGCAGGTCAGCGCCGTCACCAAGGCCCTGCAGGCGGTGAGCCTCGCCCTCGTGGAGGACCACCTGGCCCACTGCGTGGTGGACGCGGCGAAGGCGTCGGACGACGAGGGCGCCGCCAAGGTCAAGGAAGCCGCCGAGGCGATCGCCCGCCTCGTGCGCATGTGACCGCCGATTCGATCCTGAACCGAGGAGACGACATGACCACCGTGACCACGCTCGCCGTGACCGGCATGACCTGCGGGCACTGCGTGTCCGCCGTGACCAGCGAGCTCAAGGGCGTGCCGGACGTCCAGGACGTCTCCGTCGAGCTGCACGCGGGCGAGACGTCGCAGGTCCGGGTGATCTCGGACGGCCCACTCGCGGAGCAGCCGCTGCGCGAGGCCGTCGACGAGGCGGGCTACGCCGTGGCGGACATCGCCGTGCTCGAGGACGCCCTCGCGGCCGAGACGGCGGCGCAGGCGCCCGGCAAGCAGGCGAACCGCACGCTGCCGATCATCCCGTCCTGACCGGATGACCCTGCACGTCACGTCCGTGCAGGAGCTCGGCCCGGCCGGTGTCGGCCGGGCCGAGCTCCTGCGGTACGCGGCCGCCCTCGGGGCCCTGAGCGACGACCCCGTCGGGCGCGCGCTCGTCCGGGCCGACCGCGCGGAGGCCGGCCTGCCGGAGTCCGCGGCGGAGGACGAGGACGACCGGCCGCCGCTCGAGGTCAGCGGCTTCGCCGAGCACCCGGGCGGCGGGCTCGAGGGACTCGTCCGGCGCGCGCACGCGGGCCTGGCCCCCGGCGGTCT
>DATGOB010000267.1:0-9664 GCA_036010205.1 Promicromonospora sp. | reverse complement strand
CGAGCCTGCGCGGCACCGCGGCGGGCGTCGAGCTCCAGCAGCACGACCACGGCGAGCACCACCAGCAGCAACGGCGCCGCGAGACCCTCACCGCGCCACAGCAGCAGGGCCGAGCCACCGGCGGTCAGCACGCCCACGGCGATCATCGCCGTACGGTGCCTCGACATCGCCCGACCTCCCGTTCTGGGGGTAGGCCGACACTAGTCGACGGGCCCGGCTCCCGGCAGGTGGACGTCAGGGGTGCGTTCGCTCGCACCACTGCGAGCAGGGCAGCACGCGGCGCTCGGCGTCGCCGGCGTACGGGCCACCCTCGGCGGGGTACAGCCGCAGCTCGGCCTCCTCGCCGAACAACGGGCCGGCCGGACGGCCCGCGGCCAGGTCGGCGTCGAGCCGGGCCGCGGCACGCACCCAGAGCCGACCCAGGTGCTCGTCGTGGGTCTCGGCGAACCGCTCGTTGCCCCCGTTGGGCGCGCGGGTGATCTCGCCCAGCACGATTCCGCGGCTCGTCTCGTAGAGGTCGACGCGGCAGAAGGGCAGCCCGACGGCGCGGGAGAGGTGCTGCGCCACGGTCACCATCTCGGGGAGCGCCGTCGGCACCGGGATCGCGGGATCGTGCCGGCGACCGAGCGCTACCTCGCCGTAGTCCTGACCGAGCTCGTCGACGAGCTTGAGCCGGATCGTCGACGGGTCGCCGTGCACCGCGACGTTGCGCACCAGCACGTGGCCGACCTCGCCGTAGAACATGTACAGCTTGACGTCGTCGGGGATCGGGCCGCCGTCCGGCCCGTGCAGCAGCTCCTCGGCGAAGTACGGCGCGCGAGCGCGACGGCCGAGCGCGCGGAGACGCTCGCGCAGGTCGTCCTCGTCGACGACCTGGTCGACGCCCAGCAGCCGGTAGCGACCCTCGCCGACGCGCTGCAGCGGGAACACCGCGGCGGAACCGGCGCCGCCGTCCGCCTTGAGGACGAGCTTGTCGGGCAGCCCGTCCAGCTGGACGGCGTCGATGTCGGGCCACACGGCGAGCACGGTGGGGACCCCGACGCCGTGGCTGGCCGCGAGCTCGAGGTTGCGCAGCTTGTAGGGGAGCTGGAGAGCCGCCGAGGTCCGGGGCGCGTGCAGCGCGTGCTCGGCGCGGAAGACCCTGATGTGCTGGCGCATCGCCAGCCGGAAGGAGGCGCGGTCGAGGTCATCGAGCCGGCGGTTCTGCGCGCGCTCCTGCGCCAGCGACTCCGCCAGTGCGGCGTTCGCCTCCTCCAGCGCCGCGAGCTGCCGGTCGCGGTCTCGCCCCAGCTCACGCACACGTCGCGCGAGCGACTCCTGCGAGGACGTCAGCCGGGCCGTCGAACGAGCCAGGTGCGCGAGCCGCGACCGCTGAGCGAGGTGCGTCCGGAGGAGGACGAGGACGCCGAGCGTGGCGAGCAGCACCAGGCCCACGGCAGCGGCGCGGTCCTGGCCGAGGAGGACGCCGACGGCGCTGGCAGCACCCAGCAGCAGCACCAGCACGGCGACGAGCCGAACCCGCACCGTCACACCGACCTCTCCTCGCCCGTGGCCGGCGGCTCGGGCCCCACGCCCCCGACGACCGGCCGGCTCAGGCTACGGCATGAGCTGCCGCTCGGGTGCGGGGTGCGGCGCGTGCCGTTCGATATCGTGAACCGTCCGTTCACACGCTGTTCAGCAATCGTTCCATCCGATCCTTCGGGGGTAGCTTGGCCATGACCCTCGACGAGAGTGCGACGACGGCGGCTCGCGCCCTGGCCGAGCAGTACCTGGACATCGCGAGGCTGCGGGGCGGCTCCGCCGCGCTGGTCCAGACGGTGCTCCGGACGAGGTCGCGCTCGGGTCGTGACCTGCTCGCTCACGCCGCGGCGGGCGTCGACTCGGCGGCGGAGCTGCTGGAGGCGCTGCGGCGCGACCACGCGTCGGGCCGCCAGGACGCGGTGCCGCGGCTGGACGCGGAGTGGGCGCTCGCGCTCGCGCGCGTGCTGGGTGCGCAGAACCTGACGCCGTCCGACCCCGCCGACGCGGTGCTCGTCCTGGAGGAGCTGCGTCGTCGGCACGGGCCCGAGGTCTTCGAGGACACCGAGGCCCAGCAGCTGGTCGTCGACCGGCTCTGGCAGGCGGGCGAGCGCGAGCTGCTGACCTCCTGGCTGCCGACGCTGCACCGGCTCGAGCCCGACATGCTGCGCTACCTGCGCGCGGACCTCCTCAACCCCTTCGGTGACGGCGGCGGCAGCGTCGAGGAGTGGCACCGGCTCGTCGCCGAGATGTTCGAGGAGCACGGGGTCGAGCCCGTGACCGTCTCGCCGGACGCACCGACGCCGTTCGACGGGCTGGGGAGCACGGTCACGCCCGGGTCGGTCGACGGGCCGCTGGTGACGGTCGTCATGACCTCCTACCGGCCCACCGAGGCGCTGCTCACCTCGGTCCGGTCGATCTGCGCGCAGAGCTGGCGCAACCTCGAGGTGCTGGTCGTCGACGACGCCTCACCGGCGGAGGGCGACGTCCTCCTCGACCGGTGCGCCGCGCTCGACCCCCGTGTCCGCGTGCACCGCATGGAGCGCAACCGCGGCACCTACGTCGCACGCAACGCAGGTCTGGACCTGGCCACCGGCGACCTCGTGACGTTCCAGGACGCCGACGACTGGTCGCACCCGCGCCGCATCGAGCGGCAGGCGCAGGCGCTGCTGGCGGACGAGACGGCCCCAGCGAGCCGCAGCCTGTGCCTGCGCGTCTCCGAGGACCTGCGGTTCCAGCGGCCCGGTTACCAGCCGATGCAGGCGAACGCCGCCTCGCTCATGATCCGCCGCGAGCAGGCGCTGGCGACGGTCGGCTACTTCGACCAGGCACGCAAGGGCGCCGACACCGAGTACCGGCGCCGTCTGGAGGCCGTCGCGGGCCGGGACGTCCTCGACGTCGAGGAACCGCTGGCGATGGTCCGGATGAACGCGGGGTCGCTGTCGCGCGCGGACTTCACCCCGGGGTGGCACCACGCCTCCCGATGGGTGTACCGCCTCGCGTACGGGCGCTGGCACGACGCGATCCGCGAGGGCGCGGCCGACGCCCGGCTGCCGCGCGAGCCGGGACCTCGCCGGTTCGCGATCCCCCAGCGCTTCGCGGTGGAGCAGGAGGCGATCCAGGCGGACCCGCCGCGCTACGACGCGGTGCTGCTCAGCGACTGGCGGCTGCACGGGCCCACCCAGCGCGCGCTGCTGGCCCAGGCCGACCTGCTGCGCGAGGCGGGCATGCGCGTCGGGCTCGCGCACCGGGAGTCCTACGGGCGCATGAGCCGGCGTCGGCTGCCGCTCGTGCCGCAGGTCGTCGAGCGGCTCAACGACGGCCGGGTCGACTTCGTCGCGCTCGACCAGCTCGGCTCGGTGGCCACGCTCCTCGTCCGCTCGCCCGACGTGCTCCAGCACGCACCCGCCGACCCGAGCTCGCTCGAGGTCAACCAGGTGCTCGTGGTGGCGGACAGCCTGCCGACGACCGACGGCGAGCTGCCGGGCTACTCGGTCGGCGTCTGCGACGAGACCGTCCGCGCGACCTTCGGGGTCGAGCCGACCTGGGTGTCGTGCTCGGAGGCGATCCGCGACGCGCTCGCGTCCGAGCTCCCCACCGAACGGATCCGTGACGCGGAGCTCACGCTGCTCGACGACGAGGCGCGGCCGGTGCGGCGCCCGCAGCGACGCGCGCGCCCCGTCGTCGGACGGCGGCTCACCGGAGCCGGCCCGCAGTGGCCGGATTCGGCGCGCGAGGTGTTCGAGGTCCTCCCGGACGACGACTCCTTCGACGTCCGGATCGCCGGCGACCCGCGCACGCTCGGCCAGGTGATCGGTCACGCGCGGGTACCGACCGGATGGGTCTGGTACCCCCTGGAGACCCTCGGCGTCCGGCGGCACCTCGCACAGCTGGACTTCTACGTGGACGTGCCGCACCCGAGCGCCCCGGTCCGCGCCGAGCGCGACGTCGTGCTGGCGATCGCGAGCGGGTGCGTCACGATCCTGCCGCCGCGCTACGAGCCGGTCTACGGCGCCGCGGCGCTGTACGCCGAGCCGGCGGACGTCCCCGCGCTGGTGCGACGGCTGCACGCCGACCCGGACGCCTGCCGGGAGCACGCCGAGAGAGCCGCGGCGGCGATCCGGGAGCGGTTCGGGCCGGCTGCCGTCCGTGACCGGGTGGCGCGCACCGGCCCTGGCGCTGTCGGCGACCTGGTGGCGGTGCCGGAAGCCCAGCGCCGCATGCCGGCGAGCGGCGCCGTCCCGCTCGTGCTGCTGGTCAACGTGCAGACCGCACCACGCCTGGGTGCGATCCTCCGGCGTCTCGCCCAGGACCCGGTGTGGGGGAGCGCGCCGATCACGATCGTCCACACGCCGCGCGCGCAGCCGTACGTCGACGCCGTCGTCGCCGAGCATCCCGACGTCGTGTTCCTCCCGACCGCCTCCAGCGCACGGGAGGAGCTCGCCGACGTCGCCTGCGACGCGCTGCTCGGGCACACCGGCGGGGCCGTCTGCGTCGCGCGCCTGCCGCGGCAGAACGGCCTGGACTCGTGGCTCGCCTCGGTCTCGCTGCAGGCGGCCGAGCTGCGGGACGCCGCCGCCAGCCCGGTCCCGCTGCTGCTGCACACCTCTCAGTGCCCGCAGGAGGTGACGTCGGCCTACGTGCACGACGTCCTCGGCATCGCCGACCTCGACGACGACGTCGCCGCCTACCTCGGCGCCGCACTGCTCAGCGGCGCCGAGCCGCGCCTGGAGGCGATCGATCCCGAGAGCGGTGACATCCGGCTCCTCGGGTGGCTCAACGCGGCGATGGTGCCCGGCACCGCCCAGCCGCCGTGGCGGTACCGGTTCGTGCTGACCCGCGCTGGCGGCGCCGAGGTGCGCTCCGAGCCGGTCACCCCGCGGGTGCGGGTCGACAGCCACGGCCGACGGACCTGGGAGGAGCTGGTCGGCACGGTGCCGCTGGTCGAGGCGCACGACGGCGCGTACGCGGTCTCCCTCGAGGTCGACACCGGCTCCGCCGCGACGTCGGTCCGGCGGCGCCTGCAGCCCTCGAAGGGGCTGCTCTTCGGCAGCCGAGCGGTCACCATGACCGTGCAGGGGTCGTCGACCCGGCGCATCCGCTACCTGACCCACACCGTCGGTGACGGGACGTCCTGCTTCGTGCTCGTGCAGCGTGGCCGCGGGGCCCTCGGGCGGCTCCGGTGGGCGGCGACGATGCTCAGGAAGGACCTCGGGTTCGTCCGCCGCGGTCGCGCCTACCCGCGCATGGTCGGGATGCGGGTGCTCCGGCTGCTGACCAAGCCGCTCTTCTGGGGTCGCTCGATCTGGCTGATCGGCGAGCGCACCGACACGGCCCAGGACAACGGCTTCCACCTGTTCCGGCACATCCGCGAGCACGAGCCGCGCCGCAGCGCGTACTACGTCATCGACCCGGCGAGCCCGCAGGCGTCACGGGTCGCGCACCTGGGCCACGTCGTGGCGCACTCCTCGTGGCGGCACCAGCTGCTCATGCTGCACGCCGACGTGCTCGCGAACGCGTACTCGATGCGGTACCTCGTCCCGAGCAGCTGGCTCGCGGAGGGCTACACGAGGCACCTCGCCTGGCGCATCGGCTCGGCGCGCGTCTACCTCAAGCACGGGATCCACCTCAACGCCAACGCCTTCAAGCGTGGGCTGACCGGCTACGACATGCTGCTCACGGCCATGCGCCGCGAGACCGAGGCGCTCCGTGCGGTCTCCGGCTACGACCACCAGATCCGCGAGATCGGGATGCCCCGCTACGACGGTCTGGAGCGGGTGCCGGGCACCCGGACGATCCTGTTCATGCCGACGTGGCGGCAGTACCTCACGCCACGTTTGAACGGCGAGGTCAACCACCACCAGATCCCGCTCGAGGGATCCGACTACGAGCGGTTCATCACCGGTCTGCTGACCAGTCCCCGCCTGCACGCCCTGCTCGAGCGGCACGACTTCCGCCTGCAGCTGCTGCCGCACTACAACGTCGCCGACCACTTCGACGGATCGGTCGCGACCTCCGACCGGGTCGGGGTCGCCGACCCGGACCGGACGAGCTTCCAGGACATCCTGCGAGGCTGCGACGTGTTCATCACCGACCACTCCTCGGTGCACTTCGACATCGCCTACATGGGCATCCCGATCATCTACGTGCGCTTCGACGAGGAGCTCTACGAGACGCGGCACGCCTCACGGTCCTGGTTCTCCTTCGAGGAGGACGGCTACGGTCCGGTCGCCTACTCGCTCGAGGAGACGCTCGACGAGCTGGAGCGGCTGCTGGCCCACGGCTGCGAGGTCGCTGAGCCGTACGCGTCACGGGCGGCGGAGGCGTTCACCTACCGGGACCGCGACAACACGGCGCGGGTCGTCGCAGCGATCGACGCGATGCTGCGGGGGGACGACGACGCCACGGGCGACGGCCGCGACGAGAGCGGACGTGGCGCCGCTCCGCAGGAGCCAGGCTCCCGTACGCTGACGCCCTGATGCCAGCGCACAACGTGGTCGGAACCCCTGCGGACGTGCCGGCAGGGCACGTTCCGGGCGCGCCTGCGGGCGGGGATTAGCCGATGTCGGAGCGGACGATCCCCGGCGCGGAGTCCACGCGTGGCGCGTGGCGCTCCGCGCTGCGCACCGCGCGCCACCCGCGTGCGGTCTACTGGTTGACGACGACGGCGAGCGTCACGGCCGTGGTCGTGCTCTGGTGGCTGCTGACCACGCTCCTCGACGTCAACCCCGTCCTGTTCCCCAGCCCGGCCGACGTCTGGGAGGCCGCGGTCCGGGGCATGCAGGAGCGGCCCGTCGCCGACGGTCTCGACCGCACGATCCGGGGCTACCAGAACTACTACCTGTGGGAGCACCTGCTCGCCAGCCTGCAGCGCATCGGTGCCGGTGTCGGGCTCGCGCTCCTGGTCGGGGTCCCGCTCGGGCTCCTGATGGCGTCCTTCCGGTGGTTCGGCCTCCTGCTCGACCCCTACCTGAACTTCCTGCGCTCGCTGCCCCCGCTCGCCTACATCGGGCTCCTGATCGTCTGGTTCGGCTTCGGGGACGCGCCGAAGATCTGGCTGCTGTTCCTCGCCGCCTTCCCGCCGATCGCGATCGCCTCGATCAGCGGCGTCCGCGGCGTGCGGGAGGACCAGATCAACGCGGTGCGCACGCTCGGCGCCAGCCGCGGCCAGGTGCTCGTGCACGTGACCCTGCCCGCCGCGCTGCCGGAGATCGTCACGGGCTTCCGCGTGGCCGTCGGGTTCGCGTGGACGACCGTCGTCGCCGCAGAGATCCAGAACGGCATCCCCGGCATCGGCGGCCTCGCCTACATCTCCGGGTCGCAGAACCAGACCGCGGTCGTCATCGCCTGCATCATCATCATCGGCATCACGGCGATCCTGCTCGACCAGCTGGTCAAGACCGTCGAGAAGGTCCTGATCCCCTGGCGGGGCAAGGCATGAGGCCCGCCCCGCGCCCACCCGTCCGTCCCCGAGGAGGGTCGATGTCCCCGATCAACCATCGTCGCACCGCCGGAGCCGCGCTGCTCGCCGCGGTCGCGCTCACCGCCGCCGGGTGCGTCGACAGCGGTCGCTCCCAGACCGGGGACGCGGCCGTCGACGAGTGCCCGTGGGAGCCCGACACCTCCATCGAGGCCGAGGTCTCGATCGGCTGGCAGCGCATCCCGAACGGCGACCTCGTCGTCAAGGACCTCGGCCTGCTCGAGGCGTGCATGCCGAACGCGCAGATCACGTGGACCGAGTTCGACTCCGGCGGCAAGGTCGTGCAGGCCTACGCCTCGGGCGACATCGACCTCGCGCTGATCGGGAACTCGCCGTCGGTGCTCGCGATGTCGCCGGACAACAACCTCGACGTCGACGTCGTCTGGATCCACGACGTCATCGGCGAGGCCGAGTCGCTGATCGCCAAGGACGCCGACGTCAGCAGCCTCGAGGACCTGCAGGGCGAGCTGATCGGGGTGCCCTTCGGGTCGACCGCCCACTACTCGCTGCTGCAGGCGATCCTCGTCGCCGGCCTCGACCCCAGCACCGACTTCACGATCACCAACCTCGAGCCGTCGGCCATGCCCGCGGCCTGGTCCTCCGACGGCATCGCCGCGGCCTGGGTGTGGCAGCCGACCCAGAACGAGCTCCTCGAGTCCGGCGGCCACCTCGTGCTGTCCGCCGCCGACACCGCCGCCGACGGCTACCCGACCTACGACCTCGGCACCGCCGACCGGACCTTCGCCGCGGAGAACCCCGAGCTGATGGCGCAGTGGGCGCGCGCGCAGGACCACGCGGTGGGCCTGATCCGGGACGAGCCCGACGTCGCGGCCGAGTCGATCGCGGCCACGCTCGGCATCACGATCGAGGAGGCCTCCGAGCAGATGGCGGGCTACACCTACCTCACGGCGGGCGAGCAGGCGGGCGAGGACTACCTGGGCGGCGGCATGGCCACCGACCTGGTCAACACCGCGACGTTCCTCCTCGAGCAGGGGTCGATCGCCCAGACGCTGCCCGACGAGGAGTACGCGTCGCACGTCGACCCGAGCGCGGCGCGCGCCGCGGCGGGCTGACGACCGGGTGGCAGCCGTGACCGAGACCGGGCAGCACAGCAAGGCGGTGGAGATCGCCGGGCTGCGGCACTCCTTCACCGTGCAGGGCGAGCAGGTCCCCGCGCTCGAGCGGATCGACCTGCGCATCGATCCCGGTGAGTTCCTGTGCGTGGCCGGACCCTCGGGGTGCGGCAAGACGACGCTGCTGCGACTGGTCGCCGGCTTCATGCGGCCGACCGACGGGACGATCACGGTGGGAGGCGAGCCGGTCGTCGCGCCCGCCTCCGACCGTGGCGTCGTCTTCCAGCACCCGACGCTGTTCCCGTGGCTCAGCGTGCGGGAGAACGTCGAGCTCGGCCCGCGCCTCAACGGCGTGCCGCGACGCGAACGAGCCGAGCTCGCCGACCGCTACATCGAGATGGTCGGCCTCAGCGAGTTCAA
Source organism: Promicromonospora sp. (assembly GCA_036010205.1). Classification (GTDB taxonomy): domain Bacteria; phylum Actinomycetota; class Actinomycetes; order Actinomycetales; family Cellulomonadaceae; genus Promicromonospora. The sequence continues at coordinate 673 of DATGOB010000267.1, read as the reverse complement.
GGAGCACCGCCCCTACGAGCTGTCCGGCGGCATGCAGCAGCGCTGCCAGATCGCCCGGGTGCTGACCAACGACCCGGACATCGTCCTCATGGACGAGCCGTTCGGGGCGCTGGACGCCCTCACGCGCGAGCGCCTGCAGAACGAGCTGCTGCAGATCCAGCGCACCACCCGCAAGACGGTCCTCTTCATCACGCACTCGGTCGAGGAGGCCGTGCTGCTCGGCACGCGGGTCATCGTGCTCAGCCCCCGGCCGGGCCGGGTCGTGCTCGACGAGAGCGCTCGGCTGTCGCCGCCGGAGCGGCCCTACAGCGCCGACGAGCTCCGCGCGCTGCCCGCGTTCGTCGCGCTCTGCGACAAGGTCAGGGAGGCGATCGGAGCGGCCGCCGCCGCCCCGACGGCGCCCGCGCCGCCCGTCTGAGACCGGTCGCGACCGCCGGGGTGTTGGCGGTGAGCGGGCGTCGGGTCTGTGTCAGTGTGGACGGACACGACGGGAAGGTGGGGTCCATGGTCGTCGACAGGCGCGAGTTCCTCGGTCTCGGCGCCGCCGCTGGGGTCGGCGCCTTCGGGCTGGTCCAGCGACAGCGGCAGGACGCCGACGGCGACGCCGGCCAGGCGGTCGACCAGGGGTCGGGGGTGGTGCGGTACGAGATCGCACCCGCACCGGCGGCCCGCA
>DATGOB010000266.1:0-7651 GCA_036010205.1 Promicromonospora sp. | reverse complement strand
GTTCGTCTTCATCGCGCTGCCCGGGCCGAGCCTGCTGTTCGCGATCGGGCGCGCCCTCACGGTCGGACGGCGCGACGCGCTGCTGTCCGTCTCCGGCAACGCGATCGGGCTGCTGGTGCAGGTGGCGTGCGTGGCGGTCGGGCTGGGTGCGCTCGTCGAGGCGTCGGCCGCCGCCTACACGGTGCTCAAGCTGGTGGGCGCCGCGTACGTCGTCTGGCTCGGCGTCCAGGCGATCCGGCACCGCGCCGACGCCCGCCTCGCCCTCGACGCCCCCACCACCGACCGGCAGGGCGGCGTGCTGCGCGCGCTCTGGGCGGGCTTCGTGGTCGGCGGCACCAACCCCAAGACCCTGGTGTTCTTCGCGGCGTTCCTGCCGCAGTTCATGAACGACGCCGCCCCCGCGACGCCCCAGCTGCTGCTCCTCGGGCTGGTCTTCGCCGCCATGGCCCTGTGCCAGGACTCCGTGGTCACGCTGCTCGCCGCGCAGGCCCGGACCTGGTTCTCCCGCAAGCCCCGGCGGCTCGACCAGCTCGGTGTCGCGGGCGGCGTCGCGATGATCGGGCTCGGCACGGGACTGGCCCTCGAGGGGCAGGTCCGGGCCTAGGGGCGCGGGGGCGTTCCAACTCGGCGCCCGTCCGCTACGTTGTCGGCGTGCCCGACCTCCTCATCGCCCCGCGCCGCCCTGCTCACCTGGACCGCGTGGTCGAGGCGCTCCGGCTGGTCCACAAGAACGACGGCTACCCGCTCGCCTGGCCCGACGACCCGTACGCGTGGCTCAGCCCCGAGGGCGCGCTCGGCGCCTGGGTCGCGCTGCTCGACGGGGACCTCGTCGGCCACGTGATGCTCGTCGAGGGGCACGCCGTCGAGCACGCGGACGCCCTCGCCGCGGCCGCGGCCGTCCCGTTGACCGGGCTCGCGGGCGTCAGCCGCCTGTTCGTCACCCCGGCGGCCCGTGGCACCGGCGTCGCCTCCGCGCTCCTCGAGCGCGTCGAGGACGCCCCGACCCGCCGCGGACGTCGGCTCGCACTCGACGTCGTCGACGACGGCGGCCCCGCCGTCCGCCTCTACGAACGCCTCGGCTGGACCCGCGTCACGGACGGCCCGGCCACCTGGACGACCCCGACGGGCACCCGCCCGCGCACGGCCGCCTACCTCTCCCCCCGCTGACAGCGGCCCGGCCCGCTGTGGCCCGCCCCTGCCCACAGAGGTTTGCCCGCTGAGATCTGGTGTCGGCGTCGAGATCTGGCTGCGCACCACCAGATCTCGCCGGAAATACCAGATCTCAGCGACCGCGCACCCGACCTTCAACCTCAGGTCGAACCTGACACCGGGCCCGCCGCAACCTTCATGGTGCACCTGAACCCCGCCACCGAACGGGATGATCCCGCGGCTCCACCCTGTTGGATCCCGTGGGGAGCGGCCGCCCCGAGCCCCCGGGGAATAACTGATAACCATTCTCAGTTCCACTGTCTGTAGCGCTCACGAGAGCGCAGGACAGTGCCTGGAGGAGCTGCGATGGCCAAGACGTCGAAGATCGCCGCGGACGCGCGGCGCCGCGAGCTGGTCGCCCGGTACGCCGAGCGCCGGGCCGAGCTGCGGCGCACTCTGCGCGACCTCGACCGCCCCGAGGCGGTACGCGCGGCCGCGGCACGTGAGCTGGCCCGCCAGCCCCGCGACGCGAGCCCGACCCGCCTGCGGAACCGGGACGCCGTCGACGGCAGGCCGCGTGCCTACTCGAGAAAGTCCGGCCTGTCCCGGGTCCGGCTGCGCGAGACGGCGCTGCGCGGCGAGCTGCCGGGCGTCACCAGGTCCAGCTGGTGAGCCGCGACCGATGAGGAGGAGCCGCCCATGAAGGTTCGCGCATCCCTGCGATCCCTGAAGGACAAGCCCGGCGCGAAGGTCGTGCGCCGCCACGGAAAGACGTTCGTCATCAACAAGCTCGCCCCGCGCTGGAAGGCGCGGCAGGGCTGAGCGGGAGGAGCACCCATGCAGAACGACATCCACCCCACCTACGGACCGGTCGTGTTCCGCGACGCGAGCGCCGGGTTCACGTTCCTGACCCGCTCCACGCTGGCCGGCGACGCCGCCTCCGGCCCCGGCCGCCCCACGGCGACGATCGAGTGGTCGGACGGCAACACCTACCCGGTGGTCGACGTCCAGATCAGCAGCGCGAGCCACCCCTTCTGGACCGGCTCGGCCCGCGTGGTCGACACCGCAGGCCGCGTCGAGAAGTTCCGGCAGCGCTACGCGAAGACCCTCACCAGCAACGACAGCAAGGGTGGTAACGACTGATGGCCGCACGCACCGAGCTGCGCCCGGTGGTCAAGCTCCGCTCGACCGCAGGCACCGGCTTCACCTACGTGACCCGCAAGAACCGGCGCAACGACCCCGACCGGATCGTGCTGCGCAAGTTCGACCCGGTCGCCCGCCGGCACGTGGACTTCCGCGAGGAGCGCTGACCGCTCCGCCAGGCACGACACGACGCCCGCCCGGCGCCCTTCGGGGGCACCGGGCGGGCGTCGTCGTGTCCGGCGACGTGCGGCGCGGCGGTTCAGCCCGTCGGGTCGACGACGACGTCGATCCCCGCCGCGAGGCCGTCCGCCCAGGCCCTGGCCTCGTGGCCGGTCGGGTCGGCGACGAGGACGTGCCCGACGCGCTCGTTGTTGTCCCCCGGCCGCACGACGCGCCCCGGCGACGGCAGGTCGTGCGCGAGCACCCGTGGATCGTCGACGAGGCCCTCGGCGCCCCGGACCTCGCGCACCACGCCCGCGGCCGGGGCGAGCAGGAACGCGACGGCCGCGCTCGTCGCCGACACCGGCCCCGGCACGGGCTCCCGCCCGAGCGCGAGGTCGACGAGCGCCTGCAGCGGGTCGAACCCCGTCACGCGTCGCACCAGCTCGAACACGTACCCGCCACCCTGACGTGGGTTGAGCTCGACCAGCCGGGGGCCGGCCGACGTGAGCCGTACCTCGGTGTGGCTGATGCCGTGGGTGAGGCCGACGGCCTCGAGCACCGCGACGACGTGCCGCTCGATCGCCGCGCGGTCGGCGGGCGAGAGCGGCGCCGGGAACAGGTGGCCCGCCTCGACGAATCCCGTGCCACCCGGTGCCTCCGGCTCGGCCACAGACTTCGCGGTGACGCCCAGCACGCGGGTGACCCCGTCCCGGGTCACGGACTCCACGCTGTACTCGGGACCGTCGAGCACACGCTCCAGCAGCGCGAGCCGCTCCAAGGGCTGGTTCCTCGTGTTCCGCTCCGGCCCGGTGACCTCCAGGAACGCCTGCGCCAGCCCTGCCTCGTCGACCACGCGCCGCACGCCCGTGCCGGAGTTGAGGTCGACCGGCTTGACCACCAGCGGGTAGCCGAGCGCCGCTGCCTCCTTGCGCGCCTGCTCCCCGGTGGACGCGACGGCGTACGGCACGTCGGGCACACCGGCGGCCGCCAGCGCCTCGCGCACACGGTGCTTGCGCGTCGCGGTGCGCAGCGCCTCCGCGGGCGCGCCGGGCAGGCCGAGCCGCTCCGCGACGAGCGCGACGGCGGGCAGGTAGTAGTCGCAGGTCGTCAGCACGCCGTCGACGCCGCGGCGCGCGGCGACCTCGTGTGCCGCGGCGAGCAGGGCGGTGTCGTCGTTGGTCTCGACGACGACGACCTCGGCCGCGAGCGCCGTCACCGGATGCTCGGTGCCGTCGGGCCGGTGGTAGAGGTCGGGGTCGCGGGTGAGCAGCACGAAGGTGTGGCCGGCGTCGCGCAGCAGGGGCGGGAGCGTGAGGCCGGTCGACTGGAGCCAGCTCTCGATCATCAGGAGGGTCGCCACGTCAGCGGACCTCGCGACGTCGAGCGCGAACGAGAGTCGTTCTCATCATGCCGCACAGCCTGCCACGCACGGCGCCCGTCGTCTCGCCGGAGCCGTGGGGCCGCGGAGCCGTGGGGCCGTGGGGCCGTGGGGCGACGGTCAGAGGACGCCGTCGGGCAGCGAGCGGTGCTCGCCCTCGGTGGGCCGGTCGCGCGGGATGAGCAGCGCGAGCACCGTGCACACGACGGACGCGAGCAGGCCCAGCAGCAGCGCGGTGCGGAACGCGTCACCGGACGGCACGGGCACGCCCTGGTACTGGGCACCGCCTGCCGCGAGCACCCCGCCGACGACGGCGGCGGCCGACGTCGTGCCGAGGGACCGCATGAGTGTGTTGAGGCCGTTGGCGGCCCCCGTCTCATGCGAGGGCACCGACCGCATGATGAGCGCGGGCATCGCCGCGAACCCCAGTCCGATGCCGACGCCGACCACGACGTTGACCACCAGCACCGACCACACGCCCAGGTCCACCACGACGGCGATCACGTAGGACACCGCGATGACGGCGGCGCCGGCGACGAGGAGCGGCCGGGGCCCGACGGTGTGCTCCAGGCGGCCGGCCACGGGCGACATCGCGAGCATGACCAGCCCCGACGGCATGAGCACCAGGCTCGCCTGCATGAGCGTCAGGCCGAGCCCGCCCGCGGGAGCCGGCAGCTCGAGGAGCTGCGGGAAGACCACGTTCGAGGCGAACAGCGCGAACCCCATCGCGATCGAGGCGAGGTTGGTGAACAGCACGGTGCCGCGCGCCGTCACGCGCAGGTCGACCAGGGGCTCGGCGACGCGCAGCTCGTACCAGCCCCACACGAGCAGCACGGCGAGGCCGCCGCCGAGCAGCCCGAGCGTGCGGGGCGAGCCCCAGCCCCAGTCGTTACCGCGCGAGACCGCGAGCAGCACACCGGTCAGCCCGACGGCGAGACCGGCCACGCCGACGACGTCGAGCCGGCCGCCCGTGCGCAGCGTGCTCACGGGCACGATCCGTGCGACGAGGCCGAGCGCGAGCAGGCCGATCCCCGCGGCCACCCAGAACACGACGTGCCAGTCGTAGTGCTCGGTCACGTACGCGCTGATCGGCAGTCCGAGCGCGCCCCCGACGCCGAGCGTCGCGCTGACCAGCGCGATGCCGGAGCCGAGCCGCTCGCGGTGCAGCACGTCGCGCAGGATCGAGATGCCGAGCGGCACCACGCCCATGCCCATGCCCTGCAGCCCGCGCCCGACGATGAGGAGGACGACGGACGGCGACAGCGCCGCCACCACCGAGCCCAGCACGAGCAGCCCCAGCAGGGCGAGCGCGACCGTCTTCTTGCCGTACATGTCGCCGAGCCGGCCGGAGATCGGCGTGCAGATCGCCGCGACGAGGAGCGTCACGGTGACGACCCAGGCGGTGACGTCGCGGGACGCGTCGAGCAGCACGGGCAGCTCCGACTGGATGGGCAGCAGGATCGTCTGCATGAACGAGGCCCCGAGACCGGCGAACGCGAGCACGGCGATGACCAGGCCGGGCCGCGGCATGCGGGTGAGCCGGGTGCGGTCCTTGTCGAAGGGCGGGCGGAACCTCATGGGACGGGCGAACCTCCGGGGACGGGGCACAGTGGCGGGGTCCGCGCACGCCGGGACCGCGGCGCGGTCTCCGCGGGGAACACCTGCACCCTACATAGTTGCCCGTGCTAACGGCTTCGCGCACCCGCGCGGCCGTGCGGTGCCGCGCGCTCGAGCTGGTCGGCGAGCGCCGCCGCGGCGGCGGACAGCGGCCGGCTCGCCGAGCGGGCCAGGCGGACGGTCCAGGTGAGCGCGGGCTCGACGTCGAGCGCGACGAGCTCCGGGTCCGGGGAGACGGCGGACGTCGGCACGAACATGACGCCCAGCGCCTCGCGGACCAGCGCCTGGCCGAGCACGAAGTCGGTCGCCTCGGTGTGCACGTCGCGCCGCAGGCCGGCGGCGGCGAACGCCTGGTCGACGACGGCGCGGTTGCCCCACCCGACGGGCGACTCGATGAACGGCTCGCCGGTGAGCTGGTCGAGGTGCACGGTGCCCGCGCCGGCGAGGGGGTGGCTGCGGTGGCAGACGAACTGGATCGGCTCGCTGTCGAGCGTGCGCAGGACGAGGCCGGGCTCGGTCTCCGCCACGGTCGACGCGAGCGCGAGGTCGAGGTCGCCACGACGCACCGCCTCGAGGCTCCCCCGCGACCCCGTCGCCGTCTGCCGTGCGTGCACGACGACGCCGGGGTGCGCCCGCCGGAACTCCGCGAGGAGGGCCGCGACGTCGAAGCGGGCCAGGTGGTTCATCATGCCGAGGCTCACGGTGCCGACGATCTGCCCGCGCGTCGCGGCCACGGCGGCCCTGGCCGCGTCGATGGCGGCGAGGACGTCGCGCGCCCGGGGCAGCAGGGCCTCACCCTCCGGCGTGAGCGCGATGCGCCGCCCGCGGACGAACAGCGCGCAGCCGAGCTCGCGCTCGAGCTGCTTGACGGCGGCCGACACCGCGGACTGCACCACCCGGGCGCGCTGCGCCCCGGCGGTGAAGCTGCCCGTCTCGGCGATCGCGACGAAGTACTGGAGCTGGTGCGGCTGCATGGCCCCAGTATGGCCGTCCATCACTGATCGCGATACCAGCATTCGCGAAGATTCGTTGGACTTGATCGGACGTTCGGCGCACGATCGATGGCGTGACACTCTCCACGACCCTTCGGTCGTCCGGTGCGCCGGACCAGCCACAGACCAGGAGCTCCGCCCCGCGCCGGCCTCGCCGCCACGCCCGCGGCTTCTGGATCGTCGCAGCACTCTTCGCCGTCACGATGGCCTTCGCGGGCGCGCCCGCGCCGCTGTACGTCCTCTACCAGGAGCGCGAGGGGTTCGGCTCGCTCGCCGTCACCCTCGTGTTCGCCGCGTACACGGTCGGCGTCGGGGCGGCGCTGTTCCTCGCGGGACACCTGTCGGACCGCTTCGGCCGCCTGCGCCTCATCCTGCCCGCCGTGCTGCTCAACGTGCTCGCGGGCCTCGTCTTCATCAGCTCCACCGAGCTGGGCGCGCTGCTCGCCGCACGTGTGCTGTCCGGCCTCGGCATCGGGCTGCTCACCGCGACCGCCACCGCGCACCTCACCGAGCTGCACGCGGCCGGTCGCGCGGCCGCGGGCAAGCCGGCGAGCAGACACGCCGAGACGATCTCGACGGCGGCGAACCTCGGCGGCATCGGCGCGGGCCCTCTCGTGGCGGGCCTCCTCGCCGACGTCGCGCCCGCGCCCCTGCACACGCCCTACGTGGTGTTCCTGTTCGCCCTGGTGCTGGGCCTGCTGCTCGTGGCGTTCGTGCCCGAGACGGTCGACACCGTCGACGAGCCCTGGCACTACCGGCCGCAGCGCATCGCGGTGCCCGCCACGGCCCGCGCCCCGTACGCGGGCGCCCTCGTCGCCGCCTTCGTCAGCTTCGCGATGTTCGGGCTGTTCACGTCGCTCGCGCCGTCCTTCCTGGCCCATGACCTGCACGTCACGTCGCACGGCGTGGCCGGGGTCGTCTCCTTCACCGTCTTCGGCGCGGCCGCCGTGGCCCAGATCGTCACCGGCCGGCGCGGCGTGCGGGTGCAGCACGTGCTCGGCGTGACGCTCCTGACGGCAGGACTCGTCCTCATCGTCAGCGCGATGCTCGCGTCCGTCTTCCCCCTGCTCGTGGTCGGCGGGATCGTCACGGGCGCGGGCGCGGGCACCCTGTTCAAGGCCGGGGTCGGGACCGTGGTCACCGTCACCGCCGGAGGCTCGCGCGCCGAGGCCCTCGCCGGCCTGTTCCTCTCCGCCTACGCCGGCATGTC
>DATGOB010000265.1:0-5891 GCA_036010205.1 Promicromonospora sp. | reverse complement strand
GTCCGCGCGCTGCACCACGGCGTAGCCCCGCTCGAGCGTCGACGCGGGCGACAGCGCCCTGACCTGCGCCCCGAGCCGGCCGATCTCGCCGCTCGCGTGCAGCAGGAGCGCGTTGAGGGCGTGCCTGCTGTGCCGCAGCGCGTGGGCGACGTCGCGCTCGCGGGCCTCGAGCATCGTGTGCGGCGCGGCGAGCACCGGGCGCGAGCGGACGCCGTCGAGGCCGCGCTGCTCGCGGTCCAGCAGCGCCGTCACCGCGCCGCGCATCCGGGTGCGGGCCTGGGTCAGCCGGAGGCGTTCCTCCGAGACGTCGGGCACGATCCGCTTGGCCGCGTCGGTCGGGGTCGAGGCGCGGTAGTCGGCGACGAGGTCGAGCAGCGGTGCGTCCGTCTCGTGGCCGATCGCGCTGACCAGCGGCGTGCGGGCCTGGGCGACGACGCGCACGAGCGACTCGTTGCTGAACGGCAGCAGGTCCTCGACCGAGCCGCCGCCGCGGGCCACCACGATGACGTCGACCGCCGGGTCCCGGTCCAGCTCGGCGATGGCGGCCGACACCTCGCGCACCGCGTTCACGCCCTGCACGGCGACCTCGCGGATCTCGAACCGCACCTGCGGCCAGCGCGCGCGGGCGTTGACCACGACGTCGTGCTCCGCCTTGGACTCGCGCCCGCAGACCAGGCCGACGACCGCGGGGAGGAAGGGCAGCGGGCGCTTGCGCGACACGTCGAACAGGCCCTCGGCCGCCAGCACCTTCTTCAGCGCCTCGATGCGGGCGAGGAGCTCGCCGACACCGACCGCCCGGATCTCGTTCGCCTGCATCTGCAGCGTGCCGCGCTTGGTCCAGAACACCGGCTTGGCGTGCACGACGACGTGGTCGCCCTCGGACGGCTCCTGCGGCAGCATCGCGAGCACGCGGGAGAAGATCGTGACCGGCAGCGACGCGTCGGCGTCGGTGTCCCGCAGCGTGAGCCACTGCATGCCGGAGCCCGGCCGGTGGTTGAACTGGACCACCTGCCCCTCGACCCACACCGGCGGCATCCGGTCGATGTAGCCCCGGATCTTCTCGGACAGCACGCGTACCGGCCAGGGGCTGGTCGGCGTCGTGTCGAGCGCCTTGGCGGGCAGCTCGGCGGGGGAGGGGCGAAGGGTGGGTTCCGTCACGTGTCCAACCCTGCCACCCACCACCGACACAAGGCCTCCGCACACCGCCCCTAGACTGGCAGGCGTGAGCGTCACGAGCCCTGAGCGTCCTGCTGAGACCACAACCAAGCGTGTCCTGCTGGCCGCCCCCCGCGGCTACTGCGCCGGCGTGGACCGTGCGGTGGTTGCCGTCGAGAAGGCCCTGGAGACCTACGGCACCCCGGTGTACGTCCGCAAGGAGATCGTGCACAACAAGCACGTCGTGGAGACGCTGCGCGAGCGCGGCGCGATCTTCGTCAACGAGACCGACGAGGTGCCGGAGGGTGCGCGGCTGGTGTTCTCCGCGCACGGTGTCTCGCCCGCGGTGCGCGCCTCGGCGCAGGCGCGCAGCCTCGAGACCATCGACGCGACCTGCCCCCTGGTCACCAAGGTGCACAAGGAGGCCGTGCGGTTCGCGAACGACGACTACGACATCCTCCTCATCGGCCACGACGGCCACGAGGAGGTCGAGGGCACCGCGGGCGAGGCGCCCGAGCACGTGCAGGTCGTCAACTCGCCCGACGAGGTGGACAAGGTCGTGGTCCGTGACCCGGCCAAGGTCGTGTGGATCTCGCAGACCACCCTGTCCGTCGACGAGACGATGGAGACCGTGCGCCGCCTGCGCGAGCGGTTCCCGTCGCTGCAGGACCCGCCGAGCGACGACATCTGCTACGCCACCCAGAACCGTCAGGTGGCCGTGAAGAAGCTCGCGCCCGAGTGCGACGTGGTGATCGTGGTCGGTTCCGCGAACTCGTCCAACTCGGTGCGCCTCGTCGAGGTGGCCCTGCAGGCTGGTGCCCGCTCGGCGTACCGCGTGGACCGCAAGGCCGAGATCAAGGACGAGTGGCTCGAGGGCGCGACCACGGTCGGTGTCACCTCCGGCGCCTCGGTGCCCGAGATCCTGGTGCAGGACGTCGTCTCCCACCTCGCCGGCCACGGCTTCGGCGCCGTCGAGGAGGTGCGCACCGCGACCGAGGACCTCATGTTCTCGCTGCCGCGCGAGCTGCGCGCCGGCCTCAAGGCGGCGGGCAACGAGCCCAAGCGCCCGCGCCGCGAGGCGCGCAAGGAGCTCCCGCTGGCCTGACGGCCCGGCCTTCTCGGCCCGCCTGCTCAGTCCGCCTGGTCAGCCCGCCTGGTCGACGGCGGGGGAGGTCGTGTCCTCGGACGCGGCCTTCTCCGCCGCCTCCAGCGCCCGCTTGTCGGTCACCGCGAGCGCGGTGACCTCCAGCTCCTGGACGAGGACGCCCTCGGCCTCCTGCGCACGGTCGATCGCGACGACGCCCCCCTCGTCCGCCGCGAGCAGCTCAGGCTTCGTGATGGGGCGCGGCACCTCGTTGATGCCCTTGAGCTCGTCGACCGCGTCCCGCTCGTCCACCACGTCGAGCTCCACCATGCGCCGGGCCGAGGTGAGCACGTTGCGCTCGAGCGACCCGATCATCTGGTTGTAGCTCTTCGTCGCCGTCTCCAGCGCCCGCCCGGTGCGCGTGACGTGGCCGGTCATCGTGACCAGGCGGGCGTAGAGCTCCTTGCCCACGCTGAGCACCTTCTGCGCGTTCTCGGCCAGGGCCTCCTGCCGCCACGCGTACGCGACGGTGCGCAGCAGGGCGAGCATGGTGGTGGGCGTCGCGATGATGACGTTGCGCTGGGCCGCGTACTCCAGGAGCTCGGGCGCGCGCTCCAGGGCCGCGGACAGGAACGCCTCCGCCGGCACGAACATCACGACGAACTCGGGCGCGGGCTCGAACTGGTTCCAGTACTTCTTGCCCGCCAGGTCGTCCACGTGCTTGCGCATGTGGCGCACGTGCGCGTCGAGCCGCTGCTCGCGGTACGCGGGGTCGTCCGACTGCTGGGCCTCCAGGAAGCCGAGGAACGCCACCTTCGAGTCGACCACGACGCGCTTGCCGCCCGCGAGGTGCACCACCATGTCGGGGCGGAGGACACCCTCCTCGGTGCTCACCTGCTCCTGCTCGGTGAAGTCCACGCGGTGGAGCATCCCTGCCGACTCGACGACCTTGCGGAGCTGCAGCTCGCCCCACGCGCCGCGGGTCTGCGACGAGCGCAGCGCGGTGACCAGGTCGGCCGTGCCGTTGCGCAGCTCGGTCGACACCTCCGCCACGTTGCGCATCTGCTCGACCAGCGCGCCCTGGCCCTCGATGCGGGCCTTCTCGGCCTGGAGCACCTCGGCGCGGACGAGCTCGACGGCCTTGGTCAGCGGGTCCACGAGCGACTTCACGGCCGCCTCGCGCTGCGCGAGGGCCTGTTCGCCCGCCGACGCCGACCGCTTGAGCCGCTCCTCGGCCAGCTCGAGGAACCGCTTGCTGTTGGCGTCCAGTGCGTCCCCGGCCAGCGCCTGGAACTGGCGCCGCGCGTTCTCCTGCTCGGTGCGGGCCGCCGCGATCTGCTCCGCCGCGCGCTCCCGCGCCTCGGCGACCTGCTCGGCGGCGCGCTCCTGAGCGGCCTCGATCTGCTGTGCGGCCGACTCGGCCCGGGCGCGCAGGCGCGCGGTCTCGAGGTCGTTCTCGCGCAGGGCGGGTGCCATGCGCTGCGCGTGACCGAGCCAGCCCAGCAGCGCGCCCACCACGAGGGCGCCGAAGACCAGCAGAATCGTTGCGGCGATGTCCATGGGCGACAGGCTGCCACGTGCCACTGACACACCGGCACGACGACACCCCGCACGGTCCGATTCGTGCGGTTCGTGGTGGGTGACCGGCGTCTCCCTCGCCAGACGGACTTGCGCACTCCTTCGGACTCATCCCTGTGTCGGATCCGTCGTGTGGGCGGCCCCGGCTAGGTTGGGTGCCATGACGATCCCAGCCCACCCGACCCCCGGTGGTGACGCGGGCCCCGGAGCCCGGCCGTCGCCTCCGCACGACCCGCAGGCGGCGCTCAGCGTGCGCGGCCTCTGGAAGCGGTTCGGCGAGAAGATCGCCGTCTCCGGCGTCGACCTCGACGTGCCTGCCGGCTCGTTCTACGGCCTCGTGGGCCCCAACGGCGCGGGCAAGACGACGATGCTCTCGATGGCGACGGGCCTGCTGCGTCCGGACTTCGGGTCGGCGCACGTGCGCGGGGTCGACCTCTGGGCGCGCCCGGACGAGGCCAAGGGGATGCTCGGCATCCTGCCCGACGGCGTGCGGCTGTTCGACCGGCTGACGGGCAGGCAGCTCCTCACCTACGCGGGGATGCTGCGCGGCATGGACAAGGCGACGGTCGTCGAGCGCACGGCGGACCTGCTGCAGGCCTTCGACCTCACCGGGGACGCCGACACGTTCGTCGTCGACTACTCCGCGGGCATGACCAAGAAGATCGCCCTGGGCTGCGCGATGATCCACGCGCCGCGCACCCTGGTGCTCGACGAGCCGTTCGAGGCCGTCGACCCGGTCAGCGCCGCCAACATCCGCGACATCCTCAAGGGCTACGTCGCGAACGGCGGCACCGTCATCGTGTCCAGCCACGTCATGGACCTCGTGCAGCGCATGTGCGACCACGTCGCCGTCATGGCGGGCGGGCACGTGCTCGCCGCGGGCACCGTGGACGAGGTGCGCGGCGACCAGAGCCTGGAGGACCGGTTCGTCGACCTGGTCGGCGGCCGTCAGCACTCGGAGGGGCTCTCGTGGTTGCGCGGTTCCTGAGTCTCAAGCTGACCCTCATGGTCAACACGTTCCGCAAGAGCGTGTGGCAGACCATCGGGCTGATCCTCGCGGTGCTCTACGCGCTGGGCACCGTCGGCCTGCTCGTCAGCGGCGTCGTAGCCCTGGCGTTCCTGCAGGACCCGGCGTGGGCCGGCCTCGCGATCACCCTCGGCGGCGCGCTCCTCGTGATCGGCTGGTGGCTGATCCCGATCTTCGCGTTCGGTGTCGACGCCACGCTCGACCCGCACCGGTTCACCACGTTCGCGATCCCGCGGCGCACGCTCATCACCGGGCTCGCGGTCGCCGGGCTGGTCTCGGTGCCCGGCCTGGCCACGGTGCTCCTCGCCCTCGGGACGAGCTTCGCGTGGCTGCTCCAGCCGGGCGTGCTGGTGGTCGGCCTGGTCGGTGCCGTGCTCGGTGTCGCGACCTGCGTCGTCGGCTCCCGCGCGATCACCACGGCGCTCGCCCCTGTGCTGGAGTCCCGGCGGTACCGCGAGGTGGTCATGCTCGTGGCGCTCGTGCTCGTGGTCATGATCGGCCCGATGATCAGCTGGCTGACCACCGGCATCGACCCCGGCGCGACCAGCGGCGTGCTGCAGACCCTCGCCGAGCGTGCCGCGGACGTCGTGGGCTGGACGCCGTTCGGAGCCGCCTGGTCGCTCGGCAGCGCCGCCTACGCCGGTGACTGGCTCGGTCTGCTCGGCCGGCTGGTCGTCGCCCTCGCCACGCTCGCCGTCGCCTGGTTGGTCTGGGACCGGGCCCTCGCCCGCGCCCTGGTGCAGCCGCCCGTCGGTAACGGCGGGGGCGGCCGCGCCAAGGGGCTCGGCGCCTTCGGGCTGGTCAGGTTCTCGCCGACGTGGGGTGTCGCCGCGCGCACGGCGACCTACTGGTTGCGCGACCCGCGCTACTCCGGCTCGATCGCGATCGTGCCGCTGCTGCCGGTCATCATCTACTTCTCCTCGCAGAGCACCGGCAGCTTCTTCATGCTGCTCGCCACGGGACCGTTCGTCGCGTGGATCCTCGGCTTCAGCATCTCGAACGACATCGGCTACGACTACACCGCGTTCGCCCTGCACGTGGCGTCGG
>DATGOB010000264.1:0-2031 GCA_036010205.1 Promicromonospora sp. | reverse complement strand
GAAGTGAAGCGCGCCGACGCGATCGTCGTTGCGTCGGGAGACGGCGACGAGCTGGCGCTCGCGGTGCTCGAGCAGGCGATCGGGATCCCGATCAAGCTGCACTGGGTCGGCGCCTACCCGTTCCCGGCGGGGGAGGAGTCCGCCGAGGCACAGCGGTCATGGGCGGCATGGTCGCGAGCAGGCGAGCGCGTACGAGCCGAGCGCGCGAAACGAGGCGCCCCTTGGCTGCGCAGCTGCGAGTTTCGCGAGGTGCAGCATGACCCTCCGTCCGACCCGATCGCCGACGAGGGCGCCTGCTCGCGGGGACCGCGGCCGACGCGCGCAGTTGGCCTTGAGCTGCTGGCGGGCCGCCAGGCCGCGGTGATGGTGATCGCGTCTTGCCGGTGCTGAGCATCGCCAGCGCCTCGCCAGCACGGGCGCCAGCTCAAGGGCGATTGGCACCCCACAGCGGCTCGGTCTCGACGACGGGCTGGACGTTTCGTGATCTTAGCCTTCCAGGCTAGGGACGTCGTGGCTCGCCGCCCTGTGACCGCGGTGGTCGCGCACCCGGACCGGCTTCGTCGCCGCCCGCCGGCTCGGCGCCACCCTCGACGCCGAGCTGTTCGTCGACACCGACCGGCTCGGGGCATGGGGCAACCACCAGCGCGTGCTGCGCTGGGCCGCCGGGCAGCCCGCAAGCCACGCGCTGATCGTGCAGGACGATGCGCTGCCCGTCCCCGGCTTCCGGGACCACGCCGCCCAGGCCATCGCCCACCGCCCGGAAGGGCTGATCGGCTTCTACGTCGGCCGCACCCGGCCCCGCGCCGAGCAGGTCGCGCGCCGTCCACGCCGCCGAGCAGGTCCACGCCTCCTGGCTGTCCGCCGACACCCTGCTGCGGGGCGTGGCCGCCGCGGTCCCGACCGCCGACATCCCCCGGCTGCTCGCCTACGTGCGCCACGCCCACTACCCGTACGACCTGCGCCTCGGCCTCTGGTACCGCGACCACGGGATCCCGGTGCACTACACCTGGCCGTCCCTGGTCGAACATGCAGACGGCCCGTCCGTGATCCCGAGGCGCCCTCGCCCGCTTCCGCGTACCGCGTGGCGGGCCGGGGTGCCGTCGAGATGGGACGGGCCGACGGTCAGGATCGAAGGCTAGACCTTCGTCCTGTGGGTGAGGATGTTGTAGAGCCCCTGCTGGGTGACGCCCACCGCGTCGGCGATCACCGGCCGCGTCAGGTGCAGGTCCTCCCGCTTGTCGATCTCGTCGACGAGGCGGCGGATGTCGTCGTAGGCCTGCTTCAGCTGGAGTAGGCCGTCGAGCTCGTGCCGGTTGGCCTTCGCCCGCCGCTCGCCCGCCTCGCGCAGCGCGGCGAGCACGGTGTCCTCGTCGCGCACCTGCTCCGGGTTGGTGGTCACTGTGCCTCCTCGAGGGGCAGGGCGTGGCGGGCGACGATCGCCCAGAACGCGTCGTGCGGGATCTCGTCGGTGTCGACGAGGCCGTACTCGCGGATGATGGCGCGGACGATCTCGTCGCGGTCGAAGGCGTCGGCGTACTCGCCGGCGTCGAGCGCCTGGTCAACCTGGAACCGGATGTCGTCGGCGGTGATGGTGGTCATCGATGCTCCCTGGGGTGCGCTCCTGCGAGCAGGGTACACAAAGTCATGACTTGAGACAAGTCATCACTGGAGGGTGGGGATGAGCGCGCTCGACTACTCCCCCCGACAGAACTGGATCGACAAACTCCCGGCCCACCTCAAGGCCCGCTGGCACCGGTCGATCATCTACCGCGCCGCCGTCCACATCCACCGCCGCGGCATGTCACCCGGCCACGCCATCGCTTCCGCGATCAACTGGTGCCGCCACATCGCCAGGACCGGGGACGTCAAGCAGTGGCCGGGTCCTCAGCGGGTCAACCCGAAGAGTGTCGCCGAGTGTGTCGAGGCCCTCGCCGTCTGGGCCGAGATGCGTGCCTGGGCCCGCAGCCACAAGGGCTGAGCCATGGCCTGGGAGGGCAGCACCCGCCGCGCTCGACTGCCGCGCGACTGGCC
>DATGOB010000263.1:0-24157 GCA_036010205.1 Promicromonospora sp. | reverse complement strand
CGCGGCTGCCGGGATCCGACCATGAGCACGTAGATCAGACCAGAAGACCCGCCGGTGCTCCCGGGGCACGGGTAAACGGCTCCAAGACTTCATCGAACACCCCGATCATCAGGGGTGTTGCGACCACCAGTTGAATCCGCCCTACTTCGCCACGTGACTACCTCGGCAAAGAAAGTGCGTGGATAACGTTTACGCGGTGGATGCGTCTCGGTGCGTCAACGGCGCACCGTCGTCGTCGCGGCCGGTCACGACCGCGAAGCCCGACTCAGGGGCCGACGGCTCGCACGCGTGCTCGTCGTCGACGCGGAAGAGCTCCATCGCTCCGCACACCTCGAGCACGAACAGGTCCCGCTCGTCCGCCCCGCGGATGACGGTGGCACCGCCGCGCTTGCGCCCGGCATCGGCCAGCGAGATGAGGAACGCGGCGCCGGTCGAGTCCATGAAGGTGACCCGGCACATGTCGATGACGAGCAGCTGCCGGCGCAGGCCGACGACGCGCGCTGCGATCTCCGGGAACTGGTCTCGTTCGGCAAGGTCGAGGTCGCCGGCGATCACGAGCGTCGTCGTCGTGGGAGACGTCGCGATCTCGATCATGTGTCGAGCCTAACGACTGTTGGTCGATCGCACCGGATGAAAGGCAAAATTCACCGCCTCCGCACCGCTGGCGGGTAATCCGGTCCGTCCGTCTTTGTCCCCCTCTGGCGCTCCGGTGTGACAATTCCCTCTGCGCACAGCCGAAGAGTTCGGTCCCATGGGCTCCACGACCCGCGGCCTTCGGTCCGTTGTCACGAGATCGGTCCGACGGCGTGCCGGGATCATCACCATGTGCCGATCACTCACGCTGCGGCACGACACAGTGCCGAACACGGAGGTCCGCACCGCGCAGGTGTGACAATCTCCTCCGTGAGCACCCACGAGAACCTCCTGCCCGGCCCCGCCCCGACCCACCTGCCCGACGATCACGCCTCCGCGCGCGAGCAGCTGGCCGCAGGCGCCGACGCGGTCGCCGTCGCGGCGGCCGCCCCGGCGTCCTCCCTGGTCTGGGCGGTGCTCGCCGAGACGGCCCTCGAGGTCGGCACGCCCGCCGCCGACGTCGAGGCCTACGCCTACGCCCGGACCGGCTACCACCGCGGGCTGGACGCGCTGCGTCGCGCCGGCTGGCGCGGCCAGGGTCCGATCCCCGCAGACCACGTGCCGAACCAGGGCTTCCTGCGCGCGCTCCTCGCGCTGGCCGAGGCGGCGGACCGGATCGGCGAGAGCGCGGAGGCCGAGCGCTGCACCACGTTCCTGGTGGACTCGGGGACGACCGCACAGGACGTCCGCGCCCTGCGCCCCGGCACGAAGCAGCCCGGCACGAAGCAGCCCGGCACGAAGCAGCCCGGTACGAAGCAGCCCGGTACGAAGTAGACTCGGGCGCGGCTCGCCGGCGCCACCGGAGCGCACGCGGCTGAGCGACCAAGCAATCCGAGAAGGTGGAGATCCATGCCAGGCGTGGTGCTCGTCGGTGCCCAGTGGGGCGATGAGGGCAAGGGAAAGGCGACGGACCTCCTGGGCTCCCGCGTCGACTACGTGGTGAAGTTCAACGGTGGCAACAACGCGGGGCACACGGTCGTCATCGGTGACGAGAAGTATGCGCTGCACCTGCTGCCGTCCGGCATCCTGTCGCCCGGCGTGGTGCCGGTCATCGCCAACGGTGTCGTCGTCGACATCGAGGTGCTGTTCGAGGAGCTCGACGCGCTGATCGAGCGCGGCGTCGACGTGTCGCGCCTGCTCGTGTCGGGCAGCGCGCACGTCATCGCGCCCTACCACCGCACGATCGACAAGGTCACGGAGCGGTTCCTCGGCAAGCGGCGCATCGGCACGACGGGCCGCGGGATCGGCCCGGCGTACGCCGACAAGATCAACCGCGTCGGCATCCGCATGTGGGACCTGTTCGACGAGAAGATCCTGCGCGCCAAGATCGAGGGTTCGCTGGACCAGAAGAACCACCTGCTGGTCAAGGTCTACAACCGCCGCGCGATCACCGTGGACGAGACGCTGGAGGACCTGCTCCGCTATGCCGAGCGGCTGCGCCCCATGGTCACGGACACCGCGGTCGAGCTGAACAAGGCCCTCGACGCCGGCAGGACCGTCCTGTTCGAGGCCGGCCAGGCGACCATGCTCGACATCGATCACGGCACCTACCCGTTCGTCACGTCGTCGAGCGCGACGGCGGGCGGCGCGGTGACGGGATCCGGCATCGGGCCCACCCGCGTCGACTCCGTCATCGGCGTCATCAAGGCGTACACGACGCGCGTCGGCGAGGGCCCGTTCCCCACGGAGCTGTTCGACGACAAGGGCGAGCTCCTCCGCAAGACCGGCGGCGAGTACGGCGTCACCACGGGCCGCGCCCGCCGCACCGGCTGGTACGACGCCGTGATCGCCCGGTACGCGACCCGCGTCAACGGCCTCACCGACATCGTGCTCACCAAGCTCGACGTGCTCACCGGCCTGGACAAGGTCCCGGTCTGCGTGGCCTACGACGTCGACGGCGTGCGCCACGACGAGATGCCCACCGACCAGACGGCGTTCCACCACGCGAAGCCGATCTACGAGGAGCTCGACGGCTGGTGGGAGGACATCTCGCACGCCCGCTCGTTCGAGGACCTGCCGAAGAACGCCCAGGCGTACGTCAAGGCGCTCGAGGAGATGTCGGGCACGCGGATCTCCGCCATCGGCGTCGGGCCGAAGCGCGACGAGATCATCCCGGTCCACGACCTGATCCACGCCCGCTGAGACAGCCGGCGACCACCCCGACCACCTGAGAAGGACCCTCCCGCTGTGAAGATCCTCGTCATCGGTACCGGTGCCCGCGAGCACGCCATCGTCCACTCCCTGCACCAGGAGACCGCGGCGGGCACGGCGACGCACGAGCTGCACGCCGCGCCGGGCAACCCCGGCATCGCGGGCCTGGCGACCCTGCACGCGGTCGACCCGCTGGACGGCGCCGCGGTGGCCGCGCTCGCGGAGCAGGTCGGCGCGGAGCTCGTCGTCGTCGGTCCCGAGGCGCCGCTCGTCGCGGGCGTCGCGGACGCGGTGCGCGCAGCGGGCATCCCGGTGTTCGGGCCGTCGGGCGAGGCGGCGCAGCTCGAGGGCTCCAAGTCGTTCGCCAAGGAGGTCATGGCCGCGGCGGGCGTGCCGACCGCCATGGCGCACGTGTGCACGGACACCGCGGAGCTCGAGGCAGCGCTCGACGCGTTCGGCGCGCCGTACGTGGTCAAGGACGACGGGCTCGCCGCGGGCAAGGGCGTCGTCGTGACGTCGGACCGCGCGGAGGCGCTCGCGCACGGCACGGCGTGCCTCGCGAACGACGGAGCGAACGGCGGGGCGAACGGCGGCGGGCGCGTCGTCGTCGAGGAGTACCTCGACGGCCCGGAGGTCTCGCTGTTCTGCGTGTGCGACGGTGCAACCGTCGTCCCGCTCGTGCCCGCGCAGGACTTCAAGCGCGTGCACGACGGCGACGAGGGCCCGAACACCGGCGGCATGGGCGCGTACACGCCGCTCGACTGGGCCCCGGCGGGCCTGGTCGACGAGGTCGTCACCCGCATCGCCCAGCCGACGGTCGACGAGATGGCGCGGCGCGGCACCCCGTTCGTCGGCGTTCTCTACGTGGGGCTCGCGCTGACCAGCCGCGGTACCCGCGTGGTCGAGTTCAACGCGCGGTTCGGCGACCCGGAGACGCAGTCGGTGCTCGCGCGGCTCGCCACGCCGCTGTCCGACGTCATGCACGCGGCGGCCCGCGGGGCCCTGGCCGACCTGGAGCCCCTGCGCTGGCGGCCCGAGGCGTCGGTGACCGTCGTCGTCGCGTCGGAGGGCTACCCGGCCTCGGCGCGCACGGGCGACCAGATCACCGGCATCGAGGACGCCGAGGCGCTGCCGGGCGTGCACGTGCTGCACGCGGGCACCGCGCTCTCGGAGACCGGCGACCTGGTCAGCGCAGGGGGCCGCGTCCTGTCGGTCGTGGCGCTCGGCAGCGACCTGGCCGACGCGCGGCGCCGCGCGTACGAGGGCGTCGCCCGGATCGAGCTCAAGGGCTCGCAGCACCGCACGGACATCGCGCTGCGCGCCGAGCGCGGTGAGGTCTCGGTCCCGTAGCCCGACCCGCGGCGGGACGCGGCACAGGTCACGTCCACCGCACGGGAGGACGCCCCGGCACGCCGGTAGACTGCTGCCGGGAAACTCCCTCGCCATTCCGTCCGTCAGCAAGGAGCCTTCGTGGGACGCGTCGTCGTCGAGGTCATGCCCAAGCCCGAGATCCTGGACCCCCAGGGCAAGGCCGTTGTCGGTGCGCTGCCGCGCCTCGGGTTCACCCAGTTCTCCGGTGTCCGGCAGGGCAAGCGGTTCGAGCTCGAGGTGGACGGCGAGGTGACGCCGGAGATCCTCGAGGCCGCCCGCGAGGCCGCCACCACCCTTCTGTCCAACCCCGTGATCGAGGACGTCGTGTCGGTCACCGACGCGTCGGCCGAGGTCGCCGAGCCGGTGAACGCCTGATGACGGTCGCGCAGGAGACCGCCGCCGCGCCGATCACGGGCGCCCGGATCGGCGTCATCACGTTCCCCGGCGCGCTGGACGACCGGGACGCCGCGCGCGCCGTCCGGCTCGCCGGTGCCGAGGCCGTGTCCCTGTGGCACGGGGACGAGTCGCTGCACGACGTCGACGCCGTGGTGCTGCCCGGCGGCTTCTCGTACGGCGACTACCTGCGCGCCGGGGCGATCAGCCGGTTCGCGCCCGCGATGTCTGCCGTGGTGGACGCCGCCAAGGGCGGCATGCCGGTGCTCGGCATCTGCAACGGCTTCCAGGTGCTGACCGAGGCGCACCTGCTGCCTGGCTCGATGGTCAAGAACGACCACCTGCACTTCGTGTGCCGTGAGCAGGCGATGGTCGTCGAGAACGCGCACACCGCGTGGACGAACGAGTTCCGCCGCGGGCAGCGCATCACGGTGCCGCTGAAGAACCAGGACGGCCAGTTCGTCGCCGACGAGCGCACCCTCGACGAGCTCGAGGGCGAGGGTCGCGTCGTCTTCCGCTACGACGGCTGGAACCCGAACGGATCGCGCCGCGACATCGCGGGCATCACCAACGAGCGCGGCAACGTCGTCGGCCTCATGCCGCACCCCGAGCACGCGGTCGAGCCCGGCTTCGGCCCCGCGTCCGAGGAGGGGCCGCGTGCCGGCACCGACGGGCTGACGTTCTTCACGTCGGTGCTGTCCTCGCTCGTCCACGCGTGACCACGCATGACCGCTGAGCTCGTCGCCGGTGTCGCGGTCGAGACGGTCGCCTGGGACCACCCCGACGCCGTCCGGCTGCGCGCCGAGCAGCAGCACGAGATCGACCTGCGGTACGCGCAGCCCGGCCGGGCGCCCGAGACCGGTCCGGACGGCCGTCCGGTGCCGGACGCGCGCGACCAGGTGGACCCGTCGAACGTGGTCGCCACGCTGCTGCTGCGGGTCGACGACGTCCCGGCGGCCCACGCCGCCGTCCGCGACCTGTCCGGCCGCGCCGACTACCGCGGCGGGACGCACCCGGACGGCACGGCCGAGGTCAAGCGCGTCGTCGTCGCCGACGGCTTCCGCGGCCGGGGCCTCGCCCGCACCCTCATGGAGGCGGTCGAGGACGCCGCCCGCGCGGCCGGTGCGCGGCACCTGATCCTGGAGACCGGGCTCATGCAGCCCGAGTCCGTCGGCCTGTACCTGCGCATGGGGTACGACCCGGTCGAGTCGTTCGGCGTCTGGTCGTCCGAGCCGGGCTCGCGCTGCTTCGGCAAGTGGCTCGTCCCCACCGAGCCGCCCGCACCCGACGCCGCCCCCGTCACGCGGGCGACCGTCGAGCTGCACGAGGTGTCGTGGGACGACGAGGACGCCGCTGCCCTGCGCCGCGCCATGTGGGGGTTCCATGAGGAGCGCTACCCCGAGCTGGTGCAGGACGTCGCGGCGCGCGGCGGGTACGACGTCGTCGACGCCGAGCGTGGGCGCACGGCTCTGGCGACGTTCGTCGCGACGGTGGGCGGGCAGCCCGCCGGGTGTGCGACCCTCGCGCCGTCGGAGGCCGGGCCCGGGCACCTCACGGCCGACCCGCTGCGTGGTATCGCGGGGCTGGGTGCGACGCGCGGCACCGGCGGGTTCGAGATGCGCAGCGTGTTCGTCGACCCGTCGGCCCGGCGCACCGGGGTGGGCACGGCGCTCGTGCGTCGCGTCGAGGAGGAGGCCAGGGCCCGCGGCGGTCGGGCGCTGTACCTCGGCACGGGCATCCGCCAGCCGGAGGCGCTGCGGCTCTACGTCGGCCTGGGGTACCGGCCGGTGCTGCCGTACCCGCCCCACGCCGACGCCGACGACCCGCTGCTGCTCTTCCTGGGCCGCCCGCTCTGACGCGGCCGCCCGCTCTGACGCGCCCGCTCGCTCTGACGCGGGCGTCGGCCTGACGCGGCCCGCCCGCACCCTGCCGCCCCGGCGGGCGACCGGTCTCAGCGCTCCCGCAGGTAGTCGAGCTGCGCGCGCACGGACGAGCGTGCCGCCGCGTGCACCGACGCGTCGACGTCGGAGTACACCGCGCGTGTGACGGCGTCCAGGAGCTCCTCCGGCAGCGGCGCGTCGCCGCCGGGCGACGTCGTGCCGAGCGCGGTCAGTGCGGCGCGCACCTGGTCGAGCCGCTCGTGCCGGTGCGCGCGGTACGCCCGCACCACCGCACCGAGGTCGCCGACCACCGGCCCGTGCCCGGGCAGCCCGGTGACGCGCCCCCCGTCGGCGAGCGCCGCGAGGCGGTCGAGCGACGCGAGGTAGTCCCGCAGCGACCCGTCCGGCTCGGCCAGCACGGTGGTGCCGCGGCCCAGCACGGTGTCGCCCGTGAGCACGACGGCGGCCTCCTGACCCGTCGTCGCGACGAGGCACACCGAGTCGGCGGTGTGACCCGGCGTGGCGAGCACCTCGATGCGCACCCCGGCCGCCTCGACCACCTCGCCGTCGCGCAGGGGCGGGGCGTCGGCGCAGAACTCGGGCGACGCCCCGCGCGACGGCGCGCCGGTCAGTGCGCGGAACCGGGCCAGCCCTCCGGTGTGGTCGGCGTGGCGGTGGGTGACGAGCACCAGCTCGACCGGGCCGGCGTCGGCCAGGGTGGCCAGGTGCGGCTCGAGGTCGGGCCCGGGGTCCACGACGACGCAGCCGGGCGCGCCCGGCGCGCGCAGCACGTACGAGCGGGTCCCGTCGAGCGTCATCGGTCCGGGGTTGTCGGCGCGCAGCACCGCGGCGAAGGGGGCGACGGGGTCCACCGGCTCACTGTAGCCGGGCGGGTCAGCGCGCGGTGACGGCGGCGAGGGCCTGTTCCAGGTCCTCGACGAGGTCGAGCGGGTCCTCCAGGCCCACCGACAGGCGGACCGTCGTCTCCGTGATGCCGACGGCCGCTCGCCCGGCCGCGCCGAGCTTGCGGTGCGTCGTGGTGGCCGGGTGGGTGACGAGGGACTTCGCGTCGCCGAGGTTGTTCGAGATGTCGACGACGCGCAGCGCGTCGAGGAACGCGAAGGTGCGCTGCTTCGCCTCGTCGGCGTCGCTGCCCTCGGGCACGGCGAGGTCGAACGTCACGACCGTGCCGCCGCCGCTCATCTGTGCGCGCGCGAGGTCGGCCTGCGGGTGGGAGTCGAGGAACGGGTACCGCACGGCACCGACGCCCGGCAGTCCCTCGAGCGCCTGCGCCACGGTGAGCGCACCGGTGCCCTGCGCGGCGACGCGTACCGGCAGCGTCTCCAGGCCCTTGAGCAGGGTCCAGGCGTTGAAGGGCGACAGCGACGGGCCGGTGTTCCGGATGAAGGTCTGCACCGGGCCGGTCACGTACTCGGTGGAGCCGAGGATCGCGCCACCCAGCACACGGCCCTGCCCGTCGATGTGCTTCGTGGCCGAGTACACGACGACGTCGGCGCCCAGCTCGAGCGGCTTCTGCAGCAGCGGCGTGGCGAACACGTTGTCGAGCACCACGGTGGCCCCGGCGGCGTGCGCGAGGTCGACGACGGCGCGCACGTCCACGATGTCCTGCATCGGGTTGGACGGGGTCTCGAAGAACACGACGTCCGCCGGGGTGGACAGCGCCTCCTCCCACTGCGTGAGCACGTGCCCGTCCACGTAGTCGGTGCGCACGCCCCACTTCTTGAGGATCTCCTCGAAGATCACCACCGTGGAACCGAACAGGGCCCGCGCCGCCACGATGCGTGAGCCGGAGCCCACGAGCGCGGCCAGCGACGTGAACACCGCGGACATGCCGGTCGCGGTCGCGTAGCAGGCCTCGGCCCCCTCGAGCAGGCGGAGCCGCTCCTCGAAGGTGTGCACGGTGGGGTTGCCGTACCGCGAGTACACGAACCGGTCGAGGTCGCCCCGGAACGCGGCCTCGGCGTCGGCCGCCGAGTCGTAGACGTACCCCTGGGTGAGGAACAGCGCCTCGCTGGTCTCCTGGAACTCGCTGCGCTGGTGGCCCCCGCGCACCGCGAGGGTCTGCGGGCGCACGGTCGGCGGCAGCGGCTTGCGGCCCGAGCCGCCCGGCGCGGCGTCGGGCGGGAAGGCGCCGGTGACGGTCACGCGGCACCCTCCGGCACCGCGGCACCGCCCTGCGACCACGGCAGGCCTGCGACCTTCCACCCCTGCTGGTCGCGGACGCCGTCGGCGCCCGGCGCGCCCTCGAACCCCTCGAGCACGTTGTACGACGGCGAGATGCCCGACGCCGTCGCGAGCCGCGCGGCACCGATCGAGCGCTGGCCCGAGCGGCACAGGAAGACGACGGGGCCGTGCGTGACGCCGGCGCGCTGGAGCTCGGCGAGGAAGTCCGGGTTGGGCCGCCCGCCGGCCTGCACCCACTCGCTGAAGACGGGGTGCTTGCCGAGCGACGACGTGTCGGGCACACCGATGGTGCGCCACTCGCCGTCGGTGCGGACGTCGACGAGCACGGCGTCCGGGTCGGCCGCGAGCAGGTCCCAGGCCTGCTGCGGCGTGAGGTCGCCCGAGTAGCCCTCGGCGGGCCGGGCGTCGGGGTGCGCGGGATCGCTCATGGTGGCCTCCATCGGTCGTGGCGGTAGCACCCTCGTCCGCCCCCTGTCGGGGACGCTGGGTTGCTGCGGCGTCGTCGTGCCACGTCACTCGGCCGCTCGGGATGGTCGAGGCCACCCTACGACACGTGTCCGCCAGGTGGAACGCCGTCTCGGCAGGCGGCCGGACCGGGCTTCGCCGCCCGACGGCGGTGCGACCGGATGCTGGGACCAGCATCTGAGACCAGCGTTGACAGGCCCGTCACCCCCGCCTGAGGATGACGGCAGGTCATGAGCGCCAGCGCCAAGCCCCGGCTCGCTGGCCGGCAACCCTCCCTCCGCGGTGGGGTGCCCCGGGTGACGACCTGGCCGTGCGCAGTCCCGCGTGCGGCAAGCGCGGGGGCACGTCCCCCAGGACCGTGCCGGAGGATGCCATGTCCGCACCCACCATCGACACCCGTACCGGCGCCGCAGGCGGCGTCGCCCACCGCGCCCCGCTGCGCCCTGTCGTCGGGGGCGACACGCGCGTGCCGCTCGTCGACGGCACCGAGGTCGGCTACGCGAACCTCGACGTCGCGGCCTCGGCCCCGGCGCTGCAGGCCGTCGCCGACCGCGTGACCCAGGTGCTGCCCCTGTACGCCAGCGTGCACCGCGGTGCCGGCTACCTGTCCCAGGTCAGCACAGCGCTCTACGAGACGGCGCGCCGCACCGTCGGCGCCTTCGTGGGCGCCCGCGAGGACGACCTCACGATCATCACGCGCAACACCACCGACTCTCTCAACCTGCTGGCCGGCTGCGTGCCAGCCCAGCCCGACGGCGAGCCGGGCCGGGTGCTCGTCCTCGACGTCGAGCACCACGCGAACCTCCTGCCCTGGCAGCGCAGCACGGGCGCGACCGTGCTCACCGGCGGGCCCACCGTGGCGGAGACGCTCGCCCAGATCCGCGACGAGCTCGCCGACGCGGCGGCCGACCGTCCCTACGCGCTGCTGGCCCTCACCGGAGCGTCCAACGTCACGGGGGAGTCGCTGCCCGTCGACCGGATCGTGGCGGTCGCCCACGAGCACGGAGCCCGCGTGGTCCTCGACGGCGCCCAGCTCGTGCCGCACCGGCGCATCTCGCTCGAGGCCACCGGCGTCGACTACCTCGCGTTCTCCGGCCACAAGGCCTACGCACCGTTCGGCGCCGGCGCCCTCGTGGGCCGTCGCGACTGGCTCGACGCCGGGACGCCCTACCTCGCGGGCGGCGGCGCCGTGCGGCGCGTACGCACCGCCGTCACCGACTGGCACGAGGGTCCCGCCCGGCACGAGGCGGGGTCGCCCAACGTCATCGGCGCGGTGGCGCTCGCCGCCGCGTGCGAGGAGCTCGCCGCGCTCGACGCGGCCGAGGTGGTCGCCCACGAGAGCGCGCTGCGGCAGCGCCTCGTCGAGGGCCTCGAGGCGATCGACCGGGTCGAGGTCGTGCGCGTGTGGGCCGACGCCGAGGACCCGGTCGGCGTCGTGACCTTCACGGTGTCCGGGTACGACCCGGGCCTCGTGGCCGCGTACCTGTCCGCCGAGCACGGTATCGGGGTCCGCGACGGACGCTTCTGCGCCCACCCGCTGCTCGGCCGCCTCGGCTTCGACGCCGGCGCGGTCCGCGCGTCGGTCGGCGTCGGCACCGCGGGCGAGGAGGTCGAGCGGCTCGTCGCAGCCGTCGAGCGCCTCGTGGCGGAGGGCCCGCAGGCCGGGTACGACGTCGTCGACGGGCTCTGGGTCGTCACCGACGACCCGAGGCCCGTGCCGGAGGGCTCCGGCCTGGCCGGGCTGCTGGCCACGGCCGCGCTCGGGTTCGACGAGGCGTTCGGCTGCGTGCCCGACGCGGTGTGACGCCCGCGTGGCGCCCGGCCGTCAGAGGGCGAGCGCCACGCAGAGGCCGCCCATGACCACGTCGAGGCCGATGCACCACAGCGCGAGCGACCGGTTCACCACGGCGTCGCGCCGGTAGTGCACCACGTCCCAGACGGCGTGTGCCGCCAGGGCGAGACCGGCCAGCGCGAGCCCGAGGCGCGGCTCGAGGAACAGTGCCGCCGTGCCGACGCCCAGGTAACCGGCCAGCGCGGCCGCCTGCGGCCAGGTGGCGCTGCGGCCGCGGGCCAGGCCGATCCCGACGAGGACCACGCCCACCAGCGCGAACGCGATCCACCGCGGCACGTCGAGCAGCTCGCACGCCACGGGGATCGCCGAGGCGAGGAACGCGACGAGCCAGCCCGTCCACCGCACGCCGGTCACGGCAGCGGTGAGGTAGCAGAGCACCGCCACGCCCACGGCGGTGTACGGGTCCTCCGCGACGGCCTCGGTCCACGTGCGGCCCACCGGTGCGGCCCCGGCCACCAGCAGGCCGAAGCCGGTGAGCGCACCGAGCACGAGCCACGCGGTGTTGGCGGGCCACGTCCCGGTCCAGCGCCTCGGTCGCGCCGGGACCGCTGCCCTCGTCGTCTCCGTCATCGTCCCGTCCCCTTCGCGTCGTCGTCGACTGATACCCCTTGGGGGTATCAAACCACTGCACGCGGCGCGAGGGAACCCTCTTTCGGCCCGGCCCGAAACACCCTGGCCGGCCGCCCGGGGAGCGCGCTCAGAGCGGGAACGCCCGCGGCCGGGGCAGCGCGGCCTCGACCTGGGCCGCGAGGGCGAGCAGCGTCGCCTCGCCGCCCGGCCGCCCGACGATCTGCACGCCCATCGGCAGGCCGGCCGGCGCGTCCTCCGTCGGCTCGGTCCAGTGCGTCGGCACGGTCACCGCGGGCAGCCCCGCCACGTTGAGCATCGACGTGAACGGCGTGTACAGGCACTGCTGCTCGAAGTTCCGCTCGGGGTCCTCGGCGTCGTACCAGCCGACCGGGCGGGGCGTGAGGGCGAGCGCGGGCGTGACGACGGCGTCGTACGCGCCCACCTGCGCGACGAGGGAGCGCTCGTAGGCCGCGAGCGTGCGCAGGGCCTCGGCGAGCTGCCGCGCGGGCAGCGCGCGCCCGGACCGGATCAGCCACTGCGTGAGGGGCTCCAGCCGGTCGAGCGTGTCCGGGTCGTCGATCGGCACGGCGGAGGCGCCGCCCATCCACAGGGCTCGGAACGCCGGTGCGTACTCGGGGGCCGGGTCCAGCGTGGTCTCCTCGACCTCGTGGCCGGCGTCGGCGAGCGCACCGACGCCTGCGTCGAGCGCCACCCGGGCCTCCGGGGACACGCGGATGTCGTAGAAGTCGTCCCAGGCCGAGGACGTCGTCACGCCGAGCCGGGCCGGACGCGTCCCGCCGGGCAGCTCGGCGCGCTGGGCCGCCGCCAGGTACGCCCCTGCCGGGGCCGACGGCGCGCGCAGCGTGAACGGGTGCGCGACGTCGCCCGCGGGGTCCCGCGGGAGCATCGCCTCCAGGAGGAGGGCCGCGTCGGCGACCGTGCGGGCGATCGGCCCGTTGACCACGAGCCCGCCGAGCGCGTCGACGCCGCTGCCGGCGGGCAGGAGGCCGCGGCTCGGCTTGAGCCCCACGACGCCGCACGCGGCGGCGGGGATGCGGATCGAGCCGCCGCCGTCCGACCCCGGCGCCACCGGCAGCAGGCCCGCTGCGACGGCCGCCGCGGCGCCCCCGCTCGACCCGCCGGCGCCGCGCGTGAGGTCCCACGGCGTACGCGCGGGCGGTGCACCCGCCGGCTCGGTGTAGGCGGGGAAGCCCAGCTCGGGTGCCGCCGTCTTGCCCAGGCTGACGACGCCCGCGGCGTCGAGCACCTGCACGATCTCGTCGCTCTGCTCGGCGGGCGGCAGGCCCGCGAACGCCCGTGAGCCGAACCCCGTGGGCACGCCGGCGCGGTTCCAGAGATCCTTGTCGCCGCTCGGCAGGCCCCACAGGCTGCCGGGCCCCGCGTGCCGCGGGGGCCCGTCCGCCGCCAGCCGGGCGGCGCGCTCGCGCGCGAGCCCCGGCGTCAGGGTGGCGAAGGCGCCGACGGCGGGGCCGAGGCGCGCGGCGCGGTCGAGGAAGTGCTCGGTGACCTCGGTGGGCGTCAGCTCCCCGGCGGCGAGGAGGTCGCGGAGCTCGACGGCGGTCCGTTCGTGCAGGGCATCCATCCGGCCAGGTTATGCGCCGGTGCCCACCCGGCGAGAACTCGCATTTCACAGGGAATTGCCATTCCGCCGCGCAGAATGTTCTTCCGGCGCATATGTTCGTGGTGTGTCGGCACTTTTGCGGTGCGTCACCGTGGCGCACCGCGAGGTGCCCGGAAAGGTCTCAGAGGGGGAGAGAACCATGACATTTCTACAGGCAGGGCTCGCCGTGCCCTACCAGGTCGACTGGCTGGAGCCGCTCACGAGTGCGCTGCGCGCCGTCGCGAGCTTCATCCCGAAGCTTCTCGTGTTCCTGGTCGTATTCCTCATCGGATACTTCATCGCGAAGGCGATCGCCCGCTTCGTCGGCATGATCCTGAACCGCATCGGGTTCAACCGGGTGCTGGAGCGCGCCGGGGCGAACCGGCTCCTGTCCGGCTCGGGGATCGAGCCGATCACGCTGCTCACGAAGATCATCTACTACTTCATCCTGCTCATCACGCTGCAGCTCGCGCTGAGCGCCTTCGGGCCCACGAACCCGGTGAGCCAGATCGTGAACGACATCGTGGCCTGGCTGCCGAGCCTGCTGGTCGCGATCGTCATCGTCGTGATCGCCGGCGCCATCGCCAATGCGGTCAAGGACCTCCTGACGGGCACCATGAGCGGCGTTTCCTACGGTCCTCTCGTGGCGAAGGCCGTGTCGTTCCTCATCATCGCTCTCGGTGTTATCGCCGCGGTGAACCAGGTGGGTATCGGCACCACGGTGACAATGCCCGTCCTCATCGCATTCCTTGCCACGGTGGCGGGAATTCTGATCGTGGGTGTCGGCGGCGCGCTGATCGGCCCGATGCGGTCGCGCGTCGAGGGTTTCCTCGGCAACCTCTCGTCGGGTGGTGGCGCCGCCGCTGCCGCCCCGGGTACCGCGCCGGCCGCGGGCCCGGCCACCGCGCCGGGCGGCTCGCCCGCGTCGGGGTCGTTCGCCCCGCCGCCGCCGCGCGACGTCTGACCGCAGGAGGCACGCCACAGGGGCCGCACCGTCGCACGACGGTGCGGCCCCTGTGCGTGCGGGGCTCAGGCGGTCAGCTCGCGCCGAGCAGCGCCCGCGCCTCGCCGAGCACCCCGGCCAGGCGTTCGAGGTCCGGGTCGTCCGCGGCGGGCTGGATCGCGACGGTGTCGACGCCCGCCTCGGCGAACCTGCGCACGCCGTCCGCGACCTGCTGCGCGTCGCCCCAGATCGCGTGGGTGGCGAGCCGCTCGTCGTCCGTCACGTCCCGGCCCCACGAGGTGAGCTCGGCGCGTAGCCGCTCCACGACGTCCGGGCCGGTGCCTCCCGTCACGAACTGCACGACCGGGAAGGGCTCGTCCTCCCGCCCCGCGACCGCGCGCCCCTCCGCGACGTGCTCGAGCGCGCCGGGCAGCCCGGAGAGCCCCACGGAGCCCTCGAGCACCACGCCGTCGCCCACCTGCCCCGCGAGCCGCAGCGACTTCGGCCCCGTCGCCGCGACCGGGACGGGCACGGCCCGCGCGGGCGGCCAGTCGAGCGCGACGTCGTCGAGCCGCACGTACCGGCCCGACGTGGTGACGCGCTCCCCGGCGAGCAGCGCCCGCAGGGTCGTCGCGTACTCCCGCATGAGGGTGAGCGGCGACGCGGCCCGCGCGCCCACCTGCGCCATCCAGGGCTGCACGCCGTGCCCGATGCCCGGGATCAGCCGCCCGGGGAACATGCCGTCGACCGTGGCGACCTCCATGGCCGTGAGCGCGACGTTCCGCAGCGGCGTCGGCATGACGCCGAGGCCGACGCGCACGCGGTCGGTCGCGGCGAGGACGGCGGTCGCCGCGGAGATGCCCCCGGTCTGGAAGCAGTCCTCCCAGAGCCAGATCTCGTCGATCCCCGCTGCCTCGACGGCACGGGCGAGCGGGACGACGCGGGCAGGCGGAACCGAGGGGCGGATGATGCACGCCAGTGTGGTCATGGGCTCACGCTGTCACGCGCGTGCCGTCAGATCCACCCCTTGCGCGCGGCGTACCAGCCGAGCTGGATCCGCGTCGACACCCCCGCGATGCCCATGAGCACCTTGACGCGGCGCTGCACCGTGCGCAGCGACAGGCCGAGCTGGTTGGCGACGGACTGGTCGGTGAGCCCCGCGAGCATGAGCGCGAGGATCCGGCCGTCCTGCGGGTCGAGGCCGGACGGCTCGTCCTCCTCGCCGGGGACGGGGAACGGCGTGGCGTCACGCCAGACCCCCTCGAACAGCGCGATGAGGGCGTCGAGCAGCCCGGACGGGTGGATGACCAGCGCGCCCACCAGGTCGGGGGCGACGCCCTCGGAGCCGTCGGCACCCGCGGCCTCGCCGAGCGTCTGGATCGGCACGAACGCGAGCCGGTGGTCGATGATGAACAGCTTGATCGGTACGCGCTCGGAGAACCGGACGTCCTCGCCCTGCTCGATCGCCGCGGCGACGTCGTCCACCCGCAGCAGGCCGGCGTCGAGGAACTCGCGGTCGATGACGACCCGGTACCGCACGCCGCGCGCGACCGCCTGGTCCTCCGCGGTGTTCTCGTCGGCGCCCATCACGAAGACGGGGGGCTTGGTGAACGACTCGACGGTCTCGCGCGCGCCGAGCTGGAGCTGCGTGATCCGCTGCCGCACGGCCTCCGCCCCCCGCACCACGTCCACGACGTCGGTCGCGGGCCGGAGGACCGACGAGCGCCGGAACTCCGCCTCGAGCTCGATGAGCTCCGCCTGCGCCGCCTGGATCTCCTGCTTGCGCTGGGCCAGGAGGGCGCCGAGCGCGATCTCGGGCGGCGCGGCCTGGAAGCGGGAGTCGTCGGCGCTCTGCCGGGTCGCCAGGCCGTGCCGCTCGAGCGCCCGCAGCACATCGAGCGCGTCGCCCGGTTCGATGCCGAGGCGGCGGGCGAGCTCCGACGCGTCGAGCGACGGTGAGCCCACCAGGTCGTGGTAGGCGAGGGCCTGCCACTTCGTCAGGCCGAGCACGTCGCCGAGCATGTCTTCCTCCCGCCGGCCGAGTTCCGCAGCGTCGGGCCCGACAATACGGGATTGCTACCCTCCGCCACGTGAGCATCGAGGACGTGCGCTTCCCTGGTGCGGCCGGCCGTCAGGTCGCGGGCCGCTGGTACCTGCCGGACGCCGCCGCACCCGTCGGCGTCGTCGCTGTCGCACCGGCCATGGCGATGCCGATGCGGTTCTACCGCCACCTCGCGGCGTGGCTCGCCGAGCGCGGGTTCGCGGTGCTGACGTTCTCGTACCACGGATCGGAGCCGGAGCTCTACGGCCCGCTGCGGGACAGCACCGCGACGGCGCTGGACTGGTACCACGACGCCGAGGCCGCGGCAGGGCACGCGCGCACCCGCGCCGACGCGGCGGGCGTGCCGCTCACGTGGGTGGGCCACTCGTTCGGCGGCCAGAGCCTCGGCTTCCTCGCCGACGTCGCCGTCGAGCAGTGCGTCATGGTCACGTCGGGCACCGGCTGGCGCGGGCTCGCCGCCCCGCGGATCCGCACCTGGTCACCGTTGCTGTGGCGGGTGGTCGCGCCCGTCGCGACCGCCGTGGCGGGTTACTACCCGGGCAGGCGCCTGCGCGTGCTCGACGACCTGCCCGCCGGCGTCATGCGCCAGTGGGGCCGCTGGTGCCTGCACCCCGACTACCTGTTCAGCGAGCACCCCGAGCTGCGGGAGCGGTTCGCGAAGGTGTCGACGCCCGTCACCGCCCTGTGGACGGCCGACGACGAGCTCATCTCGCCGGAGTCGATCCGCTCCTGGAGCCGCGAGTTCCCCGGCACCGAGATCGAGCTCGTCGAGATGCGCGCCGCCGACCACGGCCTGACCCGCGTGGGGCACTCGGGCTTCTTCCGCCCGAAGCGGGCCGTGCTCTGGGCGGAGCTGCTGCTCCCGCGCCTCGCGCGGTCGTGACGTGCCCGGACGCACGTCGAGCCCGGCGTACCGACCGGGCCCGACGTGCTGCCCGCGACTCAGAGCGGCGTGACGGACCCCGTGAAGTGCCGGGTGCCCTTGCCGGAGCGCCACCCGTCGTACACGAAGCCGCCGTCCACGGGCGCGTCGGCGACGTCGGCGACCGGGCGGATCGCCACGTCCACGGTGCCGGGCAGCAGCACCGGCCGGAAGAACTCGACCGTCCACTCGTAGGCGTCGCCGCGCCGGGCGGGACCGACCTCCGCCAGCGCGCGTGCCGCGGTGTACATCCCGTGCGCGATGGCGCGCGGGAACCCGAACGCCTTCGCGCCGAGGGCCGAGGTGTGGATCGGGTTCTGGTCGCCCGACACCGCGCCGTACGCCCGTCCCGTGCCGGCGCCGAGGCGCCAGCGCGCGGTCGGCATCGGCGGCTC
The DNA here is from genome assembly GCA_036010205.1 of Promicromonospora sp. Lineage (GTDB taxonomy): Bacteria > Actinomycetota > Actinomycetes > Actinomycetales > Cellulomonadaceae > Promicromonospora. The sequence continues at coordinate 6,694 of DATGOB010000263.1, read as the reverse complement.
CCACGTCGGACGCTCCGCGTCCCCGCCCTCGGCGGCCCCGGACGCGTCGGGCGCCCGGAACCCCTTGGCCAGGTACGTCGAGACGCCGCGGTAGGCGAGCTCGCCGCCGACCGAGACCTCGGCCACGAGGTCGACCTGCGCACCGCGACGGTGCGCCCGCACGTCCTGCGCCCACGCGCGCACCTCGAGCTGCTCGCCGAGGCGGACGGGCCGCAGGACCCGGGCCACGTTGCGCAGGTGCACCATGCCGAGCAGCGGCAGCGGGAAGTCCGGGCGCACCATGACCGCCGTGGCCAGCGGGAACGCCTGCACGTGCAGGAACCCGGCGGGCAGCACGTCGGACGACGGCTCGCCGAGCAGCTCCTGGTAGGCGGCCAGGTGCGCCGCCTCGCCTGCGGTGTCGACGGCGGCGACCCGGTACGCGACCTCGGGCAGCCGCACCGTGCCGCCCGGACGCTTGGTCGCCGACCCGGCGGCCCCGCGGACGAACAGCCCGCCCAGCCGCGGCAGCCGCTCCAGCTCCTCCACCCGTCGCTCGTCGCTCACTTGCCCACCATGTGCTGCCCGCACACGCGCAGGGTCTGGCCGTTGATGCCCGCAGCGGGGTCGGACGCGAGGAAGCAGATCGCCTCGGCGATGTCGACGGGCAGGCCGCCCTGGCCGAGCGACGGCATGCGCCGCGCCACGGTGCGGGTCAGCGCGGGCACCTTCGCCGTCATCTCCGTCTCGATCCAGCCCGGTGCCACGGCGTTGGTGGTCCCGCCTGCGGCCGCGAGGACGGGCGCACCCGCCGCGGCGTTCGCGATGACGCCCGCCTTCGTGTAGCCGTAGTTGGTCTGCCCGCGGTTGCCCGCGAACCCGGTGGTCGAGGCCAGCGAGACGATCCGCAGACCCTCGACCCCCGCGGCGAGGAGCCGTTCGTTGATGCGCAGCTGCGCCGTGAGGTTGACGGCGATGACCGGGTCCCACTTGTCGGCGGTCATGTTGGCGAGCAGCTTGTCGCGCGTGATGCCCGCGTTGTGCACGAGGATGTCCAGGCCGCCCAGCGGCTTGGTCGCCGCGAGGATCTTGTCGGCCGCGTCCTGCGCGGTGATGTCGAGCTGGAGCGCGACGCCGCCGATCTCGTTGGCGACGGCCGCCAGCGCCTCGCCGGCCTGCGGCACGTCGATGACGACCACCTTGGCGCCGTCGCGCGCCATGGTGCGTGCGATCGCCGCACCGATGCCGCGGGCCGCGCCCGTGACGACGCCGACCTTGCCCGCGAGCGGGTGCTCCCAGTCGACGGGCCCCGCGACCTCGGCGGGCCCGACGGGCAGCAGCTGCCCGTCGACGTACGCCGACTTCGCGGACAGGAAGAACCGCAGCGCGGCCACGGCGGAGGCCGAGTCCACCGCTGCGTCGTCCGTGAGCAGGATGCCGTTCGACGTCGACCCGCCGCGCAGCTCCTTGCCGAGCGAGCGGACGAGGCCGTCGACGCCGCCGCGCGTGGCGGCGAGCACGGGCGCGTCGCCGTCGGCCACGGCGCGCGAGATCGTCAGGACGCGGCCGTTGCCCGCGAGCCGACGCAGGGTGCGCGCGACGGTCAGCACCGGCGCGGAGACGTCCTCGGGCGTCCGCGCGCCGGTCAGCACCAGCACGACGGCGCCGAACCGCTCGCCGGGCGTGTCCCCCGCCTCGCGGCGGACGTCGACGTCCCAGCCGGAGAGCGTCTTGGCCACGGCGTCGGCGTCGGCGGCCGAGGCGTCGTCGGCCACCACGAGCACCGGGCCCACGGTGAGCGGGCTGCCGGGCCGGTAGCGCCGGAGGATGGCCGGCTGGGGCAGGCCCAGCTTCTTGAAGACGGGCTTGAGCGTCCCGTTGGCCAGGGTCAGATAGCTGTCGGTCACGTTGTCCTCTTCGAAGCGTGCGGTCGGACGGTGGGTGCGGGCACTCAGGCGGACTCGACCAGGGCGACGGCGCCCAGGCCACCGGCGGCGCAGATCGAGATCAGGGCCCGTGCGGGCTGCCCCGTCTCCCGGGCCTTGGTGGAGACGAGCTTGGCCGCCGTCGCGATGATGCGGCCGCCCGTCGCCGCGAACGGGTGGCCCGCGGCGAGCGAGGAGCCGTTCACGTTCAGGCGGCTGCGGTCGACCTTGCCGAACGCGCCGTCCAGGCCGAGCTCGGTGCGGCAGTACTCCTCGTCCTCCCACGCCGCCAGCGTGGTCAGCACGGTGGAGGCGAACGCCTCGTGGATCTCGAAGAAGTCGATGTCCTCGAGCGCCAGGCCGTTGCGGGCGAGCAGGCGCGGCACGGCGGCGGCCGGTGCCATGAGCAGGCCCTCGTGGCCGTGCACGAAGTCGACGGCGGCCGTCTCGGCGTCGACGAACTTCGCCAGGATCGGCAGCTCGCGCTCCTCCGCCCACTCACGCGAGGAGAACAGCACCGTCGAGGCGCCGTCGGTCAGCGGCGTCGAGTTGCCTGCCGTCATCGTCGCGGGGGCATCGAGCGAGGCACCGAACACGGGCCGGAGCTTCGCGAGCTTCTCCAGCGAGGTGTCGGGGCGCAGGTTGTCGTCGCGGGTGAGGCCCTTGTACGGGGTGACGAGGTCGTCGAAGAATCCGGCCTCCCACGCGCGCGCCAGGTTCTGGTGCGAGGCGAACGCGATCTCGTCCTGCGCCTCGCGCGTGATGCCCCACTTCGCGGTGGTGACCGCCTGGTGCTCGCCCATGGACAGGTGCGTGCGCGGCTCGCCCGTGCTCGGGCTGACGGGCGCGAGGTCCTTGGGGCGGATCGCGAGGAGCGCCTTGATCTTCGCGCTCGTGGTCCTGGCGTGGTTCGCGTCGAGCAGCGCGGCCCGCAGGCGGTCGCTGACGACGATCGGCGCGTCGGAGACGGTGTCGGTGCCGCCCGCGACGGCGGACTCGATCTGGCCGAGCTTGATCTTGTTGGTCACGGCGATGGCGGCCTCGAGGCCGGTGGCGCACGCCTGCTGGACGTCGTAGGCAGGCGTCGTGGGCGCGAGCGACGAGCCCAGCACCGACTCGCGGACCAGGTTGAAGTTCTTGCTGTGCTTGAGGACGGCGCCGCCCGCGACCTCACCCAGGCGCTCGCCCTGCAGGCCGAAGCGGGCGACGAGCCCTTCCAGCGCCGCGGTGAACATGTCCTGGTTGCTGGTCCGCACGTACTTCTTGCCGGCGCGGGAGAACGGGATGCGGTTGCCGCCGATGATGACGGCCTCACGCGTGGACGGGACGGGGGAGGGGGTAGTGGACACGTCGCTGTTCCTTCTCACTCGGTCTCACTCGGTCACACGGTCGGGGTCACGCAGTCGGGTCGCACGGGGTGGTGCCCAGGACTCACAGTACCTGATACTCTCAGTCCCGTGAGACGAATCACAAGACCTCTAGCGAGTCTCGGTGAGGAGGCGGTCCGATGAGCATCGGAGTCGACGGTCGCTCGACCCGCTGGGACGACCACCGCACGGCCCGCAGGGCCGAGCTCGTCCGCGCGGCACGCAAGGCGGTGCACCGGCTGGGGCCCGCGGTCTCGATGGACGAGATCGCCGCGGCGGCGGGCACGTCCAAGTCCATCGTCTACCGGTACTTCGACGACAAGGCGGGCCTGCGGCTCGCGGTCGCCGAGACCGTCGTCATGCAGATGCACGACGCACTGCGCGCGGCCGCCCAGGGCGCCGACAGCCCCGAGATGGCGCTGCGCGAGATGGTGCGCGTCTACCTCGAGATGATCGAGAGCTCGCCCAACGTGTACTGGTTCGTGACGCGCACGGCCATCGGCGGCAACGAGCCGGCGCCGGTCGAGAGCGGGCGTCGCGGCCGCAGGGCTCCTGCGGAGTCCGCCGACGCGACCGTGCCCACCACCGCCGTCGACATGCACCCCCTGGGCGCGTACCTCGACTCGGTGATCGAGCTCGTCGCCGAGCCGTTCGCCCGTGCCACCGACGTCTCGCCCGCCGACGCCGCCGCCTGGGCCTCCGGGGCCGTCGGCTTCGTGCGCGGCTCCGGCGAGTGGTGGCTCGGCCACCGCCACGTCGAGGCCAGCCCGCTGACCCGCGAGGAGCTCACCGAGCGCGTGACCCTCTGGCTCTGGACCGGCCCCGTCGGCGTGCTCCACCACAACAAGCCCGGGTCCGCGTCCCTGACGGCGCCCTGACCCGACCCCACCTGCTCCGGCGAGAACGAACACCGAGGAGAACCGATGACGACCACCTCCGACCCCGTGACCACCCCCACGGCGACCGGGTCCGGCGCGCCCACGCCCGCGGCGCTTCGTACGGCGTCCGGCCCGCGCGTGGACGTGCCCGCCCTGCAGCAGATGCTGCTCGGCCGCTGGCCCGAGGCGCGGGCAGAGGCCCGTCGCCTCGTGGCCGAGCACCCCGAGCTGTGGAAGCGCGAGGGGCTCACCAAGGAGGAGCACCGGGAGATCACCCTCCAGCAGATGAAGGAGATGGTGCCCTACGGCCAGGTGCTCCGGGCGTTCCCCGAGCGCCTCGGCGGCCGCGGGGAGGCCGGCGCGAACCTCGTGGGCTTCGAGGAGCTGGTCGCGGCCGACCCGTCGCTGCAGATCAAGTCGGGCGTGCAGTGGGGCCTCTTCGCCGCGGCGATCCTCCACCTCGGCACCGAGGAGCAGCAGGACCGCCTGCTGCCCGGCGCGATGGACCTGAGCGTGCCCGGTGCGTTCGCGATGACGGAGACCGGTCACGGGTCCGACGTCGCCTCGATCGGTACGACGGCGACGTACGACCCGGAGACCGAGGAGTTCGTGCTGCACACCCCGTTCCGCGGGGCCTGGAAGCAGTACCTCGGCAACGCCGCACGGCACGGTGTGGCGGCGACCGTCTTCGCGCAGCTCGTCACCAAGGGTGTGAACCATGGCGTGCACTGCTTCTACGTGCCGATCCGTGACCCCGAGACGATGGAGTTCCTGCCCGGCGTCGGCGGTGAGGACGACGGGCAGAAGGGCGGCCTGAACGGCATCGACAACGGCAAGCTGCACTTCACGAACGTGCGCGTGCCGCGGCGCGACCTGCTCGCCCGGTACGGCCAGGTGGCGGCCGACGGCACCTACACCTCGCCGATCGACAGCCCCGGCCGCCGCTTCTTCACCATGCTCGGCGCGCTCGTCCAGGGCCGCGTCTCGCTCGACGGCGCCTCGATCTCCGCGGCCAAGATCGGCCTCGCGATCGCCACGAAGTACGCCGAGCAGCGCAGGCAGTTCTCGCCCGCCGCGGGCGCCGACGAGCTGACGCTGCTCGACTACGCCACGCACAGGCGCCGCCTGTTCCCGCGGATCGCCGAGGCGTACGCGATGCACTTCGCGCACGATGAGCTCCTCGACCTGTTCGACGACGTCTTCTCGGGCCGTGAGGACACCCCCGCCAAGCGCGAGGACCTCGAGACGACGGCGGCGGCGCTCAAGGCCACGTCGACCTGGTACGCCCTGGACACCCTGCAGGAGTGCCGCGAGGCCTGCGGCGGCGCCGGCTTCCTCTCCGAGAACCGGTTCACCGGCCTGCGCGCCGACCTCGACATCTACGCGACCTTCGAGGGCGACAACCACGTGCTCCTGCAGCTCGCGGCCAAGCGCCTCGTCGGCGACCACGGCAAGCGCCTCGCCAGGGCCGCGAAGTCGCCCGCAGGCATGGCGGGCATCGTGGCGGGCCAGGCGAAGGACGCGGTGCTGCACAAGCTCCCGCTGCGTCGCCTCGGCCAGTCGGTGGTCGACGGCGGTACGGCCCGTGCGGCCGGCCGCCTCCTGGACCCCGAGGTGCAGCGCGGACTCATCGCCGGGCGGTACGAGGGCATGGTCTCCGCCACCGCGATGGGCATGCGCCCCGCGCTCACGGCCGACTCGATCAGGGCCCAGGAGATCTTCGACGACAACCAGGTGCAGCTCCTCGGCTCGGCCGCCGCGTGGGCCGAGCTGGTCCGCTGGGACGCGTTCACCACGGCGATCGCCACGATGCCGGACGCGGGCACGCGTGCTGTGCTCACGCTGCTGCGGGACATCTACGGTCTCACCGTGATCGAGCGGCACCTCGACTGGCACCTCGTCAACGGCCGCCTCTCGGCCGGGCGGGCCAAGGCCGTCACGACGACGATCGACCGCCTGCTCAAGCGGCTCCGGCCGCACGTGCTCGACGTCGTCGACGCCTGGGGCTTCACGCAGGAGCACCTGCGCGCCCCGATCGCCGACGGCTCGGAGCAGGAGCGGCAGGACGAGGCGCGGGCGTACTACCGCGAGCTGCGCGCGAGCGGCACGGCGCCGATCAGCGAGAAGGAGCTGCGCAAGCAGCAGGCCGCGCGCGCCTGACACGCGCGGTCACGCCGCGTCCGGCACCACCGCGACGGGGACGGGGAGCTGCTGCACGGGAGCCTCGACGGGCTCGGCGGCAGCCTCCTCGTCCTCGGCCTCGCCGTCCTCCGCCGGGCGTGCCAGCGGCCCGCCGAGGGTGACGGGCGCGAACGCCGCGGGAGCGGGTTCCGGGGTGGCCCGGGCCACGAGGACCGTGCCCGCCAGCCCCAGGAGGGCGGCGAGCACGACGAGCGGCACCAGTTGGTGCGCGAGAGCGAAGCCGAGCAGGACGCCGCACGTCACGGCGACCGTCGAACCCATCACGAGTACGCGGGTCATCAGGAGCCTCCCTGCCAAGGTGTCTCCGAGGAGCTGTGCCTGACCCCAGGGGGATGCCGTCGGT
>DATGOB010000262.1:0-13818 GCA_036010205.1 Promicromonospora sp. | reverse complement strand
AGGACGAACCACAGGAGTGCGAGGTCCACGGTGCCAGCACCTCCTTCTCTGTGAGGCTTGTCTGCGAGGCTTGTCTGTGAGGTCTGACTGCGAGGTCTGTCGGCAGGGGATCAGTAGGCGAACGAGAGCGGCCGGTCGGAGTCGTCCGGCGCGGCCTCTGGGGACTCGTCGTGCACGGTGGACGGCACTCCCTCGATCGCGTACCGGCGCATGAGGCGGAACCAGACGACGGCGAGCACCCCGTACAGCAGCGTGAACACGATCATCGACGTGAGCACCATGCCGGGGCTGACCACCTCGGAGACGCCGCGCATCGTGAGCAGCCGGATCTGGTCGATGCCGGTGGGGTTGGGGGCCACCACCCACGGCTGGCGACCCATCTCGGTGAAGATCCAGCCGAACGAGGAGGCGAGGAACGGGGTCGGGATCGCGGCGACGGCGACGCGCGCGAGCCACACGTTGCCGCTGACCCGGCCGCGGCGCGTGAACCACAGCGCGGCCAGCGCCAGCACGGCCGACCCGGCGGCGAACCCGATCATGAGCCGGAAGCTCCAGTAGGTGACGGCGAGGTTCGGGGTGTACGAGATCGGGTTGCCTGCCTCGTCGGTCTCGCCGAACCGCTCCGCGTACTGCTCCTGCACGTCGTTCACGCCGGGCAGGTAGCTCTCCGGGCCGGAGAAGTGGCCCGTACCGAGGTAGCTGGCCAGGCCGGGCACCTCGAGCACGTGCCGCACGCCCTCGCAGGAGTTGGACAGGTCACCGATGGTGAGGATCGAGAAGTTGGCCCCCTGCTCGCCCTCGCACAGGGCCTCGGCGGACGCCATCTTGCCGGGCTGCTGCTCGAACATGAGCTTGCCCTGCACGTCGCCCGTGAGGGCGACACCGGCTCCGGACAGGAGCATGACCACCGTGCCGAGCACGACGGCGGGGCGGTAGACCTCCCGCGCGAGCTCCACCGACTCCGACCGCCCGCTACGGACCAGGCGCACCATCCACCACGCGGCGATCCCGGCGACGAACGTGCCTGCGGTGAGGAACGCGGCGGCGACGGCGTGGGGGAAGGCCGCCCACAGCGTGTTGTTGGCGAGGATCGCCCAGATCGACTCCATCTCCGCGCGCCCGGTCTCGGGGTTGTACCGCGCGCCGACGGGGTGCTGCATCCACGAGTTGGCGGCGAGGATGAAGAAGGCGGAGAGGTTCACCGCGACGGCGACCGCCCAGATGCACGCCAGGTGCACCTTCTTGTTGAGGCGGTCCCAGCCGAAGATCCACAGGCCGAGGAAGGTGGACTCGACGAAGAACGCGGCCAGCGCCTCCATGGCCAGCGGGGCGCCGAAGACGTCGCCGACGAACCGCGAGTACTCGCTCCAGTTCATGCCGAACTGGAACTCCTGCACGATGCCGGTGACGACGCCGAGCGCGAAGTTGATGAGGAACAGCTTGCCGAAGAATTTCGTCAGCCGTAGCCACCGCTCGTTGCCCGTGCGGACCCATGCGGTCTGCATGATCGCCACGAGCGGCGCCAGGCCGATCGTCAGCGGGACGAAGATGAAGTGGTAGACGGTGGTGATGCCGAACTGCCAGCGTGCCAGGTCGAGAGCGTCCACTCCGGGCTCCTGAGGTGTGCAGACGTTGCTTGTGAAAGCCTTCACAATCCACTCTACACGCCGCTGGACGCGCGCAGGGCGGGTGGGGTCTCCTGTGCGATACTGGACGGACCCGCGTGGGCCCACATCCCTGCGCGGTCTGCAGAGTCCACGTTGCCCGCGATCCGCACGCGGTGCCGCGCCACCGGAGAACGTGGCGCAGGCGTCCGCGAAGACCGTGAGCAGGGGCCGCAGCCGAGACTTCCGTCCGGATGTGTCGCTTCGCCGCGACGCGCCATCGGACGACCGACCGCCTGGCGGTCCGCGTGGTGTGGAGCGGACGCCGGCTACAGGAGCACCTCACGTGACGCCTTCCAGCACCACCGGTTCGACCATCGGGTCACAGGATGATCACGACGCACCTGAGGCGAATGCCCAGGTCACCACTGGTGGGGAGGCTCCGGCGGACAGCGCGCCGGTGAAGCGCCCGCGTCGTCGGGCCACCCGGTCCGTGGTCTCGACGGCCCCCGCGGCCCCCATCGTCGTCGGCCCGTCCGACGCCCCCTCGACCCCCTCCGGGTCGCAGCCCGTGACCACCGGCGGCACCGCCGCGGTGGCGACCGGTTCGGCCGCGGCGGAGCCCGCTGTCAGGCGCCCGCGCCGCCGTGCGACGCGTGACGTCTCGGCCCCGGCGCCCGGGGCCACGCCGTCCGCCGACGTGCCCGCGGATGAGACGAACGTCACCGCGCCGACGGCCCCCGAGCCCGCCGTCCACCCCGCACCCGTCGCGGAGGACGTCGAGGCCGACGTCGCCGAGCCCACCGGCACCGGCGCCCCCGAGGTTGCCGACGTGCCGCCCGTCGCCGAGCCCGTTGCCCAGCCCGTCGCCGACGCGACGCCGGAAGCCGGGCCGGCCGACGAGTCCGCGGCGCCGGCCCCGCTCGACCTCGAGCTGCCCGAGCCCGTCACGTCGGCCGAGACGCAGGCCCACGAGGTCGCGAGCCTCGACGACATCGTCCTGCCCGGGGGGCCCGAGAACGAGAAGGCTGCGCCGCGGCGTCGCACCCGGCGGAAGGCCGCACCGGCGAAGGCCGTCGAGGCACCCGCGGAGCCCGCTGCCGAGCCCGCGACCACCGAGCCCGCGACCACCGAGCCCGCATCCGCCGAGCCGACGTCCGCCGAGCCTGCCGCCGAGGCGCCCAAGCGCACCCGGTCGCGGCGCAAGCCGGCCGCGCAGGCCGCCGAGGCACCGGCCGAGCCCGCGGCGGCCCCCGCCGAGGAGCCGGCCCCGAAGGCCCGCGCCCGCCGCAGCCGCCGCGCCTCGTCTGCGGAGGAGGCCGCCCCGGGGCAGCCCGCGACCGAGCCCACCGCGCAGCAGACCACCGCGCAGCAGCCTGCGAACGAGCAGACCCCCGCGTCGCCCGCGGCGACCGCCTCGGGCACGCGCACACCGCGCCTGGCCACGACGGCGCTGCTCTTCCAGGCGCCCGACGACTCGGCGGCCCGGCGCCCGCGCCGCGCGCAGGCCCCTGCGGGCCCGCCGCGCGACCTGACGCCGCAGTTCGCGCGCCCCGTACCGCGCCCGGTCGAGGAGGCGCCCGCACGCCCCGCCGAGGCACCGGCCGCGCGCGCCGCCACCGACAAGCCGGCGACAGAGAAGACGGCAACAGAGAAGCCCGCGACCGAGGCGCCCGCCGCCGAGACCGCGGAGGCGCCTGCGCCCCGTACGCGTCGCTCCGGGTCGCGGCGTGCCGTCCGCCGCAGCGGTCAGGCCGCGCCCGAGCAGGCAGAGACGCAGCGGCCCGAGGCCCAGCAGCCCGAGGCGCAGGCCGGCGCGGAGCCCGAGGCGCGGCCGGCCGACGACGGCGCGACCTCCGCGTCGTCGTCGAGCCCGCAGCTCGCCGTGCCCGAGCTGAGCGCCGACGACGCGGCGGCGGTCGACGAGGTCGCCGCGATCGAGGACGAGCTGGTCGCCGAGGGCGTCGAGCTCGAGGAGCTCGCGCCCGAGGACTTCGAGGAGTACGACGACGAGGAGGTGCGCCCGTCGCGCCGTCGTCGTCGCAGGGGAGGGCGGGGCCGCAGGGGCGGCCGCACCGGCCGCTCCGACGAGCAGGACGACTCCGCCGACGAGGCGGACGACCAGGGCGACGAGCAGGACGACGACGCCCAGTCGTCGTCGGACGAGGCCGAGACGGACTCCGACGCCGACAACGAGGCCGAGGGTGACGGCGAGGGCGGCAGCCGCCGTCGCCGGCGCCGGCGCCGTGGCACCCGGGGTGAGCGTGCCGAGGCGGCCGCCGCGCGGTCCGGCCGCAGCGACGAGGTCACCGCGCTCAAGGGCTCGACGCGCCTGGAGGCGAAGAAGCAGCGCCGCCGCGAGGGCCGCGACCACGGCCGCCGCCGCCAGATCATCACCGAGGCCGAGTTCCTGGCGCGCCGCGAGTCGGTGCAGCGGTCGATGATCGTGCGGGAGAAGAACGGCCGCACGCAGATCGCGGTGCTGGAGGACGGTGTGCTCGTGGAGCACTACGTCTCGCAGCAGTCGCAGGCGTCGATGGCGGGCAACGTGTACCTGGGCCGGGTCCAGAACGTGCTGCCGTCCATGGAGGCCGCGTTCGTCGACGTCGGCAAGGGGCGCAACGCCGTCCTGTACGCCGGCGAGGTGAACTGGGACGCCGCGGGCCTTGAGGGTCAGCCGCGCCGCATCGAGCAGGCGCTGAAGTCGGGCGACTCGGTGCTGGTGCAGGTCACCAAGGACCCGATCGGGCACAAGGGTGCGCGCCTGACGAGCCAGATCACGCTCGCCGGCCGGTACCTCGTGTTCGTGCCGGGCGGCGGCATGACAGGCATCAGCCGCAAGCTGCCGGACACCGAGCGGTCGCGCCTCAAGAAGATCCTGCGCGAGGTCGTGCCGGACGGTGCGGGCGTCATCGTGCGCACGGCGGCCGAGGGGGCGAGCGAGGACGAGCTGCGCGCCGACGTCGAGCGCCTGCAGGGGCAGTGGGACGCCATCCAGGCCAAGTCGAAGAAGGCCTCGGCGCCCGCGCTGCTCCAGGGTGAGCCCGACATGGCGATCCGCGTGGTCCGTGACATCTTCAACGACGACTTCTCGTCGCTGGTGGTGCAGGGCGAGAACGCGTGGGACGAGATCGCGCACTACGTCGAGGAGCTCGCCCCGGACCTGCGCGAGCGCGTGTCCAAGTGGGCCGAGAACACGGACGTGTTCGCGGTGCACCGCGTCGACGAGCAGCTCGCCAAGGGCATGGACCGCAAGGTCTGGCTGCCGTCGGGCGGCTCGCTGGTCATCGACCGGACCGAGGCCATGACCGTCGTGGACGTCAACACCGGCAAGTTCACCGGTGCGGGCGGCACGCTCGAGGAGACCGTCACGCGGAACAACCTCGAGGCGGCCGAGGAGATCGTGCGCCAGCTCCGGCTGCGCGACATCGGCGGCATCATCGTCATCGACTTCATCGACATGGTGCTCGAGTCGAACCGCGACCTGGTGCTGCGCCGCCTCGTCGAGTGCCTCGGCCGGGACCGCACCAAGCACCAGGTGGCGGAGGTGACGTCGCTCGGCCTGGTCCAGATGACGCGCAAGCGCGTGGGGCAGGGCCTGGTGGAGGCGTTCTCCGAGACCTGCGAGCACTGCAAGGGCCGCGGGTTCATCGTGCACGAGGAGCCGATCGAGAAGTCCGGCTCGGGTGCGGCGTCGTCCGACGAGGGCCCGCGCTCGGCGCGTGCGCGCCGCAAGCGCGGCAAGGACAAGGCTGTGGCGACGCCGGAGCCTGCGGCCCCGGTGGCCAGCCTGCCGGAGGAGCGGTCGGAGGCGCGCGAGGCCGTCAAGGCCACGCTCGCGACGATCGCGGCGGCGGCGCAGCACGCCCACGAGGCCAAGGAGCCCGCGCCCGAGGGCCCGATGTCGCTGGACGAGATCCAGCTGCCGACGGCCGGTTCGGCGTCCTCCGCCGAGCCGGCGCCGGAGCAGCCCGCCCCGACGAGCGACACGCCGGAGGGAGGCTCCGGTCCTGAGCAGCCGGAACCGCCCAAAGGAGCTGGCGACGAGGTCGCCTGAGACACAGAAGAAGGGGTTCTGGGCCCGGCTGTTCGGCCTGTGACCTGAGCTCCTGACCCGCCGAGGGCCGCCACCGCGAGGTGGCGGCCCTCGGCTTTTTCGTGCGCCTGCACCCGAAACCCGTTGCGCACCTCGTTGGTTCTGTGGTTCATTAGTCGAGTAATGAACCAGTGGACACGACGACGGAGCTCCCGATGACGACCCTCACCCCCGCACCACCTCGCACCCGGCTCGGGTACATCGACAACCTGCGCATCCTGCTGACCGTGCTGGTCCTCGTGCACCACACGGCCCTCACCTACGGGGCCCTGCCGCTCTGGTACTGGACCGAGCCCAGCACCGGCCCCGACGGCATCGCGCTGATGCTGCTGGTGATCACGAACCAGTTCTTCTTCATGGGCTTCTTCTTCCTGCTCTCCGGCCTGTTCGTCGCGGGGTCGGTCGACCGCAAGGGAGCCGGTGCCTTCGCGCGGGACCGGCTGGTCCGGCTCGGCGTCCCGCTCGCCGCGTTCCTCCTCCTGGCGCGGCCGGTCCTCGCCCTTCCGCAGTGGCCCGAGCGCCGGGCCACCGGGGAGTCGTTCCTGCACTTCTGGTTCACGGTCGGCGACGCGGGCCCGCTGTGGTTCGTCGAGGTGCTGCTCGTCATGTCGCTCGCCTACGCGGCCTTCCGTGCGGTGCGCGGCCGGTCGGGCGCCCCCGCGGCCGTCGCCCCGCAGGGGACCGCGCCCGTGCGCTTCCGCGGCATCGCCGCCCTCGTCGGAATCCTCACCGTGCTCACGTTCCTGTGGCGGCTGCTCGTGCCCGCGGGTACCTACTGGGAGCTGGGCGGGCTGCCCTCGCCGGCCTACCTGCCGCAGTACGTCGTGCTCTTCGTCGTTGGCATCCTCGCCTCGCGCCGGGGCTGGCTCGCCGGCCTGAGCCGGCGACAGGGCCGCGTCGCCCTCGTCGTGGCCGTGCTCTCCGTGGGCCTGGCGCTCGGCGGCACCGCGCTCGGGACGGCGCCGGGCGCCGGTCTCGCGGCCCAGGCCGTCGCCGCGCTCACCGAGAACGTCTTCGCGGTGAGCGTGATCGTCGGGCTGCTGGTGCTGTTCCGCGAGCGGCTCTCCGGCACGCCGGCGTGGGCGCGGTGGGCCGCGCACGGATCGTTCACGGTCTACCTGATCCACGCCCTCGTGCTGGTCGGCGTCGCGATCCTGCTCGCGCCCCTCGCGGCACCCGCGCTCGTGAAGTTCCTGGTGCTGCTCGTGATCGCCGTCCCGCTGTGCTGGGTCCTGGCGGGTCTGCTCCGCGGGATCCCGGGAGCGAAGCGGGTCCTGTAGCCCGCGGCGTGCCGCTCGTCGGCGGGTGAACCTGCTGGTCACAGGGGTGAACCCGCCGTCGGGCGTGGCGTCCGGTTGGTACCGTCCCGGCGTGAGACGACTGTTCGTGACCCTTGCCCTGACCTCGCTCGGCACCCTCGCCCTGACCGGGTGCACCGGTGACGAGCCCGCCACGGCCGACGACGTGGCGGCCGTCCAGGAACCCGCCCCCGACGAGGCAGGGCCCGAGGAGGCCGACGGCGCGCCGCTGGCCCACCTCAGCAGCTGCGACGACGTCGGCGCCGTCCTCGCCGACCACATCGCCGCCCTCGAGCCGGACGAGGGCAACGTCGTGGACGAGTGGGGCGTGACCTGCCTCTGGGAGTCGCCCGAGACCGCCACCGACCCGAGCCTCGTCCGGAGCGTCGAGGTGGGGATGGTGGCCAACGAGTCCGCCGAGCCGCCCGCGCTGGACCTGCTGCGCGCGATGGACGGCTTTCAGGAGCACGCCGACCCCGCCGTGACCGAGGCGGGTGGCGTCGCGTACTCCCTCACGCTCGGCGCGGAGATCGTCGAGTCCGTCGTGACGACGGTGTGGTTCCCCGGCGTCGAGGTCACCGTGTCCGGCGGGGCCGCCGCGAACGCGTCGGCCCTGGACGGCCCGACAGCCGTCGGCGTGGCGCTCCGGCTGCTCGGCCGGTGACCGCCCAGGTGGTTGACTGGCGACCATGAAAGACGGTCTCGGCACCGGCCGCCTCGAGGTGATCGCCGGTCCCATGTTCGCGGGCAAGTCGGAGGAGCTGCTGCGCCGCGTGCGCCGGGCACGGGTCGGGGGCCGCGGCGTCCTCGTCGTGAGCCACGCGCTCGACACCCGCAGGGGCGCCGGACAGGTGACGTCGCACGCGGGCGCCGCCGTCGCCTCGCGCACCGCCGCCGACGCCGCGGACCTGTCCGTCCTCGTGGCCGACGGCGACGACGGCGCGCCCGTCGAGCTCGTCGCGATCGACGAGGCACAGTTCTTCGGCCCCGCCCTCGTGCCCGTCGTCTCGGAGCTGGCGGACCGGGGGCTGGTCGTGGTCGTCGCCGGCCTGTCCGTGACGTTCGACGGGCAGCCGTTCTCGCCGCTGCCCGAGCTCATGGCGCTCGCGGAGTCCGTCGAGAAGCTCACCGCCGTCTGCGCGGTGTGCGGCGCGGACGCCGCGTTCCACGTCCGGGTCGCCGACGTGCCCGAGGGGCCGGGCGGCGCGCTCGTGCCTGTCGCGGCGCACGTCGGCGGGTCGGAGTCGTACGAGGCGCGCTGCCGCAGGCACGTGGCCGGTCAGTCCTCGATCAGGGGCACGAACCGGTAGCCCCCGTGGTTCGTCGCGCGGGTCCGCCCGTCGGGCAGGCGCTCGACGAGCACCAGCGTCGTCCGCACGGGGACGACCATGCGTCCGCCGTACCCGAGCTGCTCCACGAGGGAGCGGGGCAGCGCGGTGGCGGCCGCCGACACCAGGATCCGGTCCCATCCGCCCTCGCGCGGCGCGCCCAGCACGCCCGGCGCGGCCTGCGCGACCTGCGCCCACACCATCCCGGTGCGCTCGACGTTGCCCGCGCCCCAGGCGGCGAGGCGTTCGTCACGCTCGACGCCGAGCACGTGCCCCGACGGCCCGGTGAGGAATGCGAGCAGGGCGGTGCTCCAGCCCGAGCCCGACCCGACGTCGAGCACCCGCGCGCCCAGGGGCACCCGGAGCAGCCGGAGCATGGCGGCGACGGTGCTCGGCTGGGACGACGTCTGCCCGCGGCCGATCGGCAGGGGGCGGTCCTGCGCGGCGAACGGCCGCTGTGACCGCGGCAGGAACTCGCGGCGCGGCACCGCGCGCAGCGCGCGCTGGATGTCGTCGTGCTCGACCGCCGGCTCCGAGACCATCGCGAATCACCTGGTCCAGGGTAGGCACAGGCCGATCCGGGTCGCCAGGTCCCGGAGCCGCGGGATCAGCGGGCGCCGACGGGCTCCGGGTCCTCGGACTGCCCGTTCTGTGCGCCCTTCTGCGCACCGTTCGCAGCACCGTTCCCCGTGGAACCGTCCGCCTCCGGCTGGTACCACTCGGTGAGCGCGGGGTCGGACGTGTCGAGCCACGCACCGGCGCCCTTGTCCGGGTCCTCGGTGTGCACGACGCCCACGACGAAGTCGTCGCCGTGCCGCTCGATGCCGGAGCGCACGCCCCGGACGACCGCCTCGCGGGCGTACCGGCGGCGCAGCATCAGCGGGTCGCGCGCGAGGTCCTTCGCCCAGGCGACCATGACGAGGATCACGACGAAGGCGAAGGGCAGCGCCGTGATGATGACGAGGCTCTGCAGCCCGTTGAGCGCCACGGAGCCGCCGCCGACAAGGAGCACGGTCGCGATGGCGGCCAGTGCGATGCCCCACACGATCGTGACCCAGGGGCTGGGGCTCGGGTTGCCCCGCTGCGACAGGCTCGCCATGACGATCGATCCCGAGTCGGCGCTGGTCACGAAGAAGATGATGATCGAGAGCATCGCGGCGATCGATGTGAACGTGCCGAACGGCAGCTCGTGCAGCAGGGCGAACAGCATGTCCTGCGGCGACTCGGCCGAGCTCAGCGCCCCGTTGGCCTGCTCCATCCACATGGACGTGCCGCCGAGGATCGTGAACCAGGTGAGGCACACGGCGCTCGGCATCACGATGACGGTGGTCACGAACTCGCGCAGCGTGCGCCCGCGGCTGATCCGGGCGATGAAGAGGCCGACGAACGGCGTCCACGACACCCACCACGCCCAGTAGTAGGTGGTCCAGCCGTCCATGAAGGCCTGGGCGTCGGGGGCCGTGGCGGCGGTCTGCGCCATGAGCCGGAACGCGTCGCCCACGAACTGCAGCAGCGTGCCCTGGAACAGGTTGAGCAGGAACGCCGTCGGCCCGACGACGAACACGAAGAGGCCGAGGAGGCCCGCCACCACCATGTTGATGTTGGACAGGGCGCGGATCCCGCGCTTGACGCCGGACACCGCCGAGACGATGAACGCTGCCGACAGCACCGCGATGATGCCGATGAGGGCGCCGTTGCCGAGGGGGCCGGTGCCCGTGACGATCTCCACGCCGCGCCCGATCTGCAGCGCCCCGATGCCGAGCGAGACGGCGACGCCGAACAGCGTCACGATGATCGCGAACGAGTCGACGACGGCGCCGAGCCAGCCCTTGGTGCGCTCGCCGAAGATCGGCTCGAGCAGCGACGAGATCAGCGGGCTGCGGCCCTTGCGGTAGGCCGCGTAGGCGACGGCGCCGCCGACGAGCGCGTAGTAGGCCCACGCCATCGGGCCCCAGTGGAAGATGGTCTGCACCAGCGCGGCGTGCATCGCCGGGTTGCTGCCGGGGTCGAGGCTCTCGTACGCCGGCGGCAGGTCGAGGAAGTAGGTCATCGGCTCGTACGGCCCGTAGAACAGCAGGCCGATGCCGATGCCCGCGGAGAACAGCATCGCGAGCCACGAGCCGGTCGAGAACTCCGGCTTCTCGCCGTCGTGCCCGAGGCGGACGTCGCGGTACCGCCCGAACCCGAGCCACATCATGAAGACGAAGACGACGACCGTCAGGAGGCCGAACAACCAGCCGAAGGACCCGGACACCCAGCTCAGGCCCGCGCTCGACGCGGCGGCGAGGCTGTCCGGCGCGAACGCGCCCCACGCGATGACCCCTGCCACGAGGAGGGCGGCGAACGCGAACACCCCCCAGCTCGTCCCGAAGTCGCTGTGGGTGCGCTCCACGCCCAGTCCGGGCAGGAGTGCGGGGTGGGCGGTACGGCGGCTGGTGCCTCTGCGGCTCGCCATCGGAGATCCTCTCGTGCGGCGAATGGGGGGTTCAGCAGATCTGAGTCAAAAAACAGTCATGCACGTTAGCAGACCGGAAAAGCCGACCCGCGAGGCGTGGCCGACGCCACCCAGCATCGGTTTGTCGCCGCAGAACCCATCGCGTAACCTGGTTCTTCGGTGTGCTGTCTGCACACCCGTCCTGCGTGCCCATGGCGCACCGCACTCGACCGCCGCGGCGGAGCGAGTCACAGCAAAGCCGGTGGATCCCGTCGTGCGCGCACGCCAAGACTAGAGAGATGAGTTGAACGTGGTGTACGCGATCGTCAAGGCCGGTGGCCGCCAGGAGAAGGTGTCCGTCGGAAGCATCGTCGTCATGGACCGTGTCCAGGCCGCTGCCGGTGACACCGTCGAGCTCCCGGCCCTGCTGCTCGTGGACGGGGAGAAGGTGACCACCGACGCCAAGAAGCTGGCCAAGGTCAAGGTCACCGCTGAGGTCGTGCGGGACGAGAAGGGTCCCAAGATCACGATCCTCAAGTACAAGAACAAGACCGGCTACCGCAAGCGCCAGGGTCACCGCCAGTCGCTGACCCGCCTCAAGGTCACCGGCATCAAGTGACGTCCGCTGCGGGCGCGTCCTGACGGGCCCGCGCGATCAAGCTTCTCCTTCGTCCCGAAAGACAGGTTCTCCAGATGGCACACAAGAAGGGCGCGAGCTCCTCGCGCAACGGTCGTGACTCCAACGCCCAGCGTCTCGGCGTGAAGCGCTTCGGTGGCCAGGTCGTCAAGGCCGGCGAGATCATCGTCCGCCAGCGCGGCACCCACTTCCACCCCGGCGCCAACGTCGGCCGTGGCAAGGACGACACCCTGTTCGCCCTCGACGCCGGCGCCGTCCAGTTCGGCACGCGTCGTGGCCGCAAGGTCGTCGACATCGTGGCTGCCGAGGCCTGATCCAGGCTTCCGCGTAAGGGGGCGCACCGGTCACGGTGCGCCCCCTTCGTCTGTTCTGTTCAAACCCTGAGAGGATCGAGACATGGCGAGCTTCGTGGACCGGGTGGTGCTCCACGCCGTCGGCGGGAACGGCGGGAACGGTTGTGCCTCGATCCGGCGGGAGAAGTTCAAGCCCCTGGCGGGCCCCGACGGCGGCGACGGCGGCGACGGCGGTTCCGTCCGCCTCGTGGTCGACGCGAACACCACGACCCTGCTCGAGTACCACCACTCGCCGCACCGGCGGGCGACGTCGGGCACGCAGGGCATGGGCGACGACAGGGACGGCGCCAAGGGCAGCGACCTCGTGCTCAAGGTGCCTGACGGCACGGTCGTCAAGGACATGGACGGCAACGTGCTGGCCGACCTCGTCGGTGACGGTGCCGAGTACGTCGTCGCCGCGGGCGGCAAGGGCGGGCTGGGCAACCGGGCGCTGTCGTCGCCGAAGCGCAAGGCCCCCGGCTTCGCGCTGCTCGGCGAGGAGGGCGAGGCCGTCGACGTCGAGCTCGAGGTGAAGACGATCGCCGACGTGGCGCTCGTCGGCTTCCCGAGCGCCGGCAAGTCGTCCCTCATCGCGGCGATCTCGGCGGCGCGCCCCAAGATCGCCGACTACCCGTTCACGACGCTCGTGCCGAACCTCGGCGTCGTGCAGGCGGGGGACTCGCGCTTCACGGTCGCGGACGTGCCCGGCCTCATCCCGGGCGCGAGCCAGGGGAAGGGCCTGGGCCTGGAGTTCCTGCGGCACGTCGAGCGGACGGCGATGATCGTGCACGTCCTGGACTGCGCGACCCTCGAGCCCGGACGCGACCCGCTCAGCGACCTCGACGTCATCGAGGCCGAGCTCGCCGCCTACTCGGGCGACCTGGGCATCGCCGGCGGCCGCGTGCCGCTGGCCGAGCGCCCCCGGCTCGTCGTGCTCAACAAGATCGACGTGCCCGAGGCGCGCGAGCTCGCCGACTTCGTGCGCCCCGACCTCGAGGAGCGCGGGCTGCGCGTCTTCGAGATCTCGACCGCGAGCCACGAGGGCCTGCGCGAGCTGAAGTTCGCGCTCGCCGAGACGGTGGAGAAGGCCCGCGCGGCCGCGCCGCCGCCCGAGCCCGCCCCGGTCGTGCTGCGCCCTCGCCCGGTCAACGAGGCGAAGTTCACCGTGCGCCGTCTGGGCGGCGAGACGGACTACTGGTTCGAGGTGCGCGGCGACAAGCCCGAGCGCTGGGTGCGGCAGACCGACTTCAACAACGACGAGGCGGTCGGCTTCCTCGCGGACCGGCTCGCCAAGCTCGGCGTCGAGGACGGCCTGTTCAAGGCGGGCGCCGTCGCGGGCGACGAGGTGCGCATCGGCGACCCGCGCAACGCCGTCGTCTTCGACTGGGAGCCCACGCTGCAGACCGGACCCGAGCTGCTCGGCGGCCGCGGCACGGACCTGCGCCTCGACCAGAACGAGCGGCCCACGCGCGGCGAGAAGCGGCGCGAGCACCACGAGCGCATGGACGCCAAGGCGGCCGCGCGGAAGGAACTGTGGACCGAGCGCGAGTCGGGCCACTGGACGGACCCCGAGGACGGCTGACCGGTGCGTGATATGACCGCGCGCCGGAGGCCGTGATCCGGTGAGGATGGGGCCGTGAGCGACCCCACCGCAGCACGCACGGAAGAGACCACGGACCCCCGCACCGCCGTCGCGTCGGCGCGGCGCGTCGTCGTCAAGATCGGCTCGTCGTCCCTCACCGGCCCGGACGGGCACCTCGACGTCGACGCGCTGCGCCGCGTGGTCGGGGTGCTGGCGGCCCGGCAGGCCGCCGGGGGACAGGTCGTGCTGGTCACCTCCGGTGCGGTGTCCGCGGGCATCGGTCCGCTCGGCCTCGGCGCCCGCCCACGCGACCTCGCCACCATGCAGGCGGCGGCCTCGGTGGGCCAGGGGCAGCTCGTGCGCCGGTACCAGGAGGAGTTCGCCGCCTACGGCCTGCAGATCGGCCAGATCCTGCTCACCGCCGAGGACACCGTGCGCCGCTCGCGCTACCGCAACGCGCAGCGGTCGCTCGAGCGCCTGCTCGCGCTCGGCGTCGTGCCGCTCATC
>DATGOB010000261.1:0-8742 GCA_036010205.1 Promicromonospora sp. | reverse complement strand
GGCGCCGACGTGCTCGCGGAGGCCCGCGGCGTCGAGGAGCACGAGCGGCTCGCGACCGGGCGGCGCGGCGCGTTCGGCCCGGCGGAGCTCGTCGCCGCGGCCACCCGGCACGCGGCGCTCGGCCGGCCGGACGCGGGGCGCCTGGCGCCCGGCGCGCCTGCCGACCTCGTCGCGGTCCGGCTCGACACCGTGCGCACGGCCGGTGCCGACCCGGCGCAGGCCGTCCTCGTGGCGGGGGCGGCGGACGTGTCCGACGTCGTGGCGGGCGGCGAGCACGTGGTCCGTGACGGCGCGCACCGGCTCGGCGACGTCGCAGGGCTGCTCGCCGAGGCGATCGACGAGCTGTGGGCGGCGGCCCCGACACCGAGGAGCGACTCATGAGCGTGCTGCTGACGAACATCGGCGAGCTGGTCACCCACGACCCGGCGCACGGCGCGCCTCCGGACGGCCCCCGCGCGGACACCGACGCCGCCCTCGGCATCGTCCGCGACGCCGCCGTCGTCGTGGCGGACGGCCGGGTCGCGTGGACCGGGCCGGCGGCGCAGGCCCCCGCGGCCGACACCGCCGTGGACGTCGAGGGCCGGGCAGTGCTGCCCGGGTTCGTCGACTCCCACGCGCACCTCGTGTTCGCGGGGGACCGGTCGGCCGAGTTCGCGGCCCGGATGACCGGCGAGCCGTACACGGGTGGCGGCATCGCGACGACGGTCGCGGCGACCCGCGCGGCGGCCGAGGACGACCTGCGTGCGCGGGCCCGGGTGCTCGTCGCGGAGATGCTCGAGCAGGGCACCACGACCGTGGAGGTCAAGAGCGGCTACGGCCTGGACGTCGCGACCGAGGCCCGCTCGTTGCGCGTCGCCCGCGAGCTGACGCCCGAGACGACGTTCCTGGGCGCGCACACCGTCCCGCCCGAGTACCTGACCGACAGGTCAGGTTACGTGGACCTCGTCACCGGCCCCATGCTCGCCGCGTGTGCGCCGCACGCCCGCTGGGTCGACGTGTTCTGCGAGCCCGCCGCCCCCACCGCGTTCGACGAGGACGAGGCGCGGGCCGTGCTGCGCGCCGGGCAGCGGGCGGGGCTCGCCGCCCGCGTGCACGGCAACCAGCTCGCGGCCGGCCCGGGTGTGCGGCTCGCCGTCGAGGTCGGGGCGGCGAGCGTGGACCACTGCACGTACCTGACCGACGCCGACGTCGACGCCCTCGGCGGCTCGGACACCGTCGCGACGCTGCTGCCCGCCGTCGAGTTCTCGACGCGCTCGCCCTACCCCGACGTGCGCCGCCTGCTCGGCGCCGGGGCGACGGTCGCGCTGGCCACGGACTGCAACCCCGGGTCGGGGTTCAGCTCGTCGATGCCGTTCGTCGTCGCGCTCGCCGTCCGGGAGATGCGGATGAGCCCCACCGAGGCCCTGTGGTCGGCGACGGCGGGCGGCGCGCGGGCACTGCGCCGCGACGACGTCGGTCACCTGCGGGTCGGCGCCCGGGCGGACCTGGTGGTGCTGGACGCTCCGACCCACCTGTACCTCTCCTACCGCCCGGGCGTGCCCCTGGTCCGTGAGGTGTGGCAGGCGGGCGCCCGCTCCACCGCCGGTCGCTGAGATCTGGTGTTCCCGGCGAGATCTGGTCGCGCACGGCCAGATCTCGGCGCGAACACCAGATCTCACCGGCTGGGCCCGCCCCGAGCCGGCGCGTTACTGCTCCGTCGGGCCCAGGTCCGGGCCCGGGGCGAACGTCGCGCGGGTCGCTGCCGTGCCGTGCAGCTCCAGCAGGACGAGCTCGTTGCCCGTCCCGCGGACCAGCGGGCCGGGCACGTAGAGCGTGCGGGTGGGGCCGAGGCTCGAGTACCGGCCGAGCAGCTCGCCGTTGACCCAGGCCAGGCCCTTGGTCCAGCCGTCGAGCCGGAGGAAGTGGTCCCGCCCGGCCGCCGAGGCGAACGCGGCCCGGTACAGGCCTGCGGCGCCCGGGCGGCCGGCGGGCAGCGCGCGCCCCGGTGCCTCGAGGGCGGCGCGCAGGAGGTCGGGCGCGTCCTCGACGCGCAGCGCGCCGACCTCCCACTCGTCCACGGTGCGGGCCGCGGTCCGCACCGGGCCGATCACGCCCTTCGGCTCGCCCAGTCGCGGGCCGTAGTTGACCCGGCCCTCGTCCTCGACGAGGAGCGTGAGGTCCCCGGCGCGCGCGGGGAGCGCCACGCTGAACGTGTGCGACGCGCGGTCCAGCACGCCCACCTGCTCGTCGTCGAGCAGGACGACGGCGCGGTCGCGCACCTCCTCGACGCTCAGCACGAGGTCGTCGGCGTGCACGCGCGTGCGGTAGACCGTGAAGCCGGACCAGGAGCCCAGCTCGTCCGCCGTGGGCACGGCCTGGAAGGCGCGCAGGTCCTCGCGCAGCAGGCTCGGCAGGGCGTGGGCCAGCGGCACGCGCGCGGCCAGGTCGACGTCGAGCACGGGCGCGGGGGCGCGGTCGGTGAGCTCGGCGGCGTCGGGCACGGGGCGGTGGCGGGCGATCACGTCGCGCATCGCCCAGAACTTCGGCGTGGGGGTGCCGTCCTCGGCGAGCGGCGCGTCGTAGTCGTAGGACGTGGTGATCGGCCGGTAGATGCCCTTGTGGTTGGCGCCGCTGGTGAGGCCGAAGTTGGTGCCGCCGTGGAACATGTAGAGGTTGACCGAGCCGCCGGCCGCGAGCAGGTCGTCCAGGTCCGCGGCGTTCGCCTCCGCAGGCGCCACGTGGTGCTCGAGGCCCCACGAGTCGAACCAGCCGTTCCAGAACTCCATGCACATGAGCGGACCCGTGGGCTGGTGCCGGCGCAGCACCTCGAGCCGCTCGGTGCTGCGGGAGCCGAACGTCGCGGTCCTGTGCAGCTCGGGCAGGCCGCCGCGTGCGAGCATCTCGTCGTCGGCCTGGTCGCAGGTGAACAGGGGGACCTCGATGCCCTGCGCGCGCACCAGGTCCACCAGGGCGCGCAGGTACCGCTGCCGTTCCGGCAGGGGGTCGTCGCCGTAGGCACCGTACTCGTTCTCGACCTGCACCATGAGCACCGGTCCGCCGCGCGTCACCTGGCGCTCGGCCACGAGCGGCAGCAGGTTCGCGTAGTAGGTGCCGATGGCGTCGAGGAACCGGCGCTCGTGCCTGCGGACGCCGACCCCCGGGTCGGCCAGCAGCCACGCGGGCAGCCCGCCGCCCGTCCACTCGGCGCAGATGTACGGCCCGGGCCGCACGATCGCGTGCAGCCCCTCTGCGGCCACGAGGTCGAGGAACCGGCCCAGGTCGCGCCGTCCGTCGAGGTGGAAGACGCCGGGCTCGGGGGCGTGGAAGTTCCACGGCACGTACGTCTCGATGGTGTTCAGGCCCATGAGCCGGGCCTTGCGGATCCGGTCGGCCCACTGGTCCGGGTGGACGCGGAAGTAGTGCAGCGCGCCGCTGACGACCTGCATCGGCTCGCCGTCGAGCTGGAAGTGCTCGGGCCCGATCTCGAACGTGGGCATAGGGAGTTCCTCGGTGTTTCGTGACATGTCTCGTGACACGGACGACGGCGGGGGACAGGCCCCCCGCCGTCGTCATGGATGGTGGTGCGGCCGCGTCACTCGGTGACGGTGAAGCCCTGCTCGTTCCCGTAGGAGACGATCGACTGCTGCCAGGCGGCGAGGCCGTCGGCCAGCGGCGTCGACCCGGTGTAGGCCTGGCCGACGGTGTCGGGGAAGACGCTGTTGGCGTAGACCTGGTACGGCAGGTACTGCCAGCCCTCGACGACGCCGGTCGCCGACGCGGACAGCACCTCGTTGATCCGCTGCCCGCCGAAGTACTCGGGCTCCTCGGCGAGGAACTCCTCGTCGTTCAGGTCGGCCAGCGTGGCCGGGAAGTTGCCGCCCTCCAGGCGCGTGGCGACGCCGTCGCCGGCGTTGGCGTACTCCAGGAACCCGTACGCCAGGGCCTTCTTGTCGCTGGCCTCGGTGATCGCGAGCGAGGAGCCGCCGTTCTCCGCGGTCTCGTTCGCGCCCTCGGTCCACTGCGGCATGGACGCCACCCGCCAGTCGCCCGACGCCTTGGCGGCGCCCGACTCGAGGTTGGCGGGCATCCAGGCGCCGGTCACGAGCGCGGCGATCTCGCCGCTGCCGAGACCCTGGAACCACTCGTCGCTCCATCCCGGCACGTCGGCGAGGAGGCCCTCGTCGACGAGCTGCTGCCAGAGCTCGGCGAACTTCGCCGTGCCCTCGTCGGCCAGGTCGACGGTGACGTCCGTGCCGTCGACGGCGAACGGGTGGCCGCCGGCCTGCCAGATCATCGACGTGGTGAACCCGGCGTCGCCGTTGTCGGCGAGGATGTAGGTGTTCTCGTCGTGCTCGTGGATGGCGCGAGCGGCCTCGAGGAACTCGTCCCAGGTCGCGGGGACCTCGACGCCGGCCTCCTCGAACGTCTTCGCGTTGTAGAACAGCGCCATCGGGCCGGAGTCCATCGGCAGGCCGTACACGGCGTCGCCGTCGGTCACGGCGTTCCACGTGCCCGGCGAGTAGGTGCCGTCCAGCTCGCTCGCGCCGAAGGGCGCGAGGTCGGCCAGCGAGCCCGAGATCGAGAACTGCGGCAGCGCGTAGTACTCGACCTGGGCGACGTCGGGCACCCCGGAGCCCGCTCCGATCGCGTTCTGCAGCGCGACGTAGTGGTCGTTGCCGGTGCCGACGTTGGCCAGCTCGACGTCGACGTTCGGGTACTCGGCCTCGAAGTCCTCGACGACCTGCTCCAGCGTGGGCTCCCAGGCCCACACCAGCAGCTCGCCGCCCTCCTCCAGTGCCGCGGCGACGTCCTGCGGGGACACCTCCTGCGCTGTGCCGGGGTCGTCCGACCCGGAGCCGCACGCGGTCAGGGCGAGCGCGAGGGCGCCGGCCGCTGCGACCGCGCCGACGGCGCGGTGGTGGCGGATGGTCATAAGTGGTCCTCTCACTTCATCGTCAGATCTGGGGGCAGTGGTGCGGATCGGTCACTCCTTGACGCTCCCCGCGGCGAGGCCCGACTGCCAGTAGCGCTGCAGCAGGAGGAACGCGACGACGAGCGGCAGGATCGTGAGCAGCGAGCCCGCGATGACGAGGTTGAAGATCGCCTCGCCGCCCGCCGTCGTGGCCTGCGCGTTCCACGCGTTGAGGCCCAGCGTCAGGGGGTACCAGTCCGGGTCGCGCAGCATGATGAGCGGCAGGAAGTAGTTGTTCCACGTCGCCACCACGGTGAACAGCAGCACCGTGACGATGCCGGGGGCCATCATCGGCAGGCACACCTGGAAGAAGGTGCGCGCCTCGCCCGCGCCGTCGATGCGGGCGGCCTCGATGATCTCGTCCGGCACGGCGTCGGTCGCGAACGTCCACATGAGGTAGAGCCCGAACGGGGAGATGAGCGACGGGATGATCACCGACCACGGCGTGTTGGTGAGCCCGAGGTTGGCGAACATGAGGAACGTCGGCACGGCGAGCGCGGTCCCCGGCACGGCGACGGCACCGATCACGACGGCGAACACGGCCCGCTTGCCGGGGAAGTCGAACTTCGCCAGGCCGTAGCCGCCGAGCAGGGCCAGCAGCGTGGCGCCGCCCGCGCCCAGCACGACGTACAGCAGCGTGTTGAGGAACCAGCGCCCGAAGACGCCGTCCTGGTAGGTCAGGACGCCGACGACGTTGTCCCACAGGGCGAAGTCCCCGCTGAACCACAGGCCGAACGAGCTGAACAGGTCCGGCTGCGTCTTGGTGGCGTTGATGAGCAGCCACACGAGCGGCACGAGGGCGTAGACGCCGACGAGCGCGGTGAGCACCGTGAGCAGGACGCTGCGCGTCGGGCGGGCGTGGGAGGTGCGGCGCACGCGCAGGCGGGGCCGGGTCGAGCGGGTGCGCGTGGTGGGCGCCGTCAGCAGCACGTTGGTCATGGCTCAGGCCTCCTTGCGCATGCCGCGCAGCTGCACCACGTAGGCCACGAGCATCGTGAGCACGCCCATGATGATCGCCACCGTCGCCGAGTAGTTGTACTGCTGGCCCGAGAAGGACAGCGAGTACGCGTACAGGTTCGGCGTGTAGTGCGTCGAGATGTAGTTGGGTGACAGCGGCTGCAGGATGCTGGGCTCGTTGAAGAGCTGGAAGGAGCCGATGATCGAGAAGATGGTCGCGATCACCAGGGCGCCGCGGATCGCGGGCAGCTTGATCGCGCCGATGACGCGCCACGGTCCGGCGCCGTCGATCTCCGCGGCCTCGTAGAGCGAGGCGGGCACCACGCGCAGCGCCGAGTAGAAGATGAGCATGTTGTAGCCCACGAACTCCCAGGTCACGATGTTGCCGATCGCCGGGAGCACGAGGGACGAGGTGAGCGGGGCCGGGAGGTCCCAGCCCAGGAGGTCGTTGAAGTTGCCGACCAGGCCGAACCGCTCGCCGTACATGAACCCCCACATGAGCGCGGCCACGACGCCGGGCACCGCGTAGGGGAGGAAGATCGTGAGGCGGAAGAAGTCGCGCCCGTAGAGCCTGCCGCTGTCGAGCGCGAGGGCGACCAGCAGGGAGATGCCGAGCATGATCGGCACCTGGACCAGCAGGAACAGGGTTACCCGGCCGACGCCGGACCAGAACTGGGGGTCGTTGAACGCCCGGACGTAGTTGTCCAGGCCGACGAAGGAGGTGCCGCCGACGAGCTGCGTCTGGAACAGGCTCAGCCACAGGGAGTACGCGATCGGCGCGAGGAAGACGAGCGCGAACACGGCCATGAACGGGCCGACGAACCCCCAGCCGGTCCAGCGGGAGCGCCGCCGCATCCGTCTCGCGGTCTTGGGCACGGCCGGTGGCGATGCGAGCACGGTCACGGGAGATCGCTCCTTCACGGTGGGGGTCAGCATGGCGTCGTGTTGACGTCAACATGGTGACCGGGACTAGGGTGCTCGTGAGTTTCCGGGGTGTCAAGCGCCCCACCGAGACGCAGCACGAGGAGGTGGGTGCCGTGGAGGGCAGAGGCCCGTCCCTGGCCGACGTCGCGGAGCTCGCCGGGGTCTCGACCCAGACCGTGTCCCGCGTGTCGATGGGCCTGGACAACGTGCGCCCGGCGACCCGGGACCGGGTGCTGGCGGCCATGGCGCAGCTCGGCTACGCCCCCAACACCGCGGCGCGGGCGCTGCGGTACGGCAGCTTCCGGACGATCGGCATGATCGCGCACCGGCTGGCCCGCACGGGCGAGTCCCGGACGGTCGAGGCGGTCGTCGAGGCAGCACGTACCGAGGGATACACGGTCACCCTGCTCGACGTCGAGAGCCCGTCGTCGCAGGACGTGGCCGCCGCGGCCGCCCGGCTGTCGCACCAGGCGATCGACGGCCTCGTCATCGTGCGGGCCGAGACGGCGACGCCGGACTCGCTCGCCCTGCCCCCGCGGATGCCCGTCGTGGTGTCGGACTCCCGGTTCGTCGGTCACCACCCCGCCGTCGGCACCGACCAGGCCGGGGGCGCACGCAGCGCCACGCAGCACCTGCTCGACCTCGGCCACCGCACGGTGCACCACGTCGCAGGGCCCGCGGGGTCGGCGCCCGCGCAGGTGCGCGCCGAGGCGTGGCGGGCCGCCCTGGAGGCGGTGAGAGCCGTCGTGCCGCCCGTCGTGGAGGGGGACTGGAGCGCGGGCTCGGGGTACGCGGCGGGCCGTGCGCTGGCCGCCGACCCGGACGTGACCGCGATCTTCTGCGCCAACGACGAGATGGCCGCGGGCGTGCTGCGCGCGCTGCACGAGGCGGGCCGGGCCGTGCCGGGCGAGGTCTCGGTGGTGGGGTTCGACGACATCCTGCTCGCCGAGCATCTCTGGCCGCCGCTGACCACCGTGGCGCAGGACTTCGACGAGATCGGCCGCCGCCTCGTGGCGCGCCTGCTGCGGCAGGTGCGGGGGCAGGACGGCGCCGACCTGCACGAGGTGGTCCCCGTGGAGCTGCGGGTCCGCGCGAGCACCGCGCCGCCGCCCGCGCGCCGGGACGCCTGACCCTCGCGCTCGGTACCGGCTGTTCACCCCGCACGCCGTAGGATCGGCACGATGGCGCAACCGAAGGTCAGGGGTGTAGAACG
The DNA here is from genome assembly GCA_036010205.1 of Promicromonospora sp. GTDB lineage: Bacteria > Actinomycetota > Actinomycetes > Actinomycetales > Cellulomonadaceae > Promicromonospora. The sequence continues at coordinate 697 of DATGOB010000261.1, read as the reverse complement.
CGGGGTCACAGTCAGCAGGGACCTTGCTCGATCCGCCGACCCGTCCGACCTGGCGCAGCTCCGTCGTCGCCGCGATCCTCGGCGCGCTCGTCTTCGCCGTGTGCATCTGGCAGGTGGTGGTCCGCGGCCCGTTCGTCGCCTGGGACTGGCAGTTCCACTTCTACGTGGACGCGCACCACCCCGTCGGCTGGCCGAAGATGTTCCTCGACGTCGTCGCGAGCATCACGGGCGAGCGCCTGTTCACCATCCCGATGGTCGGCGGGACGGCCGTGTACGTGGCGGTCAGGCAGGGCGGCCGGGGCACGGTGTGGCAGGTCGCCACGCGGCGGCCGGTGCTGGCCGTGCTCGCCGGTCTCGCGACGATCGCGTCGATCGGGTACGGCACCAAGTTCGGCCTGGGCCGCACCGGCCCGCACCACAACATGGACGTGCTGCACGCCGGTGGGCAGGCCTTCCCGTCCGGGCACGCCGCCAACACCTTCTTCACCGGGTTCTTCATCCTGTGCCTGCTGTACTCGGCCAGCGGGCTGCGGCCCGACCTGCACCGGCTGCGCACGCTCGTGCCCGTGGTGGGTGGCGTCGTCGTGATCGCGGGTGCCCTCATGTCGTGGCTCGACTACCACTGGCTGAGCGACATCCCCGGCGGCTGGCTGCTCGGCTTCATCGCCTGCATGGTGAGCCTGTCGGTGCTGCGCGG
>DATGOB010000260.1:0-21565 GCA_036010205.1 Promicromonospora sp. | reverse complement strand
GCTGGTCGCGGGCGGCGTCGCGCTGGAGACGCTGGGGCTGGACCTGCAGCCCGGGCTGCGGCTCGCCGCCGCGCTGGTGCTGATCGTCGCGGGGATCGTCGTGCCGCTCATCGCCTGGTCCGGCTGGATGCGCGTCGAGCGCGCGCTGCGCCGTGGCGAGCCGCTGCCGTCGACGCTCGTCGGGGTGACGCTCGCCGTCGTCGTGGCCCTGGTGGGCGTGCTCGTGCTGCTCGGCGTGCTGTGGCGATGACCGGCCTTGGTCCAACCGGCGCCACGCCGCCCGGCCTGCAGCCCGAGCGCACGGAGCTGGCCTGGCGTCGGACCGTGCTCAGCGTCGCCGCGGTGTCCCTGGCCGGTGCGCGGCTGCTGCCCGCCGTCTACGGGGACGCGCGATGGCTGCTGCCCGGGGCCGCGGGCCTGCTGCTCGCGGGGTGGTTGTGGCTCGGTTCACGCCGCCGGCGGCTGCGCTACCCACGAACCACCGGCCCGAGCCCGGCACCCGCACCGCCCGGCGCAGGGCAGGCCGGCGCAGGGCAGGTCGGCGCAGAGCACTTCGGCCCGGTGTCGACCGGCGCGGGCCTGCTCGCCGTCGCGGCGGGGGTGGTGGTCGCGTTCGGGATCGGTGGGCTCGCTGTCGTGCTCGCGCACACGGACGGCTGAGGCGGCACCCGCACCGCGTCCCACCCTGCCCGCGTGGACATCGGTGCGGCCGTCGGCGAGAGTGTGCCCCATGCCCTTCACGCTCTCCCACCCCGCGGCGGTGCTGCCGCTCCTGCGGCACCCCTTCAGCGGCGTCGCCCTGGTCGCGGGCGCCGTCGCGCCCGACCTGCCGTACTTCGCGCGGCGGACGCCGGTCCCCGTCACCGCGCAGTCCTGGTACGAGCCGTACATGAACGCGACGACGTCGCACGGCCTCGTCGGCGCGCTGACGGTCAGCCTGCCGTACGCGCTCGCTCTCTGCGGGCTGTTCTGGGTGGCTCGACGCCCCGTCGCGGAGCTGGTGCGCCACCCGACGGGCTCGAGGGACGGTTCGCGAGGCGGTCACGGCGGCCGGGTCGTCGTCGCGCGGCTCGGGTGGGTCGTGCTGTCCGCGCTCGTCGGCGTCGCGACGCACCTGGTGTGGGACTCGTTCACCCACGGCGACGGGTACGTCGTGATGCACGTGCCGATCCTGAGCGAGCCGGCGGCGGGTGCCCTGACCTGGGCGAGGGCACTCCAGCACGCGAGCACCGTGGTCGGGCTGCTGCTCGTCGCGTGGTACCTCTGGCGGCGACGGGCCGGGCTCCTCCCCGTGCGGCGCCGGGCCCTGTGGTGGGGCGGCGGCGTGGTGGTCACGGGCGCCGTGGTCGGGACGCTGGACCTCTGGTCAGACACGGGCCTGACCGCCGGCGAGACCGTCGAGGCGGCACTCGCCGGCGCCGCGACGGGTGCCGGGGCAGCCTTGCTGGTCGCGCTGGTGGTGTACCTGGCCGCGTGGTGGGTCGTGCGGTGGGTCGTGACGGCATGACTCAGAACGGCGGCCCGGCTTCCGGTCCGGGTGGTGCCGCACTCCCCCGGCGCGGGTGTCGACCTCCCCGTCCCGCGCCGCCACCGCCCGTCAGGGCGCGGAGCGTCAGGTCGTAGCTCGTGTCCGGGTCGACCTCGGCGAGGTCGACGTGCGTGTCCAGCACGGTCGGCGTGCGTCGGTCGGCCCGGCCAGAGGGCGCGATCCACGTGGTGACCCCGGTGTCAGGGTCACGCACGACGCCCCAGCCGCCATGCGTCTTGAGCAGATGGTGCCGGCGGCAGAGCGCGTGGAGGTTGGTCGCACGGGTCTGGCCTGGCGTCCCCGGCGGCAGGCCGGCGGGATCGAGGTCGTGGTCGAACGGGACGACGTGGTCCAGGTCGCTCCGCTCGGCCGGGTGCTCGCAGTGCGGGAACGTGCACGTCACGTCCCGTGCCTGGACGGCACGCCGCAGCACGCTGCCCGGTTGGTAGGTGGTCGTGGAGCAGTCGGTCAGGACGCCGGTCACCGGGTCGGTCAGGAGCCGCTGCCAGGTTGCGTCGGTCGCGACGGCACGAGCCGTCACGGCCGGAACCGGACCGAACCCGGCGAGCTCGCCCGGCGCGTCGTCCACGCCGAGCAGGGTGGTAGCCGGGACCGTGATCCGGACCGTCGGGCGCGTCGGGGTCACCCGCACCACCTGGCGGACCGCGGGCGCGCGGCCCCCGCAGGTGCACACCTCGCCGTCGGCGGACGGCGCAGGATCCCGTTCGGGCACCGGCAGCGACCGGCTCTCCGCCGCGAGGCGACCCGCGGGCAACAGCCGACCCGTGACGATCCCCGCGAGGCTGTCCGCGCGGAGCTGGCTCAGGGTCCGCTCCTCGCCCGGCACCCGACGGAGCTGGTGCGCCATCTCGTCGACGACGCCCCACACCGCCGCGGCGTCGACGGCCGGGAGGTAGGACGTGAGCCACGCCATGTCGTTCTCGGACCGGTCGAGCTGGACGCTGCGCTGCTCGGCCGCCGCCCGCGCCGACTCCTCGGCACCGTGCAGCGACGCCGCGAACGCGAGCAGCCTGCGCTGCAGCCAGCGCCAGGTCCGGTGCGGGGCCTGGGGCAGGTACCGCGCGATCGCCTGGGCCCGCTCCTGTGTGGTCAGCCGCGAGGCCGACCGCAGGAGCGTGTGCGCCTTGCGCACATCGATCCGTCCCGCGACGAGCGCCGCGACGACCGTGGGGTGGTCGGCACCGGCCTCAGCGCGCACGACGACGTCCGACGCCTCGGCGCCCGTGACGGCCAGCTCGCCGCTGACCTGCGCCACCAGGGACGAGTGCGCCAGCGGGTGCGACTCACGCGCGGCGCGCTCCGCGACGACGCGGGACTGCACACCGGCCGCCCACGACTGCACCCTGCCGCACGCGACGACGAGGTCCGCCAGGGCGTCGTCCGGCAGGTCGGCGAGCATGCCGGATCCTGCTCCGTCCGCCCCGTCGAGGGCGTGACCCTCGAGGTCCACCGCGTCGGCGACGAGGCGCGCGAGCGCGGCACCCCGGGTGCCTGCCAGCGCCGCACGCAGGAACGGCGCGGGCCAGAGGACCACGGGCAGGTCGGAAGGAGGAAGGTCGGGCGCCTCAGGGCCCCGCCCTGCGACTGGTTCGACCACGCTCGCTCGCATCCTTACCCACCCCGTTCCCAGCACACCCCGTCCGACGCCATTGCGTCGTACGCCTGTTCCCATCGTAGGGCAGACCACCGACACGCGCCCGCCCGACCCGAGCGCGCCGCACCACCAGCTCTCAGAACCGCCGGTAGTCCACGATCGGCGTCCGCGGCCCCCGCGCCGGCGGCCGCGCCCGGCCGCCGAGCACGAGCAGCCGCACCACCCGGTGCCGGTGGGGCGCGTACGGCGCGAGCAGGCGCAGCATGCCCTCGTCGTCGGTGCGCTCCCCGGACAGCGCCCAGCCCACCGCCCCGGGCAGGTGGAAGTCGCCCACGGAGACGGCGTCGGCGTCGCCGAACGCGCGCTGGGCCACCTCGGCGGACGTCCACACGCCCACGCCCTGCACGCGCTCGAGCCGCGCGCGGGCCTCGGCGGGCGGCATCGCCGCCGCCTCCTCCAGGCGCGGCGCGACGAGCGCGCAGCGCGCCACGGTGCGGGCGCGGCCCGGGTCGACACCGGCCTGGTGCCACTCCCACACGGGGATCCGGGCCCAGGTCCGGGCGTCGGGCACGACGAAGAGGCCCGGCGCAGGCCCCGGCGCCGGCGAGCCGAACCGCCGCACGAGGCGGCGCCACGCCCGGTGGGCGGTCACCGTCTGCACCCGCTGCTCGAGCACCGCCGGGACCAGCGCCTCCAGCACCCGGTCGCTGCGCGGCATGCGCATGCCCACGGCGCGCCGGTGTGCCTCACGGACCTGCGGGGGTGGCGTGAAGCCGGTCGGGTCGTCGTCCTCGCCGAGGAGCGTGGGCACGGCGTCGGCGGCCTCGTGCGCACCGTCGCCCCACAGGTGCACCGTCACCGCGTGCGGCCCCGCGGGCACGAACCGCTGCGTCACCGGCCCGCTGCGCAGCAGCGACGTCCGCCAGATGCTGCCGTCCGGCGCGCGCTGGAAGGTCGGGTCGGCCGCCCCGTGGCCCAAAGGGCCGAGCGTCAGGGCGACGTCGAGCGGTCGCGACGACGTGTGGCGGACGGTGAGCACCCTCCCAGTGGACCACGCCGCGGCGCTCAGTCCGAACGCCCCGCCAGCCGTGCCACCTCCTCGACGACGGTGCGCACCAGCAGGGGGTGGCCCAGCGGCCGGAAGTGTCCTGCCAGGGGCAGCTCGACGTTGCGCGCGCCGACGAGGTGCCCCGTCTCGGGGATGTGCGGGTCGAACGCCGGGTACACCGCCGTGATCCGGTCGTTGACCAGCAGCTCCCCGGCGAGCGCGAGCAGCACGGGGTCGCGGGGGTCGAACGAGCGCAGCGCCCGCGAGAGCATGTACCGCGCCCAGCGGGAGCCGGTGAACGGCGTCGCGACGGCGACCATGCCCCGCACCCGGTCACCCACGGGCGACAGCATGACGTGCTTGCCGATGAGGCCGCCCTTGCTGTGCGCCACGAGCACGACGTCCTGGAGGTCGGTGCGCGTGAGGTGCTCGGCGACGGCGTCGGCCGACTCCGGCACGGGCCGCGCGTTGTGCCCGAGGGCCTCGACCGCGTGCACGGGGTGCCCGGCCCGCACCAGGGCGCGGGCGACCGGCGCGAGGAACTCCCACGTCTCGTAGATCCCTGGCAGCAGCACCACAGGAGCGCCGGACCTCTCCCCGACCGGCAGCGCACCCCGCCGCAGCAGGTGCCGCACCTGCCGTTCCGCCGCCCACGCGTAGTCCAGCGCCCGGGTCAGCAGGCGGGGCCTCACCGGAGGCCCCGGCCGGCGGCCTGCCAGGCCTCGAGCACGATCCGGGCGATCCCTCCCGGGTCGGTGTCCATGGCGTGGTGCCGCCCGCGCACCGTGCGCTGCTCGCCCGACGGCGCGCACGCGGCGAGCTGCGCGACCCACGCAGGCGGAGCGACGGGGTCGCGCTCGCCGCGCACCACGACGACGGGTGCGGTCGCCCGCGGAAGCACCTCCTCGAGGTGGTGCCCGACGACGTGACGCAGCTGCCCCAGGTAGTACGGCACGCTGCATCGTAGCAACGAGTCCACGAGGAGCACCCCGATCGTCGACGGCGGCTCGCCGACGGCGTCGACCGCCAGCCGCACCGCCTGCCGGGCGATGGTGCGGGTGCCGGGCTCCGACGTCGGGCCGATGAGCACGCCGGCGGCCGCGGCGCCCGGGTGGTCGGCGAGGAGCTGGCCAACGACCTGCGCCCCCATGGAGTGGCCGACCACCACGGGGGCGGCATCCCCGCAGCGAGCACGTGCTCGCGGACGTACTGCGCCACGGCGGTCGCATGCTGCGGCACCGTCACGTCACGCCGCAGGTGCGGCGAGGCGCCGAAGCCCGGCAGGTCGACGGCGTGCACCGCGCCGTGCGCGACGAGCCGCTCGCGCACCTTCGCGTACGCGCGGGCGGAGGAGCCCACACCGTGCACGAGCACCACGGCCCGCCCGGGCGCCGCCGACCCGTGCACGTGACCGACGACGGTGAGGTCGCCGTGCCTGCTGCTCAGCGTGCGGTGCGGGCCAGGCTGCGGGTCAGGGCCACCGCTCACCGGCGCTCCGCCGACGACCGGTCACCGGCGGCGTCGTGCGCCTGCTCCCCCGGCCCGTCGGCGCTCGCCCCCTCCGCCGCGCGCCCCGCGTCCTCGCGCAGCTGCCGCCCCTGCTCGATCTCCTCCTGCCGCTTCGCCTCGCGCTTCTCGCTCGCGCTGACGTCCTTCGGCGGCAGCTGCAGCTCCTCCTCCGCCGCCATGCCACCCTGCAGCTCGCGCCCGCGCTCCAGCTCGGCGTCCAGCTCGGCACCGAACAGCAGCGCGAGGTTGGTGATCCAGAGCCACAGCAGGAACACGATGAGGCCGGCCAGCGACCCGTAGGTCGCGTCGTAGCTCGCGAAGGTCGAGACGTAGATCGCGAAGCCCGCCGACGCGATCAGCCAGCCGAGGATCGCCACGACGGCACCCACGCTGACCCAGCGCATCTTCGGCTGCCGGACGTTGGGCGTCACGTGGTAGAGGATCGCCACCAGCACAACGACCAGCAGCAGCACGACGGGCCACTTGGCGATGTTCCACACGGTCACCGCCGTCCCGCCCAGGCCGACGGCGTCGCCGACCGCCTGCGCGACCGGACCGCTGAGCGCGATCGCGCCGACCACGAGCGCCGCGACGACGACCGCGACGAGGGTCACGAGGAGCATGACCGGGCGCAGCTTCCACACCGGCCTTCCCTCGTCGATCCCGTAGACCCGGTTCATGGCCCGCCCGAAGGCCCCCACGTACCCGGAGGCCGACCAGAGGGCGAGCGCGACACCGAGGACGAGGGCGACACCCGCCCTGCCCCCGCCCCCGGCGGCGTTCTCGACGAGCGGCTGCACGACGGCGAGCACGTCGGGCGGGACGATGCCCTCCATCGTGCCGACCACCCGCTCCACCGCCTGCTCCCCGTCGGCCACGAGACCGAGCACGGAAACGAGGGCGAGCAGCGCGGGGGCCGCGGCGAGCACCGCGTAGTAGGTCAGGGCCGCCGCCAGGTCCAGGCACTGGTCCCGGGAGAACTGCCGCATCGTGGCCCGCAGCACGTACCACCACGTCCGGCGGTGCAGGTCCGGTGGCGAACCCGGCTTGCGCCGGTCGTCCGGCGCCGGCGCGTCGGTACGCGGCGACGTGTCGTCGATGTGAGCCATGATGCCTCCCCCGAGCACAGGTCCTGGACCGGACGGCGGCCGGTCCGTCACGTCACGAGCCGGATCACCGACTCACGTTCGACCGGATGTCGGACGCGGCGTCCCGGCCGTGCTCCCCGACCTCGTGGGCGGCGTCCTTCGCCGCGTCGCGGACGGCCTCCGCGCCCTCGCGGGCGGGCTCCTTGAGGTCGTTCGCCAGCTCGCTCGCCGCCGACTTCACGTCGTCGACGAGCGGCGCCGCCTTCTCCTGGACCCCGGAGGCGGCGCGCCGCTCCGTACGGGTCGAGGGGATGAGCGACGCGACCGCCAGCCCGACGCCGAACGCCACGAGGCCGACCGCCAGCGGGCTGCCCTGCGTCCGCTCGCGCACCATGCGGGGCGTCGAGGAGACGCCGTGCGCCACGGACGACGCCGCGCCCCGCGCGCTGTCGGCCGCCGAGTGCGCCGCCTCCTTGCCCCGGTCGGCGAGGCCGTGCGTGGTGCCGCTCGCCGAGTCCATGGCGCCGTGCGCGGAGTCCATCGTGTCGTGGGCCGTGCCCATGACCCGGTCCTTGACCTTCCCCATGCCCGACCGCACCTTCTCGGTCTGCCGGTGCAGGGCGTGGCCCGGGTGGACCTTGTCGCCGAGCGTGTCCACGTCGCGGCTCAGCTCCTCGCGCGTGCGCTCGATGTCGGCCCGGATCTCGTCAGGATCGTTGGTGCTCATGAGGTCCTCTCCTCTCGCACGGCGCCGGGCGCCGCGTCGGGGTGCGGGCGCAGGGCGTCAGGGATCTTCTTGACCGACTCGGCCGTCTGCGGCAGGCCCTGCATCTCCTGCAGCTCCTTGCGGCCGCGCAGCGCCAGGACGGCGGCGACGACGCCCCACACCGCCGCGACGATCAGCGCGGACCAGCCGCCGCCCAGCACGGTGCCGAGCGCCGACCACAGGGCGAGCGACAGGAACAGCAGGACCATGTGGCCCGCCACCCCCGCGCCGCCGAACATGCCGGCGCCCTTGCCTGCCCGCTTCGCGGACTGGGCGGCCTCGGCCTTGGCCAGCGCGACCTCCTGGCGCACCAGCGTGGACAGGTCGCGTGTCACCTCGCCGACGAGGTCGCCCAGGCTGGCCGACCCGGCACGGTGGGCGCCCGTCGTGGGAGCTGATGCCGGAGCTGATGCCGGAGCTGATGCCGTGGCCGTCGTCGCGGCCGCCGACGGCGCGAACGGGTCGCGCGCGGTCGACCCGGGTGCCGTCGGCCCGGGGGTGTGCGGCTCGGGCGTGGTCGGCTCACGCGCGGTCGACATGGACGTCACCCCCCGTGGCGGTGGGCGCGGGGCCGCCCGGCGTCGGCGGCGGGAAGGCCGGCGGCGGCGTCGAGGCGGGCGAGGACGCGGGGCCCGAACCGGTGGTCGCGCCCATGCCGCCGCTGGTCCCCGGCGGGGTGCTGGTGGTCTCGGGCGGTGCGGCAGGTCGCGGGTCGCGCGCGGGCGCGCCGCTCGGCGAGCCCGCGGAGCCCCCGTCCGAGGACACGTCCTTCGCGCCGCGCAGGAACCGTCCGACCAGTAGACCGGCCCCGGCTGCGAGGAGCACGAAGGTGCCAGGGTTGCGTCGGGCGAAGCTCTCGACCTCGTGCAGCACGTCGCCGGGCTCCCGGTCCTCGAACCAGCCGGCCACCCTGCCCGTCACGTCCCCGGCGCGGCTGACCAGGTCGCTCGCGTAGCCCGGGTCCTCGGCCGCACCGGCCATACGGCCCAGCTCGTCCCCGAGCGACCGCAGGCCGCCGGCGAGGTGCTGCTGCTGGGCGCCCATCTGGCTGCGCAGCTCGGTGCGTGCGCGGTCGGCGAGGCCGTGCACCTGGTCGCTCGCCTCGTGCGCGACGTCGCGGGCCTTCTCCTTGGCCTCGTGCGCTGTCTCGCGGCCGGCGTCGCCGACCTGGGACGCCGCGTCGCTGACCCGTTCCTTGACCCCGGTGCCTCCGGACGTGGACCCGCCTCCCGGCGGGCCGGACGCCCACTGCTGCTGCGAACCGGGTCCGGCGCCCTGCGGCGCGTTCGTCTCGCTCATGGTCCGACTCCCGTCGTCGTCCCCGCCCGAGGGCGGGTTCGCGGAGCGCGCGTGCCACGGCAGGCGGCACTCCGCCGGTATGGCCGCTTCCTGACCACTACCCAACCTAGGTGGGGTGATGTGACTCGCAACACGGCCGGCGCGGGGCGGTGCGCGGGGCGGGAAGAGCCCGGACACAGGAGATGACGCCCCTCACGTCGCTGTGAGGTGCGCCACGCCCGACTCTGCCCTGGAAACCTCCGGGAGGCAACCCGGCAGGTCAGGGACGCGGGACGGGTCCCTGAGCGGGGCTCCTACGGTGACAGCGTTTTCACCCGAACCACCACGTACCCGACAGAGGTACCCGACAGAGATATCCGGCAGAGGAGGAACACCGTGACCATGACACGACAGCACGCCGCCCGCCTCGGCACGGGCGTGGCCGCCGTCGCGCTCGCCTGGGCGGGAGCGCTCGGCGGCCTGGCCGGCGGAGCCACGGCGGCGACCCCGCCCGACGGTTTCGACGCCCAGGTCATCGGCGGTCAGCCGGCGGCGGAGGGGCAGTACCCGTGGCTCGTCGGCGTGGGCTCCGGCGACGGCACGCCGTACGAGGTGCAGTCCTGCGGCGGTTCGGTGATCACGCCGTACGTCGTCCTCACCGCGGCACACTGCGTCGTCGACGCGGAAGCGGACGACCTCGTCGTGCTCTCGGGGTCGGTCGACCTCACCTCGGACGACGTGGTCGAGACCGAGGTGGCCGACGTGCACGTCCCGGAGGACTACGGCGACCCGGTCGAGAGCACGAGCGACTGGGCGCTGCTCCTTCTCGACGAGTCCCTCGACATCGACCCCGTCGAGCTCGCCCAGGACCCGGACGAGTACGACACGCTCGAGACGGTCGGCTGGGGCAGCCGGGCGGACGGCAGCTATCCGGCCGTGGCGCACTGGGTCGAGGTGCCGTTCGTCGGCGACGACACCTGCCGGGACGTCTACGCGGGCGAGTTCGACGTGGAGAGCATGGTGTGCGCGGGCGACCTGGAGGACGGCGGCGTCGACGCGTGCGACGGCGACTCGGGCGGCCCGCTGCTCGCACCGGGCGAGGACGGCGAGCAGGTCCAGGTCGGCATCGTGAGCTGGGGCTACGGCTGCGCCGAGCCCGGCCTGCCCGGCGTCTACGCCGAGGTCGCCGACTTCAACGACCCGATCGAGCAGGTCGTGGAGGACTGGGAGGACTGACCGGGTCCTCGCGGTCGTGCCCGGCGAGCTCCTGCGTGCCGAGCACGACCGCGAGCGCCAGCCGCTCGGCGTCCTCGGTGCCGGGCTCGGCGCTGTAGACCAGGAGCCGCAGGTCGTCGCCCGTGATGACGAGCGCGTCGCAGTCGAGGGCGATGCGGCCGACCACGGGGTGGTCGACGATCTTGTGCCGCATCGTCTCCCCCGACCGCGGGCTCTCGTTCTCCCACAGCTCGACGAACCGGGGGCTGTGCACGGTGAGCTCGCGCACGAGGACGGCGAGGTCGGGGTCGGCCGGGTAGCGCGTGACCGCGAGGCGCAGGTCGGCGACGAGGCTCGCGACGAGGGAGTCCTCCTCCTGCGGGGTGTGCACGACGCGGCTGCCCGGGCCGAGCAGGTGCCGCCAGAGGGCGTTGCGCTGCACGCCGCGCCACGTGGACGTCGGCCCCATGAGCGCGTCGTAGGGCGCGTTGGCGACGATCAGGGTCTGCGCGGCGTCGTAGACGGCGACCGGGGTGCCGGCGAGCCGGTCGAGGAGCCGCTGCACGCTGGGCGGGAGGTGCCGTGGCACGACGTCGCTGCCGGGCGGCGCGTGGCCTGCGAGCCGGTACAGCAGGTCGCGGTCCTCGCCGTCGAGGCGCAGCGCGCGGGCGAGCGCGGCCGTCACCTGCGTCGACGGCGTCGTGGCGCGGCCCTGCTCGAGCCGGGTGAGGTAGTCGGCGGAGATGCCGGCGAGCCCGGCGAGCTCCTCGCGGCGCAGGCCGGGGGCGCGGCGGCGGGTACCAGGGGGCAGCCCGACGGCGTCCGGCGTGACGGCGTCCCGCCGACGGCGCACCATGCGTCCGAACTCCCAGGTGTCCACGGCACCAGTGCGCGCGGACCGTGGCCGGCTGTCCTGGCCCTGCTGTTCCTACGATCTGCCGGTCCTACGATCTCCTGTCCCCCGACGACCGGACGACTGCCTGCCCGCCCGCACCCGGCCCAGGCTGGACGCATGACAACGACACTGGTGACCGGGGCCACGCGTGGCCTCGGCAAGGAGACCGCCCGTCAGCTCGTCGCCGCGGGGCACACCGTCTGGGTCGGCGCGCGGGACGAGGCCGCGGGACGCGCAGTGGCTGCGGAGATCGGGGCCCGGGCCGTGCGGCTCGACGTGACCGACGACGCGTCCGTGGCCGCCGCGTTCGCGCGGATCGAGGCCGAGGGTGGTCTGGACGTGCTGATCAACAACGCGGGCATCGCGACGTTCTCGGTGGACCCGGCCGAGGCGCTGCGGATCCTCGACACGAACGTGGTGGGCGTCCTGCGTGTCACGGAGGCGGCGCTGCCGCTGCTGCGGCGGTCGGCGAACCCCGTGGTCGTGAACCTGTCGAGCGCCCTGGGCTCGTTCTGGGCCACCCACCAGCCGGACCGCCCGGCCTCGCAGGTGTCCGCGATCGTGTACGGCGCGAGCAAGGCCGCCGTCTCGATGCTCACCGTGCAGTACGCGCGGGCGGTGCCGGAGGTGCGGATCAACGCGGTCGAGCCGGGCTACACCGCCACGGAGCTGGGTGGGCAGCCCAACCCGCACGGCCGTCCGGTCGAGGTGAGCGCGCGGACGGTCGTGCGGGTCGCCACCATCGGCCCGGACGGCCCGACAGGCACGTTCCAGGAGGACGACGGCGAGCTGGCCTGGTAGCAGCTACGGGGTGCGGACCGCCACCTCGAAGACGCGGGCGACGTCCGGCGTGTAGTCGGACGGGTCCGTGACCACGAGCCGGACCTGGTCGACGGCTGCGGCCGGGCCCGGCGCGCTGACCAGGCCGCTGGTGTTGTCCTGGAAGGACGCCGCCTGCTGCCACCCGTCCGCCGTGTGCACCTCGACCGTGAAGTCGCGCAGCACGTTCACCGAACCGCCGCCGACGTACCCGCTGTACACGTCGACCTGGTCGACGACGGTGGGCGCGTCGAGCGTGATCGTCAGCGTCGGGGTGGTGTCGCCCTCCGCGGACAGCCACCGGCCGTCGTTGGTGCAGTCGCCGTCCACGGCCTTGTCCGCCCCTGTGGCGCTCCCGCTCGCCGACGACGCGACCGCCGTCGCGCCCACCGCCGCGTGGTCGGCGCACGGGGAGGCGTACGGCTGGTCGGCGAGCCACGCCTTGATCATCGCGCCCTGGTGCTCGCCGCCGAGCAGGTTCCAGTCGTGGTCGAACATCTGCGGCTTCCAGTAGTTGTCGAAGATCCATGCCGTCCAGCTGATGTGCGGCCGGGCGTCGAGGTACTCGCGCAGCGGGATGCCCCAGCCCGACGTCGTGCCGACCGTGACGGTGGGGTCGGAGAACTCGCCGGGCGGGTTCCAGCCGAACTCGGTGAGGAACACCGGGACCTGCTCGGCCGCGTCCCCGAACCGCGCGTCGAGGTTGGCGGCCGTGGCGTCCCCCTGGTTCGGGTACAGGTGGTAGACGTAGGTGATGTCGTTCCCGGCGATCGGGTCGGCGGCCGCCTGGTTGACGAAGGTGCTCCACTGCGGGCTGCCGACGAGCAGCAGGGTCTCGGGCGCGACCGCCCGGATGTCGTCCACGACGGGCTGGATGTACGCCTTCCACGAGGACCAGCTCGCGGGCGCGATCGGCTCGTTGAACACCTCGTAGATCACGTTCGGCACGTCGGCGTACAGGGGCGCCACGTAGTCCCAGAACTCCGAGACCGCCGACCGCGGCACGCCCGTGCTGCCGTAGTCCGCCACGTGGTGCAGGTCCACGATGATGTAGATGCCCAGGTCCACGGCCTGCTGGACGTACGGGTCGACGTAGCGCTCGACGTTCTCCTCGACGGACAGCGAGCCCCAGATCGTCACGGGCAGGCGCACGACGTCGGACTGCCAGCCGTCGGACACGGTCATGTCGATCACGTCGGCGATCGGCCGGGGGTCGCACTCGGGGCACTCGGCGTTGTGCCGGGGCGCGAGCACCGACACGCCGCGCAGCTGCACCGGGTCGCCCGCGGCGTCCACGATCCGGTTGCCGGAGGTGCCCAGCCGCGACACGGCGGCGGGCGCGGCCTCGGACGCGTCAGCACCCGACGCCGCGGCCGGGACCACGAGGCCCAGGGCGGCGACGAGGAGGGCGAGCGCCACGCCGACGATCGCGTGCCGGTGGCGGGACGGGGTGGCGGAGGTCTTTCTCAGCACGATGGTTCTCCGTTCTTCGTCGAACGAGTGGAACGAGCGGTCGGGCTGGGTCTGACGAGCGGCTCTCTCCTTACTCCCGGTGGGTCCTGATGTGGTCGGGCCAGGCGAGCGTGACCCCGAGGGTGTCGCTCAGCAGCCGCTGGTAGTCGGCCAGGTGCGTGGCGTCGTTGCGCACCTTGCGCGGCGGGAGCCCGCGGTCGAGGCAGAACGCGACCAGCGCGCCGACGGCCTCGCCGATGCCCCACTCGACGGGGTGCAGCCGGTAGCAGCCGTTGGTGATGTGCGTGGTGCCGATGTTCTTGCCGGCCGGCAGCAGGTTCTCCACCCGGACGGGCACGAGCGCCCCGAGCGGCACCTGGAACGGGTACGCCTCGATGTCCACGTAGGTGCGGCCCGCCGTGCTGGGGTGCAGGTCGATCCGGTAGCGGCCCAGACCGACCGTGTCGTCGAACACCTCGCTGCCCGCCCCCTCCGGGCGGGCCTGGACGCCCACGTGCTGCTCGGTGACGGTCAGCTCGGCGCGGATGCGGCGGGCCTCCCGGATGTACGGGGTCATGGCCAGCCCGTCCTGGGTGCCGGTCACGTCGGGCCGCAGGCGCATCCCCGGGTACCCGGCGCCCCCGTCGGGCCGGGGCGCCTCGGTCTGGAGCCAGTGCACGAACGACAGGGACAGGTCGCGCGCGCCCGCGAGCGCCGCCGCGCGGGCGGCGTCGTCGACGCCGGGCCCGAGCAGGGGCGCCTCCCAGTAGTCGATCTGCGGCCAGTTGACGATCGTGACGTCGCCGACCGCGCCGTCCACGAAGTTCTCGCGCGCCAGGACGCGGCGGAAGGTCCACAGCACCCTGGCCTGGAGCGCGGTGAGCGCCGCTCTGCTCACGGTCGCGCGCCGCCGACCGCTCGTCGCGGTCTGGGCGGTCGGCGGGCTCGCGATCCTCGGCGCGCTGGCCGTCCAGCTCGTCAGATGGGGCGGTCCGGTCGGCTGAGCGCGGCGTACCGCTCGCTCAGCGGGACGTAGTCGGCGTCGAAGGCGGCGAGGTCGGGCGGCTCGGTCCCCGCCACGGCGGCGACGAGCCGGTCGAGGTACCACTCCCAGCCCGGGCCGGTCTCGGGCAGGTCCTTCGGGTCGAGCTCGGTCTGCCGCAGGGTGAGCGCCGTGCCGCCGTCCGCCTCCGCGAGGTCGACACGCAGCCGCCAGTGCCCGTACTCGTCGTCGGCGTCGACGGCGAGCAGCCGCGGCGGTTCGCACGCGACCACGCGGAAGTCCGCAGGCTCGCCCGCCTCCGTTTCCGCCTCCGCGTTCATCGTGACGGCCACGTGGCCGGTCGCCGGGTCACCGGCCCAGGTGCCGAACCAGCGGGCGAGGCGCTCGGACACGGTGAGGTGCGCCCAGACCTCCTCGATCGGGACGTCGAAGCGGCGCACCAGCGCCAGCGTGCGTCCGTCGTCCTCCAGCGTTCCGGTCAGGTTCATACGATCCGCTCCCTCGTGGTCTGCCCCTCATGATGTCCGGTCTCCGAGCCCGCGCCGACCTCGTGGTGCCGCCCTGTCCCGCACCATCCCCCGGGTCCGGGGGGCTCGCACCCGCCCGCTCAGGTCAGCGGGACCGGCGGCGGCACCGCGCTGCTGCTCTCCACCGCCACCGCCGCGCCGGACTCCGCCGACGACAGCAGCGCGGTCATGACCTCCAGCACGTGGTACGCGAGCTCGCCGCTCGCGCGCGGCAGCCCCCCGTCCGGCGTCGCGGCCAGGTCGGCGACGCCGATGCCGCGCCCGGCGTCCCGGTACCCCGCGCTCGGCGGCAGCAGGCGCCACTCGCCCCCGAGCTCGTGCAGGTGCACGTCACCGTCGAACTGGTTGGGGTCCGGCACCACGAGCGACCCGGCCTCGCCGTGCACCTCGATGCTCGACGCGCGCGTCGCCACGGCGTCGAAGCTCATGACGAGCGTCGACAGGGCGCCCGACGCGTGCCGCAGCACCCCGGTCACGTGGGTGTCGACCGCGACGGGCACCGTCTGCCCCGCACGCGGCCCCGAGCCGATGGTGCGGGTGTCCCGGGTGTGGCTCGCCGCGCCGATCACGGACTCCACGGGCCCCAGCAGCGTGACGAGCGCCGTCACGTAGTAGGGGCCCATGTCGAGCAGCGGGCCGCCGCCGGGCTGGTAGTAGAAGTCGGGGTCCGGGTGCCAGCGCTCGTGGCCCGGCGTCACCATGGTCGCCGTCGCCGCGACCGGGGTGCCGACCAGGCCGTCGTCGATCGCGCGGCGCGCCGTCTGCACGCCGGTGCCGAGCACGGTGTCCGGGGCGCAGCCCACGCGCACGCCCGCTGCTGCGGCCGCGTCGAGCACGGTGCGCGCGTCCGCGAGCGTCGCGGCCAGCGGCTTCTCGCCGTACACGTCCTTGCCCGCTGCGATCGCGCGCAGCGCGACATCCGCGTGCGCGGCGGGGACCGTCAGGTTGACGACGAGGTCGACCTCCGGGTCTGCCACCAGCTCGTCGACGGTCAGCGCCCGCACCCCGTGCTCCTGCGCCGCGGCGGCCGACCGGGCGGGGTCGCGGTCGGCGACCGCGACCAGCCGCACCGACCCCAGGCGCTCGAACGTCGTCAGGTACTGTCCGGAGATCGCGCCGGCTCCGACGATCCCCACCCTCAGCGGCTGGCCCACAGGATGCCCCTCTCGATGATCGTGCGGACGTTCGGGTCGGTGACGACGCCGAGGTCGTGCCCCGGCGTCGCGACGACGACGCGGCCGCTGCCCCACCGCCGGGTCCACACGGCGGGACACGTGACGGGCCGGTCCCAGGGGTCGAAGTCACGGGCCGGCAGCGTCGTGGTAGCCAGCACGTCGTTGTAGTCGTCGGTGAGCACCCAGTACTGCTCGGTCGTCAGCTCGAAGCTGGTCAGGCCGGCGACGATCGGGTGGTCGGCCCGCTCGGGCACGATGTCGACGGTGTACCGCACGAAGTTGTCGCTCGCGTCGCCGGCGAGCTCCTCGCGCGGCGCGCGCGGCGGGTGGGCCGCGAACTGACCGCCCACGAGCTGCAGGTAGTCCGAGCTGTTCCGGAACGAGTCCGCGATGCCGCCGTGCCACCCGGCCAGCCCGGTGCCCGCCGCCACGGCGTCGCGCAGGCCTGCGAGCTCGGCGGGCTCGATCGTGCTCATGGTCACGGTCTGGACGATCACGTCGACGCCCGCGAGGTACTCCGTGTCCGCGTAGACGGCCGTCGAGTCCTCCACGCGCACCGCGAAGCCGTGCTCGGTCAGGAACGGCAGCACGGCGTCGGTCGTCTCGACGGGCTCGTGGCCCGTCCAGCCGCCGCGGACGACGAGTGCCTGCCTGGTGGGGGTTGTCATGCCTCAGCTCCTTGCGAAGGGGTCGGGGGTCGGGCTCGGGGTGGCGACGGGCAGCCGCAGCTGCGGGTCCGGGGTGTGCACGCCGCGCGGGCGGTAGCCCAGCGCGGCGGACACCCCGAGGTGGTCGGCCAGGTACCAGACGATGGCGAGCCACATCTCGGTGCCCTGCAGGCCCGGCACGCCGTCCGGCCCGGGGTCGTCGGGTGCGAACGCGAGGCCCGCGCCGTCGCGCCACGCGTCGAGCACGCGGCGCAGCTGCGCGGCGGCCCACGCCTCGCCCTCGGCGCGGCGGTGCGCGGTCTGCCGTGCCGCGAGCCACAGCGGGTGGATCACGTCGAGCACGTTGCACGCGGTCCAGCCCCGCGGCGTGGTCAGGTACGGGTCGGCGGCGTGCTCGAGCACCGTGTCGACGGCGGCCTCCGGGTACGGCAGCGGCAGCCCGAGCTGCGCGTACGACCCGCGCGTCAGCCGGTACAGGCCGTTGACCGCCTGGAGCAGGCGCGGGGGCTCGGGCAGCGGCGCACCCCAGAGGCCGGTCGCCGGGTCGGCGGCCGCCGTCAGCCAGCCGAGCACGGCGTACAGGGGGCCGACGCCGCCGTCGTCGAACCGGTCGGCGAAGCCGGTCGCGTTGAGCACGCACGCCGTGGCCAGGGCGTCGACCGCCGCCCCGCTCCCCCACGCGCCCGCTGCCCAGTCCCGGGCCGCCAGGGCGCGCACAGCCTCGGGCCCGGGCAGGTCGTGCGCGGCTCGCACCGGGTGCGGCAGCCGCCCGCCCAGCAGCCGCACCGCGTACCCGACGCTGAGCACGTGATAGCTCGCGGGCCCGTCGAGGAGGTCCCGGACGGGGTCGAGCGGCCCGGCCGTTGCTGCGTCGGCGAGGCCCGCGTCGGCGAGGTCACCGTCGGGCACCAGGCCCGTGACCGGGTCCTGGCGCGCGGTCAGCCGGCGCACGAGGTCGGCGGCGTCGAACCCGGGCGGCGGGCCGCCGAGCAGCAGGTCGGCGATCTCGATGGCGTCCGCCCACGGCCGCACCGACGGCACGAGCGGGCCCGCCGGTCCGAGGGCGGACGACGGCCGGTCGACGAACCGCCCGTCCTCGACGCAGCGGGCGAGCACCGCGGGCGCCTGCGCGCGGGCGCGGTCGGCGAAGGCGCGCAGCGCGGCCTCGAGGTCGCCGGGGACCCCGGCGGCCGCCTCCCCCGCCCGCCGGTCCCGGACCACCCGCGCCGGGTTGCCCACGACGACGGCCCACGCGGGCACGTCCTTCGTCACCACGGCACCTGCGCCGACGACGGCGTGGTCGCCGACGGTCACGCCGTCGAGGATCGTCACGTTCGAGCCCACCCACACGTCGTCGCCGAGCGTGACGCCCTTGCTCCACGTGTCCTGCCGGTGGATCGGGCGGTCGGTGGCCATGGCGTGGTTGAAGCCGAGGACCGACGTGTGCGCGCCGATGCGGACGCCGTCGCCCGCCCGCACCCGGCCGCGCACCACGGTGTACGGGTTGACCGAGCAGTCGGCGCCGAGCGTCACCTCGCCCGTGACGTAGGCGAAGGCCGCGACGTACGTGCGGTCGCCCAGCGCGAGGTCGTCGCA
This sequence comes from Promicromonospora sp., assembly GCA_036010205.1. Classification (GTDB taxonomy): domain Bacteria; phylum Actinomycetota; class Actinomycetes; order Actinomycetales; family Cellulomonadaceae; genus Promicromonospora. The sequence goes on along the minus strand of DATGOB010000260.1, from coordinate 3,383 downwards.
GAACACCGCGGCGTCCGGGGCGACGAACACGCCGGTGCCGAGCCGGGCTCCCGCCGCCACCAGCTCGCGCTGCCGGGCCTCCTGCGCCGCGCCCTCGGGAGAGGCCGGGTCGTACTCCCACGGCAGGTAGTCGATGCGTCGGACGCCGTCGGCCGGTGTGTGCTGCACGGCCGCCACCCTAACCGCGTCCGCCCGGGCGGCGAGCGGGCGTCCGTCGTGCCTAGTCTCGAGGATGCGTATCGGATACACCCTCATGACCGAGCAGAGCGGGCCGCGCGAGCTGGTCCGGCACGCGCAGGCCGCCGAGCAGGCGGGCTTCGACTTCGAGGTCTCCAGCGACCACTACTCCCCCTGGCTCACCGAGCAGGGCCACGCACCGAACGCCTGGGTGCTGCTGGGCGCCGTCGCGCAGGCGACGCGCGACGTCGAGCTCATGACGTTCGTGACGTGCCCGACGATGCGGTACCACCCGGCGGTCGTCGCCCAGCAGGCGGCCACCCTGCAGCTCCTGGCCGACGGCCGGTTCACGCTCGGCCTCGGCGCGGGCGAGAACCTCAACGAGCACGTCGTCGGCCGGGGCTGGCCGAGCGTGCACGTGCGGCACGACATGCTGCAGGAGGCCACGCACGTCGTCCGCGAGCTGCTCACGGGCGAGCTCGTCACCTGGGAGGGGCGGCACTTCCGCGTCGACTCGGCCCGGCTGTGGGACGTTCCGGAGGACGGCGTCGAGATCGGGGTCGCCGTGTCGGGCGAGCAGGGCGTCGACCGGTTCGCGCCGCTCGCCGACCACCTGATCCAGGCGGCGCCCGACGGCGACGTCGTGCGGCGGTGGACCGACGCGCACCCCGGGCCGTCGCGCGTGATCGGCCAGGTGCCGATCTGCTGGGACCCCGACGAGGAGGCGGCGGTCGACCGCGCCCACGCCGAGTTCCGCTGGTTCGGCGGCGGCTGGTCCGTCAACGCCGACCTGCCGACGCCCGCCGGTTTCGCCGCCGCGTCGCAGTTCGTCCGGCGCGAGGACGTCGCCGGGTCGATCGCGTGCGGGCCGGACCTCGACAGGATCGCCGAGAGCGCCCGGCCCTTCCTCGAGGCGGGGTTCACCGACCTGGCGATCGTCCAGGTGGGCGAGCACCACCAGGACCGGTTCCTCGCCGAGGCGGCCGGGCCGCTCCTGGAGCGGCTGCGGGCGCTGTGAGCCCGGCCGGCCGGTGCAGGCCGGCTCAGCGCCGGGCGAGCCGGAACCGGAGACCCAGGTGGTCCATCGTGGCGGGCAGCGGGTCGCGGGCGAGGTAGCGCCCGCGGTCCACCCGCAGGTCGAGCTCCGCCAGGCGCGCCAGCAGGTGCGACGTGGTCAGCAGCACGAGGTTGCGCCCCGGGCACACCACGGGCCCGCCGCTGAACGGGATGACGGCGCGATCCGCCTCCATGGTGCCGTCTACCCACGCCTCGGGCGCGAAGGCGTCCGCGTGCGCGAGGCGGTCGGGGTCGCGGTGGAAGAACAAGCTCACCACGGCGAACCCCGTGCCGGACGGCAGCGTGCGCCCGCCCCACTCCGTCGGCGCGGTCGAGTCGCGCAGCACCACGAGCGTCGTCGGCCACAGGCGCAGCGACTCCTGGACGCAGGCGCGCGCGTACGGCAGCTCGGCCGGCGCCGTGCCCGCGGCGGTGACCTCGGCGAGCAGCCGCTCGCGCACCGCGGGGCGCGCCGCGGTGACGGCCAGGGCGCGCAGGGTGGCGGCCCCGGCGGCGTCGTAGGCGAAGAGCCAGTGCGGCACCTGGCTCGCGACGACGTCGGGACCGGCCGCGCGGGCGACCGCCGCCACGGTGCCGGGTTCGGGGTCGGCGAGGTAGGACGCGATGCGCGCGTGCAGCCAGTGGCGCACGGCGGTGCGGCGTGGGCGCAGGTACGCCCAGTTCGCGTCGCGGCGCAGCGCGTTCAGCGCCTCGACCAGGTCGCGGTCGCCGCGGGCCCGGGGGCCGAGCACGATCTCGAGCACGACGTCCCAGAACTCGTCGACGAAGCCCGCGCCGTCGAGGCCGCCGCGCAGCCGGTCGGCCATCCGCTCCGCGCCCGTGCGCACCGCCTCGACGACGGCGCCCGCCGCGTCGTGCACCGGCTGGTCGGCCCGCAGGGCTGCCTCGTTGAAGGGCCTGCGCTCGCGGCGGTCCGCGACGGACGAGATCAGGACGCCCTCGGGCTGGAAGTGCCCCAGCGCCGCCGTCTTCTCACGGGTCGCGGGCGTGAACGGCTCGGGTGAGCCGTCCAGCAGCCTGCGCACGTCGTCGGCGTCGGTGACCACGACGAGCCGGCGCGGGCCCAGCCGCAGCACGAGGGGCGCGCCGTCGTACCGCTCGCGCAGGCCGGTGAGCACCGCCCGGGCCGTGCGGTCGGTCTGGTGGCGCTCGGCCCAGGCGGTCGCGCGCGGCCTGCGGACGATCGCGCCCTGCGCCACGAGGGGCGCGAGCACCGCGGACCCGACGCGCAGCGCCTCGGCCGGCGTCAGGTCGGCGGGCGGGCGGGCGCTCAGCGGTTCGGCTCCGCCCGCGAGATGTCCGCGAGCGCCGACGTCGGGTCGCGCTCGACGGCGAGGTCGCCGATCGAGACGATGCCGACGAGCATGTCGCCGTCCAGCACGGGCGCACGGCGCACGGCCGCCTCCCGCATCACGGCGACGGCGGTCTCGACGGGGTCGGTGATGCCGACGGTGGCGACCTTGTCGCTCGCCACCTGCGCGACCGTGGCCTGGGCGCCGAGCCCTGCGGCCAGCCCCCGGACGACGATGTCGCGGTCGGTGACGACGCCGGTGGCGGTCGGCCCGGAGCGGACCACGAGCACGCCGACGTCCTCCTGGGCCATGAGCCGTGCGGCGGACTCGATCGTGTCGGTGGAGTCCACCGTGGTGGGCGCAGGGGTCATGACGTCGGCGACGGTCTGCGCGGTCGTCTGCTCACTCATGGCGTTACCTCCCGTGTGGCGGATGCCCGGCGGGTTCGCTCGCCGGTGCTCCCACCCTGGGCCCGGGCCCGGGCACTCGCACGCGCGCTCACTGCTCGGGAGCGGGCACCGGGTGCGCCGCGAGCGCGGACGCCACCGCGTACAGGTTGTGCGCCATGAGCCGGCCCGTGCTCGCGGACCACTCGTGGCCGTGCTCGGTGTCGGGGTACTCGTCGCCCGGTCCGGGTCCCTGGTTCCAGTAGGTCCAGGCCTGGCCGGGGATGGTGTAGCCGATGTCGGCGAGGCCGCCGCTGATCTCGGAGATGACGTGGTGGGCGCCGTCCTCGTTGCCGGTGACGACGACCCCGGCGACCCGGTTGTACGCGACGGGCGTGCCGTCGTCGGCGGTCTCGGACAGCATCGCGTCCATGCGCTCGAGCATGCGCTG
>DATGOB010000259.1:0-3068 GCA_036010205.1 Promicromonospora sp. | reverse complement strand
CACCCTGCCGGACGGGTACGCGACCGTGATCGACGACGAGGGGTCGAGCGTGAGCGCGGGGGAGAAGCAGCTCCTGACGATCGCGCGCGCGTTCCTCGCGGACCCGGCGATCCTCGTGCTCGACGAGGCGACGAGCTCGGTGGACACCCGCACCGAGGTGCTCGTGCAGCAGGCGATGAACGCGCTGCGCGAGGGCCGGACGTCGTTCATCATCGCGCACCGCCTGTCGACGATCCGCGACGCGGACACGATCCTCGTCATGGAGCACGGCTCGATCGTCGAGCAGGGCTCGCACGACGAGCTGCTCGCGGCGGGCGGGGCGTACGCGCGGCTCTACGAGAGCCAGTTCGCCGCCCCGGTCGGTGCCGAGGCGCAGGACCCGGCCGAGACCGCCGCAGCGCCCGCGGGCGGGCCGACGGGCGGCTGACGCGAGGCTGGCACGAGGCGGCCCGCGCCGGTCCGTCGAGGACGGGACGGCGCGGGCCGGACGGTCGGACGCGACGTCGCGTCAGCCGCAGGTGCAGCGCTGCTCGGGCGGCACCTCGGCCATGACGTCGTCGGCGTGCAGGCCGCAGCCGGTCCAGGTCGTCTTGCCGCACGTGCGGCACAGGGCGGGACTGCACACGGTTCGTCTCCTCAGGTGCTCGGGGTCGGGCGAGCGCCTGCGGCGCAGGCGGCTCGGTGGTGCGGTGGTGCGGTGGTGCGGGACCAGCGTCGCACGGCTCCGCCCGCGGTCCGGCACGCGGCGAGCCGGTCGGACGGGCGCGCGGCAGCGTCCACGACGGGGCAGGAGTAAGATACAAACGCGGCGTCGGGAAAATCTGGGCGCCGCTCAGCCCGCCCGGAAGGAACGACAGTGAACGACGCCCCCGACGCCCCGACGGTCGGAGCACCGCACCCTCGGCGCTGGTTCGCCATGGCCGTCGTCGCCCTCGCCGTGTCCATCATCATCATGGACGCGACCGTCGTGAACGTCATCCTGCCGGTGCTGATCCAGGACCTGTCGCTCACCGTGTCCCAGGCGGAGTGGGTCAACTCGATCTACGCGCTCGTCTTCGCCGCCCTGCTCATCACGGTCGGGCGTGCGAGCGACCTCTACGGGCGCCGCCGCATGCTCCTGCTGGGCACGACGATCTTCGTCGTCGCCAGCGTGCTCGCCGCGGCGTCCGAGCGCGGGACCGTCCTGCTCGCCGCCCGGCTGCTGCAGGGCGTGGGCGGCGCGATGATCCTGCCGTCGACGCTGTCGACCGTGAACGCGATGTTCACGGGGCGCGAACGCGGCATCGCGTTCGCGATCTGGGGCTCGACCATCGGTGGCATGGCCGCCGTCGGGCCGCTCGTCGGCGGCTGGCTCGCCACCGACTTCAGTTGGCACTGGGCGTTCCTCATCAACGTCCCCATCGGCGTCGCGATCCTCGCCGGCACGCTGCTGTGGGTCCCGGAGACCCGTGACCCGCACGCGGAGCGCGGCGTGGACGTCGCGGGCATCGCCCTGTCCGTGCTCGGCCTCGCCGCGATCGTCTTCGGTCTCATCGAGGGCCAGAGCTACGGCTGGTGGCGCACGGAGCGCGCACCCGAGATCGCGGGCTGGACCTGGCCCTTCACGTTCTCTCCCGTCGTCGTCGCCCTCGTCGTCGGCGTCCTGGCGCTCACCGCGTTCGTGCTCGTCGAGCGGACGCGGGCGCGCGCGGGCCGTCCCGTCCTCCTCGACCTCTCCCTCCTGCGCATCCGCAGCCTGCGCTACGGGTCGATCGCGGCCCTCATCGTGGCGCTCGGCGAGTTCGGCATGCTGTTCGCCCTGCCCCTGTACGTGCAGGGGGTCCTCGGGTTCACCGCCCTCCAGACGGGCGTCCTCGTGCTCGCCCTCGCGATCGGCACGTTCCTCATCTCCGGCGGGACGGCGCAGCTCAGCCGCCGGATCGGCGGTCGGGGGGTCGTGCGGGTCGGTCTGCTGCTCGAGGTGGTCGCCGTCACCGGCCTGGCCCTGAGCATCACCGCGACCGCGAACGCCTGGGTGCTCGCCGCCTGGCTCTTCCTCTACGGCGTCGGCGTCGGCCTCGCGACGGCTCAGCTCACCAACGTCATCATGGTGGACGTGCCCGTGGCCGAGAGCGGCCAGGCCTCCGGGTTCCAGAGCACCGTGCGCCAGGTGGGCTCCGCCCTGGGCATCGCGCTCCTCGGCTCGGTGCTCGTCACGACGCTCGCGGCCGGGACCGCCTCGAACCTCGAGGACGTGCCGGGCGTGGACGCCGCCGACCAGGACCGGATCGTCTCGGTCGTCAAGCAGTCCGCCGGTGCGGCCATCCCGGGGCTCGCGGACGCACCGGGGGCCGGTCCCGCCGTCCAGACGGCCGCCGAGGACGCCATGGTGACCGCGGCCCGCGTGACCACGCTGACCGCCGCCGGCGTCCTGCTCGTCGGTCTGCTCGCCACGGCAGGCGTGCCGGCGACACCCGTGCGGCGCCCCGACGCGACCACGGAGAGCGAGGACGCGGCCGGCGCGCAGGCCGCGAGCAGCTGAGCCGGCCGCGTCCGCCGGGTCAGCGCTCGTCCGGCCGGCCCGCCGGGCGGCGCGCGTCGCCCCGCGGGCCGCGCGCACCGTCGCGCCGGGCGACGAGGGTGGGCACGTGGTCGCGCGCGGTCCAGCGCCGCCCGACCCACTTGATCACCTCGACGAGCAGGAAGACGACGAGCGCGAGCCCGAGCGTCTTGCCCCACTCCGCGAGCGCGATGGGCGCCGAGTCGAACCACGAGTGCATGAACGGTGCGTAGACGAAGACGGCCTGCAGCGCGAGCAGCGTCGCCGCCGAGACCCAGACCACCCGGTTGCCGCGCAGCACGTCGAGCGTGAGGCTCGGCCGGTCGAGGAACCGGCAGTTGAACAGGTAGGCGAGCTGGCCGAGCGCGAGCATCGTGACCGCCGTCGTCTGGGCCTCGGCGAGCGGGACGCCCTGCGCCCGCTCGACGTAGAACAGCAGGATTGTCGCGCCGCCGATGAGGAGCGAGACGAGCAGGATGCGCCGCACGTACGCGCCGTCGAGGATCGACGCCTTCGGGTCGCGCGGGGC
>DATGOB010000258.1:0-3566 GCA_036010205.1 Promicromonospora sp. | reverse complement strand
CGAGCAGCCGCCCCATGGTCGGGTGCTGCCGAGAATCTTCCCAACACTAGATGTGAGCCGCGTGACTGGCTGTGACGGCGCCGGCCGCACCACGTCACCTCGCTTCTCATGCGCGCGGGCGTACCCTCGTCACTGCCCGCGCCCCGACGCCTCCATACACTCCGCCTGTGGCCCCCACCGTGGAGCGTGGTCGCGGCCAGTCCAGTCGGAGCCCAGGCGCGGAGCGCGCGGGGCGCAGCCTAGCGAGTACCAGAAGGAGACGACGTGCATAGACTTCGGACATTAGGCATCCTCACGGCGCTTGCGGTCTTCATCGCGGCCTGTTCGGGGCCGACGCCACCTGCCGAGACGTTCGACCTCGTCGTGAGCATCGAAGGCAGCGGGGAGGTGAGGTTCGACACGGCCACCGGCGACGACGCGGCCGGCACGAGCGAGCACGCGCGGGACGCCGAGGTGACGCTCGTGGCCACGCCCGCGGACGGCAACACCTTCGTGGGCTGGGGCGGCGCCTGCGCCGGGACCGACGCCACGTGCGTGGTCACCATGGACGCCGACAAGAGCGTGACCGCGGTCTTCGAGGCCGAGGAGCCCCTCCCCGAGGAGGTGCAGCTCTCGGTGGCCTTCACGGGCAGCTCCGGCGGCGGCACCGTCACGCAGGCCGACCTGGGCATCGCCTGCTCGTACGACCCCGGCACGGGCGAGACCGACGGTGAATGCGGTCCGGTCACGGCGTCGACGCTGACGGCGTACACGTTCGAGGCCGAGGCGGCCGCCGACATGGAGTTCGCGGGCTGGGCCGGCGACGCCGACGCCCAGTGCGACGACGCCCAGACGTCCTGCGAGCTGACGCCCGACAAGGAAGGCTTCGTCGTGGTGGCGGTGTTCGTCGACCCGAACGTCGGCGCTCCCGTCAGCCGGTCGGTGGCGGTGACCGCCGGGGAGGACGACGGCCTCGAGTGGGTGACCGCCGCGAACACCGGCGAGCCCGAGCACGGGCCCGGGTACACGCACTCGTCGCTCCAGTACTCGGGGCTCGCGTACGTGAACCGGTACGAGGCAGAGGTCATCAACGAGTTCATCTTCCGCGACCTGGACATCCCGGCCGGCGCCACCATCACAGAGGCGTACATCCAGTTCACCTCGATCATGCGCACCGGCAACGCGGCCCACGTCCCCTCCGACGGCAGCGACCAGATCAACCTGCTGATCACGGCCGAGGCCAGTACGAACCCGGACCCCATCCCGCACGAGAACGACTCGAACCCGATCTCGACCCGCCCGACGGTGGGCACGACGGTGACGTGGACGGATGTCCCCGACTGGGCCGCGAAGGGCGATGCGACCGAGGCCCAGCGGACCGTCGACATCAGCGCGTTGCTCCAGGCCGTCATCGACCAGGACGGCTGGGACGAGTCGGGCGACGTGGGCATCGTGATACTCAACAACGACGCCGACGCGACCGTGGGTTGGCGTCAGATCGCCACCTTCAATGAGGACCCGGAGGCGGCACCGGTCCTTCACTTCACCTACACGGCTCCTTAACCGAGGGGACCGGGTGAGACAGGAGTGCCCCGCTTCGGCGGGGCGCTCCTCTAACCTGTACTGATGCGACGAGGTCTCGGCCACAGCATCGTCACGCGCCTCGACGCCACCGGGCGGCGCGCCAGGCGCTGGTGGGACCGGCGGACGATGCCGCGGTTCGCCAGCGTCGGGCCCGGCTTCGTGATGCAGCAGCCGCGCAGCGTGGTGGGAGCCGAGCGCATCCATGTGGGGGCGGGCGTGAAGCTCGGCCCGGGCAGCGAGCTGAAGGCGAACGCGCGCTACCCGGGCGGCTGGATGCTCCACCCCCAAGGTACGCACGTGGAGCAGGTCTTCGAGCCCACGATCCGCATCGGCGACAGGGTCACGGCCACGGCCTCGCTGCAGGTCGTGGCGTTCCGGGAGGTCGTCATCGAGGACGACGTCATGTTCGCCGCTAACGTGTTCGTGGCCGACGGTACGCACGCCACCACCACGGCCGAGGTGCCCTACAAGTACCAGGGCATAGCCCCCGTGGCGCCGGTGCGCATCGGCCGCGGCGCCTGGCTCGGCCAGAACGTCGTGGTACTGCCTGGCGTGACCATAGGCGAGCTGGCCGTGGTGGGCGCGAACAGCGTCGTCACCCGCGACGTGCCGCCACGCACCGTGGTGGCGGGGGTGCCGGCGCGGCCGGTGAAGGCCTGGGACGAGGCGGAGCGCGCCTGGCGGCGCGCGGAGGGGAGGGTGGAGACGTGAGCAGCGGAGGCGGGCCGCTCGTTACCATCGGCATCCCGACCTACAACCGCGCGCGCGGCTACCTGCGCGAGGCGCTGGGGTCGGCGCTGGCGCAGACGTACGACCGCGTGGAGGTGATAGTCGCCGACAACTGCTCGGACGACGACACCGCCGACGTGGTCAGGGCGGTCGGCGGCGACCGCGTCAGGTACCACCGGCACGAGCGGAACGTGGGCGCCCAGGGCAACTTCAACTCCCTCGTGGAGATGGCCTCCGGCGACTACTTCCTGCTGCTGCACGACGACGACTCGGTCGACCCGGACTTCGTCGCCACCTGCGTGACGGCCATGGGGGAGAGGCGCCCCGGCCTGGTGCGCACGGGCACGCGGGTGATCGGCCAGGACGGACAGGTCGTCTACCAGCGCGTCAACCAGGCCCCCGGCACCGACGTGCGCGGGCTGATCGAGGCCTGGTTCGCGAACCGCACCTCGTTCTACCTGTGCAGCACCCTGTTCCACACGGAGGTGCTGCGGAGCGTGGGCGGGTTCGACACCCCCAGGCAGCTCTTCAACGACGTCGCCACGTACGCCCGCGTGGCCGCGGCCGCCGGGACCGTGGAGGTGCCGGCCGTTAAGGCGACCTTCCGGATGCACCAGGAGAACGCGGGCAAGGCCGCGAAGGTCAGGGCCTGGGCGGAGGACGCCGCCTACCTGGTCGAGCTGATGACCGACCTGGTCTCGCCGTCGGCGGCCATGCCGGACAGGGCCTTCGAGGCCCGCGCCCGCGAGTTCTTCTGCAGCAACTGCTACCACCGCGCCAGCCGCATCGCCGACCCGCAAGCGCGGCGCGAGGCGATGGCGGCCGTGCACGAGGCCCTCGGCTGCACGCCGCCCTGGCGCTACGCGTTGGAGCGCCGGGCGCTGCGCATGCGCCGGCGCCTCAAGGCCCGCACCGCTTGACCGACGCGGCGGGACCGGGCCGCCTGAGGGTGGCCTTCCTCACCCCGGAGTACCCGACCGAGCTGACCGGCGAGGGCGGGGTGGGCAGCTACGTCCACAAGACGGCCCACCTCCTCGCCGGCCTGGGCCACGACTGCACGGTCTTCGTTACCAGCGACGAGGGCGGCCTGCTGCAGGACGGCGCCGTCGCGGTGGTCCGCGTGCCCCGCAGCCGCTCGCTCGCCGCGCGCGGCCTGTCGTGGCTGCTGCGGCGGCTCGACCCCGCCTCCGGCTACCTGCCCGCCTACCTGGCCAACGCCCGGCTGATGGCGCGGGCGCTGGAGGCCGAGCACGCCCGCTCGCCCTTCGACCTCG
>DATGOB010000257.1:0-9895 GCA_036010205.1 Promicromonospora sp. | reverse complement strand
GTGACTACCTCGCCAAATGACTACCTCGGCGGATCGGGGTGGGTTGCGGCGAGGGCCGTGGCGCCCAGGTCGTCGTCCTCCAGCACGGTCGGCGTCAGTCCCGCCGCCTCCAGGTGCCCGACAGCGGCGCTCACCTGGGACTCGCCCGTCTCGACGAGCAGGTGCCCGCCCGGGCGCAGCAGCATCGGGGCGAGGTCGATCACGCGGCGCAGGATCGCCAGGCCGTCGGCGCCGCCGTCGAGGGCGGCGTGCGGCTCGTGGTCGCGGGCCTCGGGCGGCATCGTCCCGATCGCCGCGCTCGGCACGTAGGGCGCGTTGGCGACGACGACGTCGACCCGCCCCCACAGGTGCTCGGGCAGCGGCTCGGTGAGGTCGCCGACGGACGCCGAGGCGGTGAGACGGCCGGGCCGGGCTGCGTGCTCGCCGGCCAGCGCCGCCAGGTTGGCCCGCGCGCAGGCCACGGCCGCGGGGTCGAGGTCCGCGGCGTGCAGCTCGACGTCGTGCCCTGCGGCCAGCAACCGGCCCGCGACGGCCCCGCCGAGCGCGCCGCAGCCGCAGCAGAGGTCGACCAGCAGCACCGCCTCGCCGCTGATGTCGGCCAGGGCCCGCGCCGCCGCCTCCCGGACGAGCAGCTCCGACCGCTTCCGGGGCACGAACACCCCGGGCGCCACGGTCCAGCGCCTGCCGTCGAGCTCGGCCCAGCGCACGAGGTGCTCCAGCGGCAGCCCGGAGACCCGGGCGGCGGTCAGCTCCTCGAGGCGGTCGGCGTCGCCGTCGGCGGCCTCGAGGAGGATCCGCGCCTCGTCCTCGGCGAAGACGCACCCGGCGGCCCGCAGCCGCGCGACAAGTTCGGTCACCGGGGAAGCCTAGGCCACGCACGAGAACGACCTGGGGTACCGGTCCCGGTCGGAACCCGTACCCCAGGTCGTTCTCGACGCCACGACCGGGCAGCAGGTCAGGGGTACAGGCCCCGGATCTGGTGGGCCTCCGCCACGCGCTTCACGCCGATCACCAGCGCGGCGTCGCGCAGGGACAGGTTCTCGCGGCGGGCCAGCGCCGAGACCTCGCCGTACGCCGTGGTCATGCGGTGCTCGAGCTTGTCGGCGATCTCCTGCTCGGTCCACCAGTAGGTCTGGTTGGCCTGGACCCACTCGAAGTACGAGACCACCACGCCGCCCGCGTTGGCGAGCACGTCGGGCACGACGGTGACGTCGTTCTTGGCGAGCAGGGCGTCGCCGGCGGCGGTCGTCGGGCCGTTGGCGCCCTCGACCACCCAGCGGGCCTTGACGTCGCCCGCCGTCGTCTCGTCGAGCACGCCCTCGATCGCGGCGGGCACGAGCACGTCGACGTCGAGCGCGAGCAGGTCCGTGTTGGACACCGGGTCGGCGCCGTCGAACCCGACCACCGAGCCCGTGCGCTGCACGTGCTCCATGAGGCGGGGCACGTCGAGGCCGCCGTCGGCCTTGATGCCGCCGTACTGGTCGCTGACGGCGACGACGCGGGCCCCGCGCTCGGCGAAGATGGCCGCGGCGTGCGAGCCCACCTTGCCGAAGCCCTGGACGGCGACGGACACGGCGTCGAGCGGCACGCCCGCCTCGGCGAGGGCGGCGCTCGTGACGTGCACGATGCCGGCCGACGTCGCGGTACCGCGGCCGAGCGACCCGCCGACGGCGAGCGGCTTGCCGGTCACGACGGCGGGGATGGTGTAGCCGCGGTTGACCGAGTAGGTGTCCATCACCCAGGCCATGGTCTGGGCGTCGGTACCCATGTCCGGGGCCATGATGTCCGTGTCCGGGCCGATCATCGGCATGATCTCCGACGTGTAGCGCCGGGTCACGCGCTCGAGCTCGGCCTGCGAGTAGCCGCGAGGGTCGATCGCGACGCCGCCCTTGGCGCCGCCGTACGGCAGGTTGACCACCGCGCACTTCCAGGTCATCCACATGGCCAGCGCACGCACCTCGTCGACGTCGACCGAGGGGTGGTAGCGCAGGCCGCCCTTGCCCGGGCCGAGGCTGACGTTGTGCTGCACGCGGAAGCCGTGGAACAGCACGGTCTCGCCGGTGTCGCGGCGCAGCGGCACCGCGACGTGGATCTCACGGCGGGGGGTGGCCAGCATGCGGTGCAGCCCCTCGTCGTAGCCGAGGATCTCGGCGGCGGTGGCGAGCTGCGCGTGCGCGGTCGCGAGCGCGGAGCCCTCCTGGGGCGTGTCGGACGGGGCGAAGCTGGGTGCAGGGGGTACTGACGTCGTTGTCGTCGTCACGTGGGTCCTCCGGGGAGAACGGCGCCTGCCCGGTCGCGGGCAGGGGCGCGGGTTGCGCGGCGCGGGGTTTGCGCCTCGACATCAACCGTATCGCTTCGATGCGGGTGATTGCCCGACGGCGGTGTGTGTGACCGGAGAACTTCCGGTGAGCGAGCCTGTCCGGCGCGCGGGTGGCACCGGCACGGGCCCGCGTGCGGGGCCCCGCGGCGGGTGGTCGCGGAGCCCCGAGGCGTGGCTCAGTGCGTGTCCGCGCCGGTCAGCCGCCAGGCGCCCGGCAGGACGACGCCGGCGAGCACGGCCTTGATCGCGTCCCCGGCGAGGAACACGACCGCGCCGGCCATGAGCGCCTCGCCCGCACCCATGCCCGTGGTCACCGCGAGCCACGGCACGCCGACGGCGTAGATCGTTGCGGTGCCCGCCCCGAAGGCGAGGACCGTACCGAGCACACCGCGGTCGAGGCCCCGGCGGGCGAGGGCGCCCACCACGAGGCTCGCCAGCACGAAGCCGACGATGTAGCCGCCCGAGGCGCCGAGCACGACCTCGACGCCGGACGCACCGCCGGTGAAGACGGGCAGGCCGACCAGCCCGACGGCCAGGTACAGGGCCTGGGCGAGCGCGCCGCGCACGGGGCCGATCGCGGCGGCGCCCAGCAGGACGGCGAACGTCTGACCGGTGACCGGCACGGGCAGGCCGGGGATCGGCACGCGGAGCTGGGCCGCCACGGCGGTGAGCGCGGCGACGCCCACCACGAGGGCGACGTCGCGCGCGACCGTGCCGGGCAGGAGGTCGGCCAGCACGCGGCGCGGGTTGGAGCGCGGGACCAGAGGGAACGCGAGGGTCGTCATACCGTCGAGGCTAGGCGGCCCGGGGTCGCGGCGTCGTGGTCCCGGCCCGCCTGCGATGCCCCACGTTCGTTGTGGGGATCCGTCAACGAAACGTTCCGGGGTTCACGTGCGGCGGGAACGGGCGCGGAACGACGACGGCGTCTCGCCGGTCAGCCGCGCGAACGTGCGGGTGAACGACGACTGGTCGTAGAACCCGGCCGCCGCGGCGACGTCGGCGAGCGGGGCGGTGCTCGTCGTGAGCAGGTGGGCCGCGCGGTCGACCCGCAGGCGCAGCACCAGCTGGCGCGGCGAGAGACCGAACACGCGCCGCACGCGCCGGTCGAGCGACGCGGGCGCGCACCCGGCCAGCACGGCGAGGTCGGCCACCGACGGTACCTCGCCCTGGTCGAGCAGCTCCTCGATCTGCGTGCGCAGGCGGGCCATGGCCTGGATCGTCGCGTCGTCGGCGTCGCCGGAGCGCAGGTCCTGCGACACCGAGACGAGGCCCACGTACGCGCCCGACTCGTCGTGCAGGGGCAGCTTGGACGTGAGGAACCAGCCCGGCGCGCCGCCCACGTGCCGGATCAGCTCGAGCTCACCCCGCAGCGGACGGTCGGTGGTGCGCACGATCGCGTCCTGGCTCTCGTAGCGCTCGGCCAGCTCGGGCACGAACAGGTCGGCGGCGCGCTTGCCGATGACGTCCCGCCGCGACCGCTCGCGCGTACGCCCCACGAACACCTGGTTGACGACGACGTACCGGCCGTCGGCGTCCTTGGCGCAGAACATGACGCCGGACAGCTCGTCCATGAGGGCGACCATGGCGGGGTTCAGCGCTGCCAGCAGGGCCGTCGCCTCCGGCCGAGCCGCGCCGTTCGACGGGGTGCTCATCGCACCCCGCATGCTACGCGGGCCACGGCGGCCCGCTTGGCGAAAACCGGCGCGGATCGCGAGCGATGGTGCCAATACACGGACCGGCGTCCGGGTGCACCCTGGAGACATGAAGACCTCTGCCCGGCGCGACAGCGCCGCACCTGCCGACCTCCCGACCGGGGGCGCAGGCGCACCGGACACCGCTGGTCCCGCTCCGACCGAGCAGACCGGCGGTCCGACCGCCGAGCCCACCGTCGAGCCCACCGTCGAGCCCACCGCTGTGCCCACCGCCGACAGCCTGGTCGAGGACGCCGTCGCCCTCGCCCGGACCTGGATCGGCGCCGCCACCGGGCCCGCCGCCACCGAGGGCGGCGCGTCCGGTGCACGGAGCGACAAGACCGACAAGGCCGTCGCCCGCGCCTCCGCCGCCCTCGGCGCCCTCGTCTCCGACCCCGCCGGTCTCGAGCTCGCCGTCGGGTTCGTCGACGACGTCGCCCGCCCGCAGGACGCGCGCGTCGCGGCCAAGGCCCTGGCCCGGCTCGGGAAGAAGGCGGGCGACGCGTCGTTCCTCAGCGCGGCCGACCGCGCCCTCTTCCGCGCCGGTGCGCTCGCCGCCCCGGTGCTCCCCGGCGTCGTCGTGCCCGCGGCGCGCGCCCGGCTGCGCCAGCTCGTCGGGCACCTCGTCGCCGACGCCGGGCCCGGCCTGACCGCCCACCTCGCGCGCACGCGCGCCGAGGGCTACACCCTCAACGTCAACCTCCTCGGCGAGGCGGTGCTCGGCAAGGACGAGGCCGCCGCGCGCCTGGCTCGCACCATCGCGCTCGTCGAGCGGCCCGACGTCGACTACGTGTCGGTCAAGGTGTCCAGCGTCGCCGCCCAGCTCGTCACCTGGGACCTCGACGGGTCGCGCGAGCGCGTCGTCGAGCAGCTCCTCCCGCTCTACCGCGCCGCGCGCGACCACGGGGTGTTCCTCAACCTCGACATGGAGGAGTACCGCGACCTCGCGCTGACCACCGCGGTGTTCCAGGACGTCCTCGGCCGCGAGGAGTTCCGCGACCTCGAGGCCGGCATCGTGCTGCAGGCCTACCTCCCCGACGCGCTGGGCGCGCTCGACGAGCTCACCGCGTTCGCCGCCCGTCGCGTCGACGACGGCGGCGCCCGCATCAAGGTGCGCGTCGTCAAGGGCGCCAACCTCGCGATGGAGCACGTCGAGGCGACGCTGCACGGGTGGGCGCAGGCCCCGTACACCACGAAGGCCGACGTCGACGCCAACTACGTGCGCCTGCTCGACCACGCCCTGCGCCCCGAGCGCACGCGCTCCGTGCGCATCGGCGCCGCGTCGCACAACCTGTTCCACGTGGCGCTCGCGATCCTGCTCGGTCGGGCGCGCGGCGTCTCCGAGGCGCTCGACGTCGAGATGCTGCAGGGCATGGCGCCCGCCGAGGCCGCGGCCGTCCGCGACGAGGTCGCTGCGGATGACGGTCGTGTCGTGCTCTACACGCCGGTCGTGCGCGACGAGGACTTCGACGTCGCGATCTCCTACCTCGTGCGCCGCCTCGAGGAGAACGCCGCCGAGCAGAACTTCCTCCACGCCGCGTTCGCCCCCGCGGCCGACGCCCCGACGTCGGCCATGGACCGTCAGGAGGCCGCGTTCCGGGCCTCGGTCGAGCACGGCGTGCACTACACGGCCGAGGACGTCACTCCGCGCCGCCGTCCTCGCCCTGCCCCCGAACCGGTGACGGGCCCGTTCGAGAACGCCGCCGACACCGACCCCGCCGTCGCCGAGAGCCGCGCGTGGGCCCAGCAGGTCACGGGCCCGACGTCCGGGTACGTCCCCGTGCTCACGCAGCCGCTGTCCACGACGACGCAGGTCGACGACGTCGTGGCGCGCGCCCACCGCGCCGGTGCCGCGTGGGCCGCCGTGAGTCCGGCCGACCGCGGGCGCGTGCTGCGCGCCGCCGCCCGGCACCTCGAGGCCGCCCGCACCGACCTGGTCGCCGCGGCGGTCCACGAGGCGGGCAAGACCGTGGCCGAGGCGGACCCCGAGGTCAGCGAGGCCGTCGACTTCGCCGCGTACTACGCGCAGGCCGCCGAGGCGCTCGACCCGGCGTCGGAGGCGTGGTCCGGTGCGCTGTTCGCGCCCGACGGCGTCACGCTCGTCACCCCGCCGTGGAACTTCCCCGTCGCCATCCCGATCGGCGGCGTGCTCGCGGGCCTCGCGGCCGGCTCCGCCGTCATCGCCAAGCCCGCGCCGCCCACGCCGCGTTGCCTGGAGATCGCCGTCGAGGCCGTGCACGCCGCGCTCGACGAGGTCGCCCCGCAGATCGGCCTCGACCCCGCGATGGCGCGCGGCGTCGCGCAGTACGTCCGCGTGCCCGACGGCGACCTCGGCCGCCACCTCGTCACGCACGAGGGGGTGTCCCGCGTGATCCTCACGGGCGCCATCGAGACAGCGGAGATGTTCGCGTCGTGGCGGCCGGAGCTGCCGGTGCTCGCCGAGACGTCGGGCAAGAACGCGATCGTCGTCACGCCGTCGGCGGACCTCGACCTCGCGGTCGCCGACGTCGTCCGCTCGGCGTTCGGCCACGCGGGGCAGAAGTGCTCCGCGGCGTCGCTGGTCGTCCTCGTCGGCTCCGTCGGTGACCCGCGCACCGCGACCGGCGAACGGTTCCGGCGCCAGCTCGTCGACGCGGTCTCGTCGCTCGCCGTCGGCCCCGCGACCGACCTCGCGACCGTCATGGGGCCGCTCACCGAGCCCGCGCAGGGCAAGCTGCTGCGCGCGCTCACCACGCTCGAGGAGGGCGAGAGCTGGCTCGTGCGCCCGCGCCGCCTGGACGCGGTGGCGCAGGAGGCCGGGCTGGGCACGGGCCGTCTGTGGACCCCCGGCGTGCGCGACGGTGTCCGCCCCGGCTCGTTCTTCCACCTCACCGAGTGCTTCGGCCCGGTGCTCGGCATCATGACCGCCCGCACCCTCGACGAGGCGCTCGTGCTGCAGAACGCCGTCGCGTTCGGTCTCACGGGCGGCATCCACTCGCTGGACGACGCCGAGGTCGCGCACTGGCTGGAGCGCGTCGAGGTCGGCAACGCCTACGTGAACCGCCACATCACCGGCGCGATCGTGCAGCGGCAGTCGTTCGGCGGCTGGAAGGCGTCCGTCGTCGGCCCCGGCGCCAAGGCGGGCGGGCCGAACTACGTGGCGCAGCTCGGGAGCTGGTCGGACGCGCCGGAGGTGCCGTCACGCGAGACCGACCCGGCGGCCTGGCTCGCGTGGGCCCGCGCCGACGACGCCCGCGTATGGAGCCAGGAGTTCGCCCTGGAGCACGACCGCTCGGGGCTCGGCGTCGAGTCGAACGTGTTCCGCTACCGTCCGGTGCCCGGCATCACGGTGCGGGTGGGCAGCGGCGCGCAGGACGTCGAGGTGCAGCGGGTGCTCGCCGCCGCGGCGCGGGCCGGTGTGCCCGCGACCGTCGTCGGGCCGGAGACCTCCGACGAGGCGTTCGCCGAGGCCGTCGCGGACGGCCGGGTGACGGGCCGCATCCGCGTGGTCGGCGGGGCGCCGGGCCTGCGCGACGCCGCGGCCGGCCGGCTCGGCTCGGTCACCGTGCTGGACGGCCCGGTGCTGGCGAGCGGCCGCCGCGAGCTGCTGACGATGCTGCGGGAGCAGGCCGTCAGCCGCACGATGCACCGCTACGGCCACCTCCGCACCCCCTGACCCGCAGCAGCATGCCGAGGTAGTCATCTGGCGAGGTAGTCACGTGGCGAGGTAGTCATGACTACCTCGCCACGTGACTACCTCGCCAGATGACTACCTCGGCACACGCTGGGTGCTTGCGCACGGGTGCAGGGGTCAGGCCGAGTCGCCCTCGATGAGGCGGGGAGCGAAGATGCGGCGCTCGTCCTGGACCGGGCGGCCCGCCACGAGGTCCACGAGCATGCTCGTCGCCGCGCCCACCATCTGCACGACCGGGTTGTGCACGGTCGTCAGCCGCGGTGTCGTCGACTCCGCGATGCCGAGGTCGTCGAAACCGACCACCGACACGTCGCCCGGCACGGACCGCCCGCGCTCGGCGAGCACGCGCAGCGTGGCCTCCGCCATGAGGTCGGACGCCGCGAAGATGCCGTCGAGGTCCGGGTGCTGGTCCAGCAGGCGCGCGGCCGCGACCGTCGCCCCTGCGGTGGTGAAGTCGCCCTCGACGATCGCGTCGTCGGGCAGGCCGGCGTCGCGCAGCGCGTCGCGCCACCCGACCATCCGGTCCACGCCCGCGGGCATGTCGAGCGGGCCCGTGATGGTGCCGATGCGCCGCCGGCCGCGGTCGATCATGCGCTGCGTCGCCAGGCGCCCGCCCGCCACGTTGTCGACGTCGACGTAGCGCAGCCCGCGCGAGAACTGCGGGTCGGGCTCGAACAGGCGCCCCACGAAGACCGCGGGCAGGCCGGTGGGCCCGAGCTCGGTCTCGAGGTGGTCGCCCCGGTGGTGGGACGCGACGATGACGCCGTCCACGTGCCCGCTGCGCAGGTAGCGCCCGACCCGCCCGCGCTGCTCGCCGGGCCGGGCGAGCAGCAGCACGAGCTGCAGGTCCGTGCCGGCGAGGCCCTCGCTGACGCCCGCGAGGGTGCCGGAGAGGAACGGGTCGGTGAGGATCCGCTGGTCGGGCTCCGGCACCACGAGCGCGATCGAGTCGGTCCGCCGGGTCACGAGCGAGCGCGCGGCCCGGTTGGGCGCGTACCCGAGGCGGGCGACGGCGTCGTCCACCGCCGCCTGCGCCTCGGGAGAGACACGCAGGCCACCGTTGATGGCGCGCGACGCCGTCGACCGGGAGACCCCGGCCGCCTGCGCCACGTCGTCCAGGGTGGGTGGGCCTGAGGTCGTCACGCCTGCGGAACCGCCTTCGAGTCGTCGTCAGGGCGCGCCGGACGCTCCGGAACGGCGTTGGCCCGTGCGACCTGACCGTACCAGCGGCCGGACGCCTTGACGGTGCGCTCCTGCGTCTCGTAGTCGACACGCACGAGCCCGAACCGCTTGCCGTAGCCCCACGCCCACTCGTAGTTGTCGAGGAGCGACCAGCCGAAGTAGCCGCGCACGTCGGCACCCTCGTCGATGGCGTCCTTCACGGCGCGCAGGTGGACGTCGATGAACTCCAGGCGGTCCTGGTCGTCGACGAACCCGTCGGGACCGGGCACGTCGTCGTACGCGCTGCCGTTCTCGGTGACGTACAGCGCGATGCCGCGGGGGCCCGTGTAGTCCTGCTGCAGGCGCAGCAGGAGCCGGGTGAGGCCCTCCGGCTGCACCTCCCAGTTCTGGTCGGTGACGGGCAGGCCGCGCGGGTGCGTGTACGCGCCGTCGCCCGCGGGGAACGGGTTCGACGACGGGCGCGACACCGGGGCGCCGCCGTCCAGCGACCGCTCCGGGGGGCGCGCCGAGACGGCGTTGCCGTGGTAGTAGTTCACGCCCAGCGAGTCGATCGGCGTCGAGATGATCTCGAGGTCGCCGTCCTTGATGTGCTGCTCGAAGCCGTACTCGCGCACGTCGTCCAGCACGTCGGCCGGGTAGGCGCCGCGCAGGATCGGGTCGGCGAAGATGCGGGTGAAGCCGCCGTCGAGCCGGCGGGCGGCGTCGACGTCCGCGGGGTCGGCCGGGTCGACCGGGTCCTCGATCTCGAAGTTGAGCGTGATGCCGAGGTTGGCCTCGGGGGCGCGCTCGCGCAGCGCCTGCACGGCCAGGCCGTGGGCGAGCGAGAGGTGGTGGGCGGCGGCCAGGCCGTCCTCGCGGGACTGGCGCCCCGGCGCGTGCTGACCGCCGGTGTACCCGAGGAACGCGGCGCACCACGGCTCGTTGAGCGTGGTCCACACGTCGACGCGGTCGCCGATCGCCTCGTGCATCGTCACGGCGTAGTCGCGGAACCGGTAGGCGGTGTCGCGGTTCACCCAGCCGTTCGACTCG
>DATGOB010000256.1:0-2453 GCA_036010205.1 Promicromonospora sp. | reverse complement strand
AGGTTCACGCGGTTGTGCACCGTGAGCGCGCGGCGGCCCTTGTTCGCGGTGATCGGCTTCCAGATGGCGCCGGGGAATCTAGCCATGGGTCACTTGCCCTTCATGATCGAGGGGGCGGGGGTGGGTGCCGCGGCGGGCGGAGAGCATGCGTTCGCGGCCGTGAGCGCGGTGCCATCGCTCATGCGGAAGATCAGGTCGTTGGAGCGCGTGACGCACTCCGCCGAGACGATCCGCGGTGCGTCCTTTCCTGGCGTTCCAGGGGACCCGTCCTTGCCGGAGGGGCCTCGGCACGCGTCGCCGGTCTCGCACACGGCTCGCACCGCCTGGAGCACCTCCTCGGCCGTCGGCGGACGCCCCTTGGCACCATCCGTGCCGGGTGTGCCGACGCAGCGCGGGTCGGTGCTGCACCAGGTAGAGAAGCCCTCGAAGAGTTGCGCCTGTGTCATCCGTGGTGCGTCGTCCCCGTCCTCGCCGCGGCACTCGTTCTCGCCACACCAGACGTCGAACGCCGACAGGATCTGCTCCCGCGTCGGCGCGACGGGCATCACCGGCACCGGGGTTGACCCCTCGAGGTCGGGGACGGGCACCGGCTCCTCGCCGCGATCTTCGAGCCGGGCGTTAGCTTCGTCGAGCCCGGCCTGGAGTGCGGAGATCTCGGCGGCCTGCTGGTCACGCTCGAAGGCGCCCGTGTCGAGGCGGTGGATGACGATCGTCAGCATGACCAGGATGAGGAGGATCATCGCGGCGAGCACAACCCACGACATGAGCTTGAAGCCGCGCATGGTCAGCCGCCCCTCGTCAGCAGAGCGAAGATCGCCAGCGCCACCGGCAACAGGATCGCCGAGGTGAGCCAGCGCATGTTCGCCCGGTTCTTCTCAGCGGTGTCGGCGACGTGCTGCTTGAACGCGTTCAGATCCTCGGAGACCTTCCGGACGTCGTCCTTGCGGGCCGCCCGTTCCTTCTCGTCGGCGACCTCCCGCGCGGCGCGTTCCTTCTCGTCGGCGGCCACGCGCTCGGCGCGCTCGTCGGCGATGTCGCGGGCCTGCTCGGCGAGCCGCTCGTCCACGCGCCGAGACTCCGCCTGGAACATGTCCTTGGTGACGACGCGGTCGACCTTCGCGTTGACGTCGCGCAGCACGCGCATGAGCTCCCATGGCGTGGGCTCGGTCTCGGGCATCAGGCCCCCTTCTCTCCCTGCTGGGGGTCAGAACTCCTTGTAGACGTCCACGTGCTCGATGCCGGACACCTGAGCTCCGCGTGCGCCCTTGGCGATGCCGAGGTCGACGGCAGTCTGATCGGGGCAGACGTGCGCGTACACGGCCTTGCCGAAGGACAGGATGAAATCCCAATCCTCCTGGGTGGCGGCGTTGCCGTAGTTGAAGCCGAGGATGTCCCACTGGGACTGCGCGGCGGTGACCATGGTGCGGTCGTCGGTCGAGTAGAACGCGCCCCAGCTCTTGTACCCGCGGGAGCGCAGCGCCGTCGACCACTGGGCGTTCGACCCGACCCATTTGCCGATCCACCGCGACGGGCCGCCGTTGGCGTCCATCAGGTCGAGCAGCTGGGGGTAGTAGGTGGGGCTGACGTTCTTCGGGTCGACCATGATCACGTGCGTGGCGCCGTACGCCGCGATGAGCTGCTCCAGCCGCATGAACGGCTCCGGCGAGCGCTCGGGGTGCGTCGCCGGCGGCTTGATCTGCTGCGCCTGGATCTGCGCCCAGGTCATCTGCGAGATCGGCGGGAAGGACCCGCCCCCGAGCACCACGGAGTTGATGTTCGGGTCGTGGCAGCCGACGAACACGCCGTCGGACGTGCGCTGCGTGGACCACTCCAGGCAGCCGAAGCCCTCGACGGCGCACTGGGTGTAGCCGCGCAGCGAGTGCTCGGGGTAGTCCGCGCTGCCGCCACGGTGGGCGAAGTAGGCGTACGGCCGGGCGAGCATGTCCGCCACCGACGCGTACCCGCGGGGCACGTACAGCAGCTCGTCGACGGGCGTCTCGGTCGTGCCGTCCCACCAGGAGACGGTGGCGGCCTTCTCCTCCTCGCCGTCCCAGTAGCCCAGGGTCTCCACGGTGATCCTGGTCATGACGCCACCGGCACGATGAACTGGCCGCCGCCGTGCGTCGAGCTCGTGGCCGTGCTGTGCGTGACGGTCGCCGCGGGGATCGGGGTGGACGCGAGATCCTTGATCATCACGGTCAGCGTGCGGGCCTCCGCGCCGCCGGCCGAGCCCGTGGCGTAGCCGAGCACCGTGAACCCGTCGGACGCCGCGGGGTCGGACCCGAGGTCGTGCACGGTGAACAGCACGACCTTGTGGAACGGCACGGTCGCCGTCGAGAACCCCTGGATCGAGCAGCCCGTGGTCGTGTTGCTGTTGATCGTGGCCGCCGACCGGTTCGATCCCGAGGTGTAGGCGGGCCACGCCGAGTCGACCAGGGACCCGGGCACGGTGA
>DATGOB010000255.1:0-7084 GCA_036010205.1 Promicromonospora sp. | reverse complement strand
GCAAGATCATCCCCGGCACGGCAGAGGACGTGACCGACCGCAGGCCGCGCCGCTGACCCGGGGCTAGGGTCGAGGGCGTGGTCCGGAGCGCAGCACCTCGCATCCTCGTCGTCGGCGGCGGCCCCACGGGGTCCGTCACCGCGGTGGCCCTGCGGCGTGAGCTGCCCGCCGCGCAGGTGACCCTGATCGACAAGGCGACCTTCCCGCGCGACAAGACGTGCGGGGACGGCCTCGGCCCGGGGGCGCGGCGCGTGCTCGACGGGCTCGGCCTGTCCGACCGGCTGCGCGACTTCCACATGCCGATGTCCGTCGCGATCAGCGGGCCGGGCGACGTCGAGGCGTTCGCCCGCGGCCCGATCATGGAGGGCCGCGACCTCGCCGGCTACGTCGCGCCGCGGCTCCAGCTCGACGACCGTCTGCTCGACGCCGCGCGGGACGCGGGGGCCCAGGTGCGCGAGGGCGTCGCGTTCACGGGGATGACGGCGGCGGACGGCGGCGAGGTGGTCCGTCTGCCGGACGGCGAGGCGCCGTTCGACCTGGTCGTCGGCGCCGACGGGGCGTACTCGGCGGTGCGCCGGTCGCTCGGCGTCGAGCGGCCCCCGATGCGGCACACGCACGTCGCGATGCGGGCGTACGCCCGCGTCACGCACCCCACCCGGCCGGTCGGCGACACGCTGCGGTTCGACTTCCTCGAGTCCCTCCTGCCGGTCTACGGCTGGGTCTTCCCGCTGCCCGACGACGGCGCCAACCTCGGCGTGGGCATCCCGGTCGAGCAGCTCAGGCGGCAGACGGCGCGCCACGGCCGCACCCTGCGCGACCTCTTCGACCGCTACGTCGACGACCTCGCCCGGCGCGGCTTCGAGGTCTCCGGCCTCGAGCGTGTCGCCACGCACCAGCTGCCGCACGCCGCCGCCCGCACGCCCATGACGGCGCCGGGCCGCGCCGCCGTGCTCCTGGGCGACGCCGCCGCGACCATCAACCCGCTGAGCGGCGAGGGCATCTTCTACGGCATGGCGGCGGGCGTGCAGCTCGCCGAGCACCTCGGCGCCCTCGAGCGGGCGGGCACCGACTGGCGCGGCGCCGGCCTGGCCGGCGCGCTCGCCGGGTTCGAGCGGGCCCACCGACGTCGGTT
Organism: Promicromonospora sp.; assembly: GCA_036010205.1. GTDB lineage: Bacteria > Actinomycetota > Actinomycetes > Actinomycetales > Cellulomonadaceae > Promicromonospora. The sequence continues at coordinate 5,952 of DATGOB010000255.1, read as the reverse complement.
CGGCCGCCACTACCGCGAGTGCCACCGCGCGCAGCGCCTCATGAGCTCCCGCACGTGGGCGAAGGTCGCGACGCGGGCGGTCGCGGCGTCGGACGAGGCCATGGCCCACGTGGCGCTCATGCTCTTCGACGAGCAGACGGCCGGGTCGCGCGGCCTCCTGCGGCTGACGGCGAGCCTGCTGCGGCCCGCGCTGCTCGGCGGAGCGCGCGCTGCGCGGACCGGTCGGTGAGCCGCGGCGCGATCTGTCAGAATCGGGGCCCCGCCACCCCGTGGGACCACGCGGTCCCGCTCGACCGAGGACACCGATGCCACGCACCATCCGACGGGCCGCCGCACGACTGATCTGGGCCGTCACGGGCTACCGGATGCGCTCCGAACCGGCCCCGACGCGGCCGACGGTGTTCATCGGCGCGCCGCACACGTCGAACACCGACTTCTTCCTCATGCTCGCCATCGCGTTCGACCTGGACCTCGCGATCCGGTTCCTCATCAAGGACTCGTGGTTCCGCGGCCCGCTCGGGGGTGTCATGCGGCGGCTCGGCGGCATCCCGGTCGACCGCGAGGACCCGGCGAGCATCGTCGGTGAGATCCTCGACGCCGTCGAGCGCGGCGAGGAGTTCCACCTCGTGGTGACGCCGGAGGGCACCCGCGGCGCAGGATCGGGGTACTGGAAGTCCGGCTTCTACCGCATCGCGCTCCAGGCGGGGCTCCCGGTCACGCTCGGCTACGTCGACGGCGTGGCCCGCGTGGCAGGCCTGGGGCCGAGCATCGAGCTCACGGGCGACGTCACGGCCGACATGGACGTGATCCGCGCGTTCTACCGCGACAAGTCCGGCGTCAAGCCGAAGAACCGCACCGAGCCCCGTCTGCGCTCGGAGGACGGCGCAGCGGGCTAGAGGCGCCTCAGGCCCCGCCGGCCGCGGCCTCGAGGGCGTCCAGCACGCGGGCCAGCCCGAACTCCCACGCGTGCGCCGGGCTGGACGGCGCGTTCATCGCCTCGCCCGCGGCCGCGCCGACCCGCTGCGCGACCGGGTACGCGTCGCCCAGGTACCGCGCGAGCGGCGCGGACCAGCGCGCCCACAGCTCCGGCATCTCCTCGGCGTGCGGTGCGGCGCGCCGGGCGCGCGCCGCGCCGTGCACGAAGTCGAGCACGAACGTCAGCGCCGCGTCGCGGGCGACGTCGTCGAGGGCGAGGCCGTCGAGCGCGCGCAGCTCGTGGTCGTACTTGGCGATGGTGCCGGGCCCGAACGCCGTGCGGTCGTCGTCGATCTCCAGCAGCCAGGGGTGCTCGACGAGCAGCGCCAGGTTCGCCTCCGCGACGCGCCGCACGCGTGTCCGCCAGCCGCCCGTGCGGTCGGGGAGCGGCATGGCGGCCCGCGCCGCGTCGGCCATCAGCACGAGCAGGTCGTCGCGGCTGTTGACGTGCGTGTAGACGGACATCGTCGAGATGCCCAGCGTCTCGCCGAGCCGGCGGACCGTCACCGCGGCGAGCCCCTCGGCGTCGGCCAGGGCGCTCGCGGCCTCGACGACGGCGCCCGTGGTCACGCGTGAGCGCGGGCCGCGTGTGCCGCCGCGCGGGGCGGTCGGGTGGTCACGCCACAGCAGGTCGATGAGCTCGCGGGGCATGGGCCTCCAGGTGCGCGAAAAAAGTCGGACGGGCCGGGAACATTCTGCAACCATCTTATGTTGTACGCTGTACAGAGTTAGCCACGACGTGAGGAGTCCGCTTGAAGATCACCGCTACCGCCCTCTCGCTCAACGTGCCCGACGTCGCCGCCTCGGCCGACTTCGCCACCCGGCACCTGGGGTTCAGCGAGGCCATGTCCGCCGACGGTTTCGTGTCTCTCAGCCACCCCACCGCAGGTGTCAACATCGTGTTCCTCGCGGTGGGCCTGAGCACGTTCAAGCCCGAGCGCATCGCGGGGCCCGCAGGCCAGGGCCTGCTGATCGCGTTCGAGGTGGAGGACCTCGACGCCGAGTTCGCCCGCATCTCCGCGGCGGGCGCCGAGGTCGTCACGCCGCCCGAGACCGAGCCCTGGGGCGAGCGCTTCTGCCAGTTCACCGATGCGAACGGCATCGTCTGGCAGCTCGTCCAGTGGGTCTGATCCGACCGGGCGACGCGCACGGCCCCGCTCTCCCGTCGTGGGAGGGCGGGGCCGTCCGCCATGCTGGGGGCATGACGGACGTGCAGGAACCTCGCAGGGCGCGTGAGCTGGGGATCGTCGTCGGCCCGCTGCCCACCGGACCGCACAACGCGCTCACCGACGTGCCAGGGGTGCGCGTGGGGCACACGACGGTCGCCGACCCGCCGCGGCTGCACACGGGTGTCACCGCGATCGTCCCCGACGCTCTCGGCCCGGGGCGGCGCAGCCTGCCCTGCGGCCTCTTCGTCGGCAACGGCTTCGGCAAGCTGGTCGGCGCCACGCAGGTCGCCGAGCTCGGCGCGATCGAGACGCCCGTGCTGCTCACCGCGACGCTCAGCGCGTTCCGGGCGGCGGACGCCCTGGTCACGCACGTACTGGCCGGCCCGGGGCACGAGGCGACGCGCACCCTCAACCCCGTCGTCGGCGAGACGAACGACGGCCTGCTCAGCGACGTGCGCGCGCGCCCCGTGACCGAGGCACACGTGTTCGCCGCGCTCGACGGCGCGACGGGCGGCCCCGTGGCCGAGGGCTGCGTGGGCGCGGGCACCGGCACGACCGCGCTCGGCTTCAAGGGCGGCATCGGCACGGCGTCGCGGCTCGTCGACGGCTGGACCGTCGGCGCGCTCGTGCAGTCGAACTTCTCCGGGACGCTCACCGTGCGCGGCGTGCCGATCCCCGCCGACGCCGCCGCACCCGCGCCCGAGGGCAACTCGTGCATGATCGTCGTCGCCACCGACGCACCCCTGGACGCCCGGCAGCTCGGCCGGGTCGCACGGCGGGCGGTGTTCGCGATGGCGCGCGTCGGCTCCGACTTCGCGAGCGGCAGCGGCGACTACGCCCTGGCGTTCCGCGTGCCGGGCGCGGCGGGCGACGCGCCGCTGCTCGACGACGCGGCGCTCGACCCGGTCTTCGGCGCGACGACGGACGCCGTCGAGGAGGCCCTGCTCAACTCCCTGTTCACGGCGACGACGACGGTGGGCCACCGGGGCGTCGCCGCCGCCGTGCCGCACGACCAGGTCCTGCGCAGGCTGCGCGAGGGCGGTGTGCTCCCGGGCTGAGCCCGTGCTCAGCCCTCGACGGGGGCGCCCGCCTCGTAGTCGGCCGAGAGCGTCACGGACACCTCGATGTCCTGCGGTTGCAGCTCGACCTGCGCCCCGCCCGACTCGGCCATGGCACCGGCGCGCATCGCGTACATCGGCGCGTTGCCCCCGCCGCCCCCGCCGTTGCGCAGGCCGGCCTCGTAGATCGCGACGGGGGCGACCGGGCCGAGACCCAGGGCGTCCGCGTACGACTGCGCGCGGACCGCGGTCTCCTCCGCGGCCTCCACGCGGGCCTCGGCGAGCAGCGCCTTGCGGGTCTCGGACGTGAGGGTCCACGTGAGGCGGTCGATCTCGACGCCGTCGACGTCCATGATCTCCGCGAGCCATGTCGAGAGCGCCTCGAAGTCGCTGAACGTGACCGTCAGCCGGGCCGACGCGCGGAACCGCCGGACGCGCTGCTTGCCGCCGGACTGCGAGCTGCGGACCCGGTCGTCGTACACGTAGGAGTGGACCGATGCCGACTCCCAGCGCTCCGCCACGCCCGCCTCGACGTGCGCCTTGGCCTGGTCGACGAGGATCGTGTGCGTGCGCGCCACCTGGTCCACCACGTCGTTGCGGAGGGTGCCCGAGAACGTGACGTGCAGGTGGACGGTGCCCCGCTCCGCAGGGTGCGTGCGCGTGGCCTGGCCTTCGACGGCGATGCGAGTCATACCTGGAGTCTGCCGAACGGTCGGTACCGGATGCCACCCGGTCGGGGTGTCGTGCCGGTCAGCCGATCGTGGCCTTGCCGAGCCGGCCTCGGACGACGGTCGGTTCGCGCCCCACGAACCGTCCGTAGCGGGCCGCCTCCTCCTCGAGGGCCGACCACACCGCACGGCTCGGCTCGTCGCGCAGCTCGACGGTGATCTCCACCGTGGCTGATCGCAGGGTGCGCGACCAGCCTCCCGCGATCAGCCCGTCGACGGTCACCAGGCCCGTGAACAGCCAGCGACTCGGCTTGCCGCCGCCCGGGTCGTCCGCTGGTCCGCCGGCCGGCCCGACCGTCAGGGGCGGCCAGCCCGCGAAGTCGTGGCAGAAGAGCTCGTCGTAGACCGACAGCAGGCGCACGGTGCCCGGGGGCGCCGGATCGGGCAGGCCGCCGTCGGTCCACAGGGTCATGCCGTCCACCTCGTGCCGGGTGAGCCCGGCGTCGGCCACCGCCGCGCGGGCGGCGGTCCTGGTCAGCGTGCCCCACCACGCGACGTCCTCGGCGCGGCACGGGCCGTGGCCGCGCACGTAGGCGCGGGCGAGGTGCACGCGAGCCTCGTCCTCGTCCCAGCTCGGCAGGTCCGGCAGCAGCCGGTAGGTGGCCTGCTTGCCGCGCATCGGGCCGCTCGCCACGAGCAGCCCGAGCTCCGCGTGGGCCATCACCTGGCCCAGCTCCCAGGCGGCGACCGGCGCGCCCTCCGCCTCGGCGAGCACCACGCCGAGCTCCTTGCGGGTGAGCGGGCCGTCGGCGAGCGCCTGGACGATCACCTCGTGCCGGCGGTCCAGGAGGCCGTGGTCGAACGCGCGCGCCTTCTCCTCCGACCGCATGGCCTGGCGGATCCGCGGTGCCGTCGCGGCCATGAAGGGGGCCAGATCCTCGGGGACCACGTAGTGCCACGTGGGCCGCAGCACGTGGGTGCGCAGGATCGAGCCGTCGGCGAGCGCCGCCTGCACCTGCGCGTGCGTCGCCGGTCCGGGCAGTCGCTGCGCGACGCCCCACGCGGACGAGTGGAGCTCCTGGGACTGGACGGCTCCCAGGCGCGCCACCACCCCGGGCACGCCCCCGTCGTCCGCGAGGTCGCCGAGCCCGACGGAGGTGAGGCGGGCGCGCTGGAGGGCCCGGACCTCAGACGTAGTAACCATCGTCGCCTCCGTGCCCCGCAGCTCGGGCGCGTCGATGCTTGACCAGACTCCTGACGAGCAGGATCACCCCGATCACGAACAGGATGATGACGGGGATGATCGCGAGCGGGGCCAGCACGGACAGGAAGCCCAGGCCGATGCTCGTCACGTCCTCCGCGGCGCTCACCGCCGGCGCGGCGGTGCCGCCCGAGACGGTGTTGGCCACCACGCGTCCGCCGGCCTTGGCGGCGTGCGTGCCGAGCGCGAGCACGATGCCCGCGACGATCGGGATCCACTGCCCGGACTGGACGAACGCGCCGGGGTCGGTGACCGTCGTGGTCTCCGACATCGAGCCGGCGCCGAACGCGATGCCGCCTGCCGTGGGGCGGATGACCGTCTGCACGACGTCGTTGATCGAGTCGAGCACCGGGACCTTGTCGGCGGCGAACTCGAGCACCAGCAGGACCGACAGGATGACCAGGACCCAGCCGTTCTCCAGCCACGCCCACGTCGCGGGCAGCTCCACCAGGTCGGTGAAGCGGGAGAGCACCCCGAGGAAGATGAGCGGGATCCAGGCGTTGAGGCCCGCCGACAGGGCGAGTCCGGTTCCGGTGGCAAGTTCGAGCATGCCCCGAAGTGTTCCACGGCACACCGACACTCCGGGTGACGAACGAGTCCGGTGTGCCCGATCTGTTACCCGCGGTGCGGGCGTTCTGCCTGGAACATGCAGGTCCGGTCTGCGAGAGTGGCAGACGTTCGCCCGACCTGCTTCTTTCACCCCGGAGGCCCTGATGCTCTGGACCGTCCTCGCCGTCGCCTCCGTGGTGCTGCTGGGGCTCTCGGCCGGCGTGTTCTACGGCTTCTCCTCGTTCGTGGTCCCTGGCCTCGCCCGGGTCGCC
>DATGOB010000254.1:0-3390 GCA_036010205.1 Promicromonospora sp. | reverse complement strand
CTGTTCCTCGTCGCGCTGATCGTCGGCTCGCGCCGGCTGCGGGACGTGGTGCTCGCCGCGACGTCGTTCACGCTCGCGCACTCGGTGACGTTCCTCCTGGCGGCGCTCGGCGTGGTCAGCGCGCCCGCGGCCGTCGTCGAGCCGGTCATCGCGCTCTCGATCGCCGTCGTGGCGCTCGGCCACGTGTGGTCGGCGCGGCGCGGCCCGGCGCTCACGGCGGGTACGGCCGAGGCCGGGCGCCGCGCCCCGGACCGCGCGCGGTGGCTGCGCCTCGCGGTGGTGTTCGGCTTCGGCCTGGTGCACGGCCTCGGGTTCGCGGGCGCGCTCGGCATCGACGAGCCGTTCTCGTGGACGCTCCTGTGGTCGCTGCTCGTGTTCAACGTGGGCATCGAGGTGGTGCAGCTCGGCATCATCGGCGTCGCCTTCCCCCTCCTGCTCCTGCTGCGGCGCCGGGCGCCGCGGACGGCGTCGTGGACCGGCCTCGTCGTCGCGGCGGGCGTCGCCGCGACCGGCCTGGTGTGGTTCGGCCAGCGCCTGCTCGGCCTGGGCTGACGCGTCGCCCCGCCACGATCACCCCCTCGGCGGCGAGGTGTTCATCTGCCGCTCACCGTCTCGTCGGAATCGGTTCGTGTCGCGGGGCAACTGTCTGCCATGGCGCCGTCCGGCGCCCCGTACCTGGAGGATTCATGCACGCGAATGCTCATCCGCCGGCTCGCCGCCCGGCGCGCGGCTGGGTGCGTCCGGCTGTCGCAGGGCTCGGGCTCGTCGCCCTGGCCGCGAGCGGCCTGACGTACGCCGCGACGTCGGCCGGCGCGGCGGACCTGCCCGAGACCTATCTCGGCAGCGCGACCACCTGGTCGTACTCGGACGACAACACCGACCCGGCAGCCGGCGACGCCGACCGCCTCACGTGGACCTACGCCGGCTTCGACGACACGGCCTGGAAGCGTGGCACCGGCCCGTTCGGCGCCAAGAACGGCTCGCCGACGCCGGATCTCGGCCCCGGCTTCCCCGTCTCGACCGTGCTCGACCACTACGTCGACCCCGGGGCCGATCCGCGGGTCGCCGTCCCCACCTATCACCTGCGCACCACGTTCGACGTGACCGCGGACCAGCTCGAGGCGATCACGTCCCTGCAGGGCGAGGTCGTGTTCGACGACGCGGTGCAGATCTTCGTCAACGGCACGAAGGTCGCGGGCTTCGCGGACGAGCGGGTCGAGTCGGTGCCCGACGACCGGAAGAACCTGACCTACGCGGGCACCGCGGCGGGCGACCCCGTCGAGCGGCAGTTCAGCGTGCCGGCCGAGGTGCTGGAGCCCGGCGTGAACACGCTCGCGGTCGGTCTGTACAACGACCGGCCGGCGAGCTCCGACGTCTACCTCGACGTGCGGTCGCTCGTCCCCGTCGAGCAGGACGAGCCCGAGCCCACGACGACGGTGACGGATCTCGTGCTCGGCGTCGGCGCCACGGAGGCCGAGCGCAACCTGGCCTGGTACACCGACACCGACACCGAGCAGGTCGCCCAGATCGCCCCGGCGGGCGAGGTCACCGGCGGCGAGCTCCCCGCCGACGCCGTGACCGTGCCCGCGACGGGCGGGCCGTCGTCCAGCGGTGAGTTCTACCGCCATGCCACCTTCACCGGTCTCGAGGAGAACACGGCCTACGCGTACCGGGTCGGCCGCGAGGGTGCCTGGTCGGCGGTGCACACGTTCCGCACCCGCGGCTTCGACGGTGCCTTCGACTTCCTGTTCTTCGGCGACCCGCAGCTCGGCTCGTCCGGCAACGTGCCCCGCGACACCGCGGGCTGGGTCGACACGCTGGACGTGGCCACGGCCGCGTACCCCCGCGCCGAGATGCTCTTCTCGGCGGGCGACCAGGTCGAGTCGGCGAGCAGCGAGGTGCAGTACGAGGCGTTCCTGTCGACGGACCACCTGCGGGAGATCCCGTTCGTGGCCACCAACGGCAACCACGACGTCGGCAACAAGGCGTACCGGCAGCACTTCAACACGCCCCACCTCGACGAGACGGCAGGCCCGGGTTCCGGCACGAGCTCGGGCGGTGACTACTGGTTCGTCTACAAGGACGTGCTCTTCCTCAACCTCAACTCCAACAGCCGCGACTACGCCTCGCACGAGCGGTTCGTGCGCGACGTGGTCGCCGAGCACGGCGACGAGGCCCGGTGGAAGGTCGTCGCGTTCCACCACTCGGTCTACTCGGTGGGCCCGCACGCCACCGACGGCGACGTCGTCGACCGCCGTGGCACCTGGCCCACGCTCTTCTCCGAGCTGGGCATCGACCTCGTGCTGCAGGGCCACGACCACAGCTACGCGCGCTCCTACCTCATCCGCAACGGCGAGAAGGCCGACCCGGCGGAGGAGGCGGGTGCCGACATCCTCACGCCGGGACCCGGCGGTGTGCTGTACGTGACGGCGAACTCCGCGTCCGGCTCGAAGTACTACTCCGCGGACGCGGCGGGCTCGTGGTGGCTGTCCGCCTTCAACCAGGAGAACGTGCGCAACTACACGGCGGTGGAGGTCACCGACGACGCGATCTCGGTGCGCACGATCCGCTCCGAGGCCAAGGACGCCGACCGGCCCGTCAACTCGGTCGTGGACCAGGTGACGATCGCGAAGCCGGTCGACCCCGACACCCAGAAGCTGCAGGTCGTGGTGCCGCAGGGCGCGCCGGGCGAGCTCGTGTGGAGCATCGACGGCGCGAACACGCTCGTCGACCTCGGTACCGCCGAGGCCGCGGGCGACCACCACGCCGCCCACGGCACGATCAACCCGATCCGGGTGACCGACACCCGCCGCGGCGCCCCGCAGTGGTCGCTGTCGGCGCGGGTCGGTGACTTCGCGTCGAGCGGCGGGGAGTTCTCCGGCCGGTACCTGGGCTGGGCCCCGTCCCTCGTCGAGGCGGGCGGCGGTGCCACCGCGGGTGACCGCGTGGCCTCCGGGTTCGGCGGCGACGGCACCGGGCTGGCGGAGTCGGCGACGCTCGGCCACGCGGAGGCGGGTCACCCGACCGGTTCCGCGGTGCTGGGGGCGGACCTCGACCTGCGGATCCCGGTCGACGTCACCGACGGCACCTACCGCGCCACGCTCACGCTGACCGCGCTGAGCTGACCGGCGCCTGACTGCGCCGTCGGCCGAGCGTGTCGAGACCTCACGCGGTCCCGGCACGCTCGGCCGACGGCGCGGCCCGCTGCCGGCTCGCCGCGCTGCCGGCTCGCCGCGCTGTCGCCTCACGGCGCCGGGCGAGCCCCGCCGAACCCGTACCACTGACCCACGTCAGCCCGAGAAGGAAGCCTCATGCCCGCCCCCGTTCGCCGTGCCCCTCGAACCTCCCGCACCTCCCGCGCCTCCCTCGGGTTCACCACGCGTACCTGCG
>DATGOB010000253.1:0-3610 GCA_036010205.1 Promicromonospora sp. | reverse complement strand
GCCTCGAGGGTCGAGGAGGCCGAACGGACGAACTCTCCTGCGGCCTTCAGCTCGGCCATCAGGGTCTTGCTCTCCACTCCGAGCTGCTTGGCGAGCTCGTGAACGCGGATCTTAGCCACATCTCTCCTGTCTCGGTCCGTCCCGGGACAGGGAGGACCGCCATCAGTACCTGGTACTCATCGCTGGGGACTCATCGGGTGCCCATCGGCTTCTGACCCGCTTCCTTGTCGACGATTCGCAGAGTGCGGCCGGACGCCTCGTGGCGCCCGGTCGGGACGGTCGTACGGCCGGTGCACTCACCGACCGAGGTGTGCTCGTACCTCACCGAGGTCGACGGGGCCGCCGACGCGCAGCGCGCGTGACACGGCCCTGCGGCGCTCGGCGAGCTCCAGGCACCGCGGCTCCGGATGGATCCAGGCGCCGCGACCCGGCAGGCCGGCCCGGACGTCGACGACGACGTGCGGTGGACCGGCCACCGCGTCACCGTGCGTCGAGGGGTCCAGCACCAGACGCAGGAGTGCAGACCGCTGGTCGCGCTCCCGGCACCCGACGCACGTACGCACCGGACCGTGGTCCGGCACAGGGTACGTCGAGGAGCGGGCACGCGGCCCAGACTCGGACAGTCTACCGCGCCCTCCCACCGGCCGTTACCGACCCCTGCTCGTGTCGGCGGGCGCACCACCTGCGCCGTCGGCCGCCTCGTCGGACCGGATGTCGATCCGCCAGCCGGTCAGCTTGGCCGCGAGGCGGGCGTTCTGCCCTTCCTTGCCGATCGCGAGCGACAGCTGGTAGTCGGGGACGACCGCCCGCGCCGCTCGCGCATCGGGGTCGACCACTGTGACCGACGACACACGGGCGGGCGACAGGGCGCTCGCCACGAAGGTCGCGGGGTCGTCGCTGTGGTCGACGATGTCGATCTTCTCGCCGCGCAGCTCGGCCATGACCGCACGCACGCGGGCGCCCATCGGGCCGATGCACGCGCCCTTGGCGTTGAGGCCCGCCACGCGCGAGCGGACCGCCATCTTGGTGCGGTGCCCCGCCTCGCGGGCGATGGCCGTGATCTCCACGGAGCCGTCGGCGATCTCCGGGACCTCGAGCTCGAAGAGCTTGCGCACCAGGTTGGGGTGCGTACGGCTCAACGTGATCTGGGCGCCCTTCATTCCACGGCTGACCTCGACGACGTAGGCGCGCAGACGCTCGCCGTGCACGTACTCCTCCGTCGGCACCTGCTCGTGCGGCGGCAGCACGGCCTCCGTGCCCCCGACGTCGACCAGGACCACGCGCGGGTCACGGCCCTGCTGGATGACACCGGCAAGGACCTCGCCCTCCTTGCTGCGGAAGGTGCCGAGCACCTGGTCGTCCTCGGCGTCGCGCAGCCGCTGCACGATCACCTGGCGCGCCGTCGCGGTGGCGATGCGGCCGAAGTCCTGGGGCGTGTGGTCGAACTCGGGACCGAGCTCCACCGTGGGGCGCGACCCGGGGTCGTCCGGGTCGGCCTCGACGGGGATCTCCTCGCGCGCCCAGACGGTCACGTGGCCGCTCGAGCGGTCGAGCTCGACGCGCGCCCTGGGGTACGCGTCGGGAGTGCGGTGGTAGGCCGAGAGGAGAGCCTGCTCGATGGCCGCGACGAGGACGTCGAGACTGAGGTCCCTCTCGCGCTCCAGCATCCGCAGGGTCGTCATGTCGATGTCCATGTCAGCCTTCCTCGTTGCGGCCGGGGCGGTGACCCTCGGTCGCGTCGTCGAAACCAGCACCGGCCGAGTCGTCGTCGGTGTCCTCAGCACTCTCACCCAGTTCGTCCGCCGCGGCATCCTGGGCGTCGTCGAGGCGTTTGAGCTCCACCTCGACCTTTCCGCGCACGACGTCGGCGAGGGCCACGCGGCGGTCGCCGTCGAGCACGAGGACGGCTGCGCCGTCCTCTGTCACCACGTCGGTGAGGCGGCCCTCCGCACGGCCGCCGTCGGCCAGCCGGAGCGTCACCAGACGGGTCCGCGCACGCTTGAAGTGCCGCGGCTCGGTCAGGGGGCGGCTCGTGCCGGGAGTCGAGATCTCGAGCGTGTAGGCGCCCGCGACGACGTCGTCCACGTCGAGAGCCGACGAGACCGCGCGCGACACCTCGCCCAGCGTGTCGGAGTCGAGGCTGCCGACGACGTCCTCCGGCAGGTCGACCGTGACGCGCACCACCGAGCGGCTGCCCGCCCGGGTGACGACCACCTCCTCGAGGTAGAGGCCCTCCCCCTCGACCGCCGGCCGCACCACGTCGCGAACCGCATCCGCCTGCTGTGTCATCGCCTTCCTCCCGTCGGCTCCCCCGTGCGGGGGCACGGTTCGAGCCGGAACGGTTCGACCGATGTGCTGTTGTTGTCTGCTACCTGCGCCCAGCCTAACGAAGCCACAGGCCACGGCACCTCACGCGGGGCGTGACGTGGACGACGGTCGTGGGTCGGCGGCCCGCGCGGACGGGGTCCCGCCGGCGGGTCCGTCGGCGGGCCGTGTCGGTGGATCATGGCATCATCGGCCACGATGAACGCCAACGGTCCCAGGTCCCGCACCCGCCGCCGGTCCGGTCTGACCGCGCTCGCCCTCGCGTGCGCTGTCGTCCTCGCAGGCTGCGGGGTCCGGCTGGAGACGCCGCCGCCCACCGAGCCGGTGCCCGACGCCGCAGAGGTCGTGCGGCGCACCGCCGTCGCCGACGCGCTGCTCGTCGCGGAGCAGGCCGAGGCCGCAGCGGGCGGTGCCAGGGTGCCGGGACCTGTCGCGGAGGAGCTCTCGCGCATCGCGACCGCCACCACCGAGCACGCCGAGCAGCTGGGCGGCGAGTACGACTCGGGGCTGGACGAGATCGTGGCCGACGAGGCCGGGGCGTCGCCGTCCCCCAGCGCGCGCACGCACACGCCCGCCTCCACGCTCACCGCGCTGACCGACGCGGCCGCGCGCACCCGGGCCGCCGCGAACCAGGCGCAGCCGGGGCCGCTCGGCCGCCTGCTCGCGTCCGTCTCCGCCGCGCAGACCCGGTACGCCGTCGATCTCGCGCAGCTGATCGACGCGGACGCGCCGGAGCTGCCGCCGGCCCGGGTGCCCGAGCCGGACGACGAGCCGAGCGGCGAGGCGAGCTCGCCCGAGCCGGCATCGGCGGGCGCGCAGGACGCGCCCGTGGCGCCGGCAGGCCTGTCCGCCGAGGACCTCGCGGCGCTCGTGGTCGCGGAGGACTCGGCGGGCTTCGCGCTCGAGGTGCGCGCCGCGCAGGCGGACGGCGCCGTGCGCGCGCGGGCGCAGGAGCGTGCCAGGGCCCACCGCGCGCGGGCGCAGGGCTGGGCCCTGATCGCAGGCGTCGACGGCACGGAGCAGGACCCGCGCCAGGTCGCCTACGCCGCGCCCCGCGCGGACACCCCGACGCCGGACCTCGCGCGCGAGCTCGAGGACGACCTCGCGCGCAACTACGCGTCGCTGGTCGCCCGGGCCCAGCCGGGGACGCGCGGCGCGCTGGTCGCGCTGCTCGTCGACGCCACGCTGGCCGCCGGGAGCTGGGACGCCGAGCCGGTCCCGTTCCCGGGCCTCCCCGAACAGTCCTGACGCCCGCCCCACCCGGCCCGGTCCTCGCTGAGTGCGG
>DATGOB010000252.1:0-4633 GCA_036010205.1 Promicromonospora sp. | reverse complement strand
GGAGGAAGCCATCAGCACAGCGGAGCCGTCGGGCCACGGCAGGGTCGCGGCCTGGGTCTACAGCGAGGCCTTCGTCCCCGAGGACGAGGTGCTGCTGCGTGCCCGCGAGCGGGCCGCCGAGCTCGGCACGCCCGCCGTGCTGCCCGGCGTCGGCGCGGTGCTGCGGGTGCTGGCCGCCGCGACCGGGGCGCGTGCCGTGGTCGAGGTCGGCACGGGGGCAGGCGTCGCGGCGCTGTGGCTGCTGCGGGGCATGCCGCTCGACGGCCAGCTCACCACCATCGACCGGGAGGTGGAGCACCAGCGGGCCGCGCGCCTTGCGTTCGCGGAGGACGGCGTCGCGCCGCAGCGCACGCGCATCATCCCCGGCCGCCCGGGTGACGTGCTGCCACGCCTCGCGGACGGTGCGTACGACCTGGTGCTGGTCGCGAGCGACCCGCTCTCCTACCCGGAGTACGTGAACGAGGCGCTGCGCCTGCTGCGGCCCGGCGGCGTGCTCGCCGTCGACGGGGCCCTGCTGCGGGACAGGGTGGCGGACCCGGCGCGCCGGGACGAGCTCACCACCGTCGTGCGCGAGGTCGGACGGGCGCTGCGCGCCGACGACCGGGTGCTGCCCGCCATGCTGCCGAGCGGGGACGGGCTGCTGCTGGCCGTCCGCCGCTGAACCACGCCGGGGCAGCTCGGGCGGCGGACAGCCGGGACGAGAGGACCGAGCGGCCCGGGGTACCGCCAGGACGGAGTCGCCAGCCAGAGGTCAGGCGACGACGGTCTGGAGAGCGTCGCCGAGCTCGCTCGCCTCGGTCGCGTTCAGCTCGACGACGAGCCGGCCGCCGCCCTCGAGCGGCACACGCATGACGATGCCGCGCCCCTCCTTGGTGACCTCGAGCGGTCCGTCGCCCGTCCGCGGCTTCATCGCAGCCATGTGTGGCTCTCCCATTCCGTTGTCCGGTGTCTAGCAGCGTTCATGTTCCCGGCGAACGCCGAGGGCACGGACCCATTCTAGTTCAATCGACGCCCCGGACTTTCCACCGGCGACATTCCGTTCAGGTCTCGAAGTCAGGCCGGACCGTCAGGCCAGGCCGCGCACGGCGGCCGCGGGCGGCGCCTCGTCGCGGACCGCCGCCACCGGGTCGAGCACGCGCCGGGTGGCCCGCACGTCATGGGCCCGGAACACCCGCGCACCGAGCCACGCGGCGACCGCCGTGGCGGCGAGCGTGCCCTCCAGCCGTTCGTCGGGCGGCAGGTCGAGCGTCTCGCCGACGAAGTCCTTGCGGGACAGCGCCATGAGCAGCGGGAAGCCGAGCCCGGCGAGGGTGCCGGTGCGGCGCAGGAGCTCCAGCGACTGCCACGTGTTCTTGCCGAAGTCGTGGGTGGGGTCCACGAGCACCGACGCGCGCGGCACCCCGCACGCCACCGCGCGCTCCGCGCTGCGCCGCAGGGTCGCCACGACGTCGTCGAGCAGCCCGCCCGGGTACTCGACCCGGTACGGGTCGGTGCGCGGCACGGCGCCGCCCGTGTGCGAGCAGACGACGCCGACGCCCGCAGCACCCGCCACCTCCACGAGGTGCGGGTCGTGGCCCGCCCACGTGTCGTTGACCAGGTCCGCGCCCGCGTCGATCGCCGCGCGCGCGACGCCGGCCCGCCACGTGTCGACCGACACGAGCAGGTCCGGCACGGCCGCGCGGACCGCCGCGACGAACGGCACGACGCGGCGGATCTCCTCCGCCTCGTCGACGGGCTCGCCGGTACCGGCCCGCACGCCGCCGACGTCGAGGATCTCCGCGCCGTCCGCGTACGCGCGCTCGGCCGCCGCGAGCGCCGCCGCGTCGTCGGGCACGCGCGCGGGCGCGTAGAACGAGTCGGTGGTGCGGTTGAGCACCGCCATCACGACGGGCCGCACGGCGCGCCCGTCGCGGCCCAGCTCGCGGCCGCGCAGCACCAGCTGCGGGGACGACGGCGGGACGGGGGCGGCGTCGGCCACCTACGCGCCGCCCAGGGTGGACGGCAGCCAGAGGCCCGCCGCGCCGGGGCCCGCCGCGTCGTCCTGCTCCTTCTCCGCCACCGCGGCGGCCTGCAGCGCGGCCTGCTCCGCCGCGATCTGGTGGGCCCGCTCGACGACGTGGCGCACGGCCTCTGCGGGGTCGTCGGTGAGGTAGATGATGTCGAGGTCGGCCTCGCTGATGGTGCCGTGCTCGAGCACGCTGGTGCGCAGCCAGTCCATGAGTCCGCCCCAGTAGCTCGTGCCGACGAGGACGAGCGGGAACTGGGTGACCTTGTGCGTCTGGACGAGCGTGACGGCCTCGAACAGCTCGTCGAAGGTGCCGAACCCGCCGGGCATGACGATGAAGCCCTGCGCGTACTTGAGGAACATCGTCTTGCGCGCGAAGAAGTAGCGGAAGTTGATGCCCAGGTTGACGTACTGGTTCACGCCCTGCTCGAAGGGCAGCTCGATGCCGAGGCCGACCGACGTGCCGCCCGCCTCGGCGGCGCCCTTGTTGGCGGCCTCCATGATCCCGGGACCGCCGCCGGTGATGACGGCGTAGCCCGCCTCGACCAGCATCCGTCCGACGTCCTCGCCCGCGCGGTAGTCGGGGTGCTCGGGCTTGGTCCGGGCCGACCCGAACACGGAGACGGCGGGCCCCAGCTCCGCGAGGGCGCCGAAGCCCTCGACGAACTCGCTCTGGATGCGCATGACCCGCCACGGGTCGCTGTGCAGCCAGTCGGTGTCCTGGTCGGAGGCCAGCAGGCGCTGGTCGGTCGTGGTCTTCGGGATCTGGTTCCCGCGGAGGAGCACCGGCCCGCGGCGGTACCCGCGGCCGGTCTCCGGGAGGCCTTCGTCGCTCATGCGCTCACGCTATCCGGCGAGCAGCCAGGCGCGCAGCGCGTCGCGGCACTGCGCGAGCTGGGCCACGGGGAGACGCTCGTCGTCCTTGTGGGCGAGCAGGGGGTCGCCGGGCCCGAAGTTGACGGCGGGCACGCCCAGCTCGGCGAACCGTGCGACGTCGGTCCACCCGTACTTGGGGGCAGGGGCGCCGCCGGTCGTGTCGAGCACGGAGCGCACGAAGGCGGCGGCCAGGGGGTCGTCGAGGCCGGGCCGTGCGCCGCCCGCGGCGTCGGTCACCTCGACGTCGAACCCCTCGAAGACCTCGCGCAGGTGCGCCTCGGCCCCCGCCACGTCGCGCGACGGCGCGAACCGGTAGTTCACCTCGACGGTGCACGAGTCCGGGATGACGTTGCCCGCGATGCCGCCCTCGATCCGCACGGCGTTCAGGCCCTCGCGGTAGACCAGGCCGTCGACCTCGACCTCGCGCGGCACGTACGCCGCGAGGCGGGCGAGCACCGGCGCGACCGCGTGGATCGCGTTCTCGCCGGTCCAGGCGCGGGCCGAGTGGGCGGCGACACCGCGGGTGCGCACCTCGACGCGCATCGTCCCGTTGCAGCCGCCCTCGATGCCGGCGTTCGACGGCTCGCCGAGGATGGCGAAGTCGCCGTGCAGCAGCTCCGGGTGGTTGCGGGCCAGGCGGCCCAGGCCGTTGAGCGAGGAGTCGACCTCCTCGTGGTCGTAGAAGATCCACGTGAGGTCGTGCGCGGGCAGGCTGCCCGGCGCGCCGAGCTCGGCTGCCAGCGCGACCGCGACGGCGACCCCGCCGAGCATGTCGACCGTGCCGCGCCCCCACAGCACCGCGTCGGGACCCGTGCCCTCGAGCCGCGTCGGCAGGTTGTCGGCGACCGGCACGGTGTCGATGTGCCCGGCGACCACGACACGGCGGTCCCGGCCCAGGTCGGTGCGGGCGACGAGCGCGTCGCCGTCGCGCACGAGCGTGAGGTGCGGGAGGTCGCGCAGGAGGCCCTCGATGGCGTCGGCGAGCTCCTTCTCCGCGCCGCTCACGGACGGGATGTCGCACAGCGCGCGGGTCAGGTCCACGAGGTCCGCGCCGGGGCCGGCCGGGTCGAGCAGGGCGGGGTCGATCGAGGTGTCCACAGGCCCACCCTAGGTGCTGCACGGGTTCGTTAGGCTGGGCGCATGACGACCGCATGGGGCTTCGGCCTGGCCACGATCGCCGACGACGGCACCACTCTCGACACCTGGTACCCCGCCCCGGCCCTCGGTGACGCCCCCGCCGGTGCGACGCCGCCCGAGTCCCTCACGGCGCTCGAGGGCACGGACGACGTGCGGCGCGTCCGGCTCCAGGTCGTGCGTGCGCAGATCGACCTCGCCGACCCGCCGAAGGACGCGTCCGACGCGTACCTGCGCCTGCACCTGCTGTCGACCCGCCTCGTGCAGCCGCACGGGATGAGCCTCGACGGGATCTTCGGCGTGCTGGCCAACGTCGTCTGGACGAGCGCGGGCCCGTGCGCGGTCGAGGGCTTCGAGGAGACCCGCGCCCGCCTGCGCACCCGGGGCCCGGTCGCGGTCTACGGCGTCGACAAGTTCCCGCGCATGGTCGACTACGTCATGCCGTCCGGCGTCCGCATCGCCGACGCCGACCGCGTCCGCCTGGGCGCCTACCTCGCCCCCGGCACGACCGTGATGCACGAGGGGTTCGTCAACTACAACGCGGGGACGCTCGGCACCTCGATGGTCGAGGGCCGCATCTCCGCGGGCGTCACCGTGGGCGACGGGTCCGACGTCGGT
>DATGOB010000251.1:0-65483 GCA_036010205.1 Promicromonospora sp. | reverse complement strand
ACCGACGGCCGGGGCAGCCCGGGACCCGACGACGACCTGCTGCTCGCCGTCGGGTCCCTCGGCGGCTGAACCGGCCGCCCGGTGAGCGGGGCGACCTGCCGCGCGGGCGTCAGTGCTGGTGGTCCGCCGCGCCGGAGAGCTTGAAGCCCAGCCGGCCGTGCGCGTACCCGCCACCCGCGCGGATGGCGGTGGCGACCCACGCGGTCTCGGCGAGCTCCGCCTCGGTGGCGCCGGCCGCGACCGCGCGCCGGGAGTGCCCGTCGATGCAGTACACGCACTGCGTCGTGAGGCCGACCGCGAGGGCGATGAGCTCGCGGTACCTCAACGGGATCTCGCGGCCCTCCGTCGCGAAGACCGCCTGGTCGAACTCGGCGAACGCCTTGAGGATGTCGGGCGTCTGCTCCTTGTAGACCCGCGTGTACCTCGCGTCCTCGGTACGGTCGTAGTAGTCGGACATGTGGTTCCCTCCGGTGCGACGGATCCTTGGTGTGACGAGACGTCGGATCGGGAACCACGACCGGCGTCGATACCTTCCCGGCAGGAGAGCTGATGACCCACGTCCCGACCGACCCCGACGCGACCGCCGTCGCGGACCTCGCCCACGAGCTGGGCGTGCTCAAGCGCGTGCGCAGGGCCGGGTGGTGGCAGGTGGGTGTACGGGACCCGGAGTCGGTGGCCGAGCACAGCCTGCGCGTCGCGCAGCTCGCCGGCCTGATCGCCGCGGAGGAGGGCGCCGACCCGGCACGCGCGGCGTACCTCGGCCTGTGGCACGACTCCCAGGAGACCCGGACGACGGACCTGCCGCACTCCGCCCGCCCGTACGTGGCGCGCACGGCCGGCAACGAGGCCGTCACGCGTGACCAGGTCGCCCGGCTCCCCGACGCCGCCGCGCGGACGGTGACCGGCGCCGTGGCGGAGTACGAGGAGCGCACGACGCCGGAGGCCCGCTGCGCCAAGGACGCCGACCTGCTCGAGTGCCTGCTGCAGGCCCTGGAGTACCGCGCGGCCGGGTACCGGCACGTGCAGCCGTGGATCGACAGCTCGCGCGCCGGGCTCACGACCATTTTCGCGCAGCGGGTGGCCGACGCGGCCCTTGCGGGCAGCGTCATGGGCTGGCACGAGCACGCCCGGCCCTGACCGCGCGGGCGCGGTACGGTCGGTTGCGGACGAGCACCACGGAGGCAGCGATGACCGACACCCCGCGCCACACCGCCACCGCGACGACGCACATCGCCGAACCGCCCGACCGCGTGTGGGCCGAGCTCACCCACCCGGGCGCGCGCTGGGTGCTCGGCGCGAACATCGAGACGGACTACCGCCCCGGCAGCCCCATCACGTTCGAGGGTCACTTCTTCGGCCGCGTGTTCGCCGACAAGGGTCGCGTCCTCGCGGTGGACCGGCCGCGCCTGCTGCACTTCACGCACTTCTCCCCGATGAGCGGCCTCGAGGACGTACCGGAGAACTACCACGAGATCCGCATCCTCCTCGAGCCCGACGACGGCGGCACACGGGTCACGGTGGTCCAGGAGAACATCGACACCGAGCAGCACGCGGCCGCCGCCGAGGGGCACTGGACGGACGCGCTGGCCACGCTCGCCCACCGCGACGGCGGCACGCGCACGTCACACCGCTGAACCGGACGGCGCGGGCAGCGTCCGGACGAACCGGTCGAGGCTCTCGCGCACCGTGATCGGCCGCCGCCCGACGAGCTCCTCGAGGAACGGGTCCGCGACGGCGAACTCCCCGTTCCGCGCGGCGCGGAACATGCCGAGCACGAACTCCGCGACGGGTCGCGGGACACCGAGGGCGACCTGGTCGACGACCCACTCCTCGTCGTCGACCACCACACGGCGCACCGTGCGGCCGGTGAGGTCGGTGAGCACGCGCGCGACGTCGGCGAGGTCGAGCAGGTCGGGCGCGGTCAGCGGCGGCGTGACGCCCTCGAGGCCGCGTGCCTCGGTCAGGGCGACGGCGTCGGCCTCCGCGAGGTCGGCGTGGTCGGTCCAGGAGAACGGCCCGTCCTCCGGAGCGCGCAGCTCACCCGTCTCCAGGGCACCCGGGGCATAGCGCTCCAGCGTGCTCGTGTAGAACCCGTGGCGCAGGGCGACCGTGGGCACGGGCACGGTCCGCAGGTGCTCCTCGACGGCGGCGTGCGTCGGCTGCGCGGCGAACTGCGAGTCGGGCGAGGCCGCCTGGTGGCTCGTGTACAGGATGCGCCCCGCGCCCGCTGCGACGGCGTGGTCGACGGCGGCCCTGCCTGCCGCCGATGCCTCCGCGCCGACGATGGACGGGGACACGACGAGCACGGTGTCGGCGCCCTCGAACACGGTGGCGAGCGACGCAGGCTGCGTGAAGTCGGCCTCGCGCACGCGCACGCCGCGCTCCGCGAGGTGGGCGGCCTGCGCCGCGTCGCGGACGCTGACGCCGAGCGCGTCGGCGGGGACGCGCTCGAGCAGCCGCTCGACGACCTGGGAACCCAGGCGCCCGGTGGCGCCGGTGACGACGATCATTGCTCTCCTCCGTGGGTGGATCGGTGCTTCGTCCACAACGCTACCACCGATCCGGAGCGCCGGTAGCGTCACCTTGATATCGTCGATCCATGGTCGAGACAGCAGACGATCCGGCAGAGAAGACGTCGCCCCGCACCCGCATCGTCGACGCGGCGGAGAACCTCTTGCGAGAGCGCGGGGCCGACGCGGTGACCACGCGCGCCGTCGCGCAGCGGGCCGGTGTGCCCGCCCCGACGATCTTCCGGATCTTCGGCGACAAGGACGGGCTCATGGAGTCCGTCGCGGAGCAGGTGCTCGCGCGCTACGTCACGCGGAAGGCGCAGCAGGTCGCCGACGAGCAGGGCGACCCGGTCGAGGTCCTGCGCACCGCGTGGCGCACCCACGTCGACTTCGGCCTGGCCAACCCGGACCTGTTCGTGCTGCTCGCCGCACCCGGACGGCACGCGGACTCCCCCGCTGCCGTGGCGGGCACCGAGGCGCTCGCGACGCGGGTCGCCCGGGTCGCCGCGGCCGGTCGGCTGCGCGTCGCGCAGGAGCGGGCGGTACAGATGATCCAGGCCGCAGGCAACGGCGTCGTGCTGACACTGCTCGCCCGGCCGGAGGCCGAGCGCGACCTCGCCCTGGCGGACGCGGTCATCGACACCACCCTGCGGGGCATCGTCACGCAGGACCCGGCGCCCCCGGCCTCCGACCTGGCGCCGCTGGCCGTCGCCGCGCGGGCGGCCGTGCCCGAGCTGCCGGCGCTCACCGACGCGGAGCGCACGCTGCTCACCGAGTGGCTCGACCGGGCGGTCACCGCGCTCCAGGAGGAGGCGATCAGTCCTGGACCGTGAACCCCTGGTTCGCGCCGTAGGTCGTCATGGCGCGCTGCCAGGCGAGCAGCCCGACGGTGAGCGACGTCGAGCCCGTGTAGGCCTGGCCGACGGTGTCGGAGTACACGCTGTTGGCGTAGACCTGGTAGGGCAGGTACTGCCAGCCCTCGACGACGCCGGACGCCGAGGCCGCGAGCACCTCGTTGATCCGCTGCCCGCCGAAGTACTCGGGCTCCTCGGCGAGGAACTCGGGGCTCTCGAGGTCAGCCGTCGTGGCGGGGAAGGTCCCCTGGTCGAGGCGGGCACGCACGCCGTCACCCGCGTTGGCGTACTGCACGAACCCGTAGGCCAGCGCCTTGGCGTCGCTCGCCTCCGTCACCGCGAGCGAGGAGCCACCGTTCTCCGCGGTCTCGTTCGCGCCCTCGGTCCACTGCGGCATGGGCGCCACCCGCCAGTCCCCCGCGGCCTGGGGAGCGCCCGACTCGAGGTTGGCGGGCATCCAGGCGCCGGTCACGAGCGCCGCGATCGTGCCGTCGCCGAGCCGCTGGAACCACTCGTCGGACCACTGCGGGATGTCGGCGACGAGATCGCCGTCGAGGAGCTGCTGCCACAGCTGCGCGAACCGGGTGGCCCCCTCGTCGGTGAGGTCCACGGTGACCGACGTGCCGTCCACACGGAACGGGTGGCCGCCTGCCTGCCAGATCATCGACGTCGTGAACCCGGCGTCGCCGTTGTCGGCGAGGATGTAGGTGTCCGGGTCGTGGGCGTGGATCGCCCGGGCCGCGTCCACGAACTGCGCCCAGGTGGTCGGCACCTCGACGCCGGCCTCCTCGAACGTCTTCGCGTTGTAGAACAGCGCCATCGGGCCGGAGTCCATCGGCAGGCCGTACACGGCGTCGCCGTCGGTCACGGCGTTCCACGTGCCCGGCGAATAGGTGTCGCCCAGCCCGGCGGCCCCGTAAGGGGCGAGGTCGGCCAGCGAGCCCGAGATCGAGAACTGCGGCAGCGCGTAGTACTCGACCTGCGCCACGTCCGGCACGCCCGACCCGGCGCTGATCGCGTTCTGCAGGACGACGTAGTGGTCGTTGCCGGTGCCGACGTTGGCCAGCTCGACGTCGACGTTCGGGTACTCGGCCTCGAAGTCCTCGACGACCTGCTCCAGCGTCGGCTCCCAGGCCCACACCAGCAGTTCACCGCCGGCCTCCAGCGCCGCCGACACGTCCTGCGGCGAGACGCCGGCCGCCGCGGTCACGCCGCTGCCTGCGTCGGTCGCACACCCGGCCAGAGCGGCCGCGACCCCCGCCGCTGCAAGCGCTGTCATGGTGCGACGGGTGCGGGTGGTGCCACGTGACACAGGTGCTCCGTTCGGGTCGACATGGACGACTGCCGGTCGGCACCCCGTACCGTAGCGTCACTTCGGCCCCGGCGGACCTGCGGCATGCGGCGCGTTTCACCCGCTGGACACCGTGGCGGGGTCCGCCGCACCACAACCCCCGGCACCACTCCCGGCACAACCCGGCACAACCTGGCACAATCGTGCCGTGGCCACCCGTCGCTTCGAGTTGACCGCCCGCGTCCCGGTCCCGCCGGACGCCGCGATCGACGCCCTCGCCGACCTCACCCGGCACGCGGGCCTGCACCCGTTCTTCGTGTCGGCGCAGGTCGTCGGCACAGGAAGCGGGCCGGACGGCCCGTGGCAGGACTGGCGCGTGGTCGAACGTCCGCCGCTCGGCCCCCTGCGCTACCGGTTGCGCTTCGGCGCGCGGGTCGCGCGCCCCGACGCGCGCACGATGGTGACGGCGGTGCGCGCCGCCCCCGGCTGCACGCTGCGCACGACCACCCAGGCCGCACCCGACGGCGACGGCGACGGCGCCATCCTCACCGAGACCACGCACGTGACGGCGCCCCTCGCGGTGGTCGGGTACATGGCCCGCCAGGCCCGGGTGGCGCACGAGCGGGTTCTCGCCCGCCTCCCCGGTCACCTGGGCGGCTGAGCGCATGCCCGAGGCAACCGACTCGCGCCGGGAGCGTTGACGTTCACCCCCCGCCGCCATAGCCTCCCCGGTGGCCCGGCACCGAACGAAGGAGTTCCGCCATGCGCAGCACGCCCGTGACCCGCCGTACCCTGCTCGCCTCCGGCGCCGCCCTGGGCGCCTCCGCCCTGCTGGGGGTCCCGACCGCGAGCGCCGCCCCCCGGGATCCCGCCGGCACCCCGCGCGGCCACCGCGACGCCCTGGTGACGCCCGTCGCCGAGGTGCTCGACAGCGGCGAGCAGGTGACCTCGCTCGTGCTCTCGTCGCGCGCCCTGCACGGGGTGCGGCGCGCGTCCCTGACACCGTCGACGTTCACGGTGCACGTCCGGGCCACCAACCCGGTGACCGGCGAGCTCGCGTACGAGCAGGACCGCGTGGTCACGGGCGCCCGCTGGACCCCGCGGGGCGAGGTGGTGCTCGACCTCGAGCACGGGTGGCAGGTGCCGGGCGGCGACACGCTCCAGTACGTGGGCGCGTACAGCCGCAACGTGCTGCTCGAGCTGGAGCACACGGTCACCCAGTCGGAGCCGCTGCGCGGGCCCGGCGGGCAGGTGGTCCTGGACCGGTTCCGCGAGGGCAGGCTGACCGACCCGGAGGTGGACGCGTTCAGCTACCACGCGACGGCGTCGGGCATGAACTACCGGTTGTTCTCACCCAGGAGCGGCGGCGGGCGGCACGGCGCCGCGCTGGTCGTGTGGTTGCACGGGGGCGGCGAGGGCGGGCTGCTCGTCGACGGGCACGACTACTACGACAACGAGGCGACCCTGCGGGCCAACCGCGGCGCGCTCGGCTTCGCGACCCCCGAGGCGCAGCGTCTGTTCGGTGGCGCCTACGTGCTCGCGCCGCAGGCGACGTCGGCCTGGATGGACGACGGCGACGGCTACGCGCCCCGGATCGCCGAGGCGATCGAGGAGGTCGTGGCACGGCACCGGATCGACCGGCGCCGGATCCACGTGGTCGGCTGCTCGAACGGCGGTTACATGTCGCTCAAGATGGTCGCCGAGCACCCCGAGGTGTTCGCGACGTCCGTGCCGATCTGCTGCGGCATCGGCCCGCGCGACGGGTCGGGCCCGTACTTCGTCTCGGACGACGAGCTCGCGGCGATGACGACGCCGACGTGGCTGGTCGCCTCGGCCGACGACACGACGCTGGACCCCGAGGACAACACCGTGTACGCGCACGAGCGGATCGACGGCTCGATCCTGAGCCTGTACGACAGCGTGACACGGGACGGGAACACCTACCCGGGGCACTGGTCGTGGATCTACGTGGCGCGCAACGACCCGCGGCACCGTGGGCGGCACGTCTGGGAGTGGATGGCCGGCACGCGCCGGTGAGCCTCACAGCCCGACCTCCCTCACCTCGCCGCCCGGCGAGACCAGCAGGAGCACGGCGTCGTACCGGGTGGTGAGGCCGAACAGCACGGACCGCTGCGTCCGCAGCAGCAGGACGGCGCCGCCCGACGGCGTGGTGCGGGCCGCGGCGACGTCGGACACGTCGTCGACGCGGTGCAGCGCGGCCCCGTCCGCTGCGGTGAGCACGAGCTCGGACCGCCCGTACGCGTCCCGCCCTGGCGTCATGGTCGCGACGACGCCCGAGCCCGGCGCGAGCTCGTCGCTCACGGCGCGCATCGGGTCACGGTCGCACACGTCGGGCACGACGACGCCCTCCGCCCCCTCGCGGACGACGCCGTCGACGACCTGGGCGCCGTCCGGCCGCTGGGCGCCGGCGGACGTGACGTAGCAGGACCAGCGCTCGGCCTGCCGGCCCGTCAGGGGCGCCGCGACCGGCGGGCCGTCCACGGGCACGGCGCGCACCAGGTCGGGGCGCTGCTCGGGGAACCCGTCGTGCACCGACACGTAGACGACGCCCTCGGTCGCGTCGGCGGCGTCGCCGTCCTCCCGGAAGTTGAGCTCGCCGTGGGGCAGGTCGAGCCCGGGGATGCCGTCGCCCTCGGCCACGACCGAGCCGTCGGCCACGTCGAGCACGACGAGCTGGTCGTCGTCCCGGAGGAGCACGTGCTCCGTGCCGGCGGCCAGCGGCCAGGGTGCACGGGCCGTGCGGTGCCGCCACAGGCGTTCGCCCGTCGCGGTGTCGTAGGCGGCCACGAAGGACGCACCGGCGCCGTGCTCGGACGGGACCACGACCACCTCGCGCCCGGCCCGCTCGCCGACCGCGACCGCGTACCCCGGCTCCACGTCACGGAGGGTGAGGACCGAGCCGACCAGGACGCCGACGAGGACCAGCGCGGCCACGGTGCCGAGCGTGCCCAGCACGCCGCGCGCGTTGACCGCGGGCTCGCGAGGCAGGCCGAGGTCCTCCGGACGGAGGACGCGTGGCAGATCCGTCATGTGTCCTCCTCAGAACGGTGCCGGCACGTCGCTGCCGCGCAGGGTCCCGACGTCCTCCGGCTCGCGGCTGCCGCCCAGCGCCACCGACAGGTGGGGCAGCACCGCGCGGTCGGCGTCGCCGAGGCCGTCGAAGCAGATCGTCTCGCCGTCGCGGAAGGTGACCCAGAGCTGCCTGCGCGGCCGGGACTCACCCTCCCAGGGCTCGTGCCACAGCACGTACCGGACCGTCGCGTTCTCGTACGTCCAGGACCAGCTCCCCCCGCGGTGCCGGATCGCGATCGCACCGCGCTCGAAGAGGTGCACCGTCGCGTGCGGGTGGCTGAACACCGCCAGCAGGGCCGGGATGCCGATGACGACCGCGAGGGCGCCGAACACCAGCGCGGCCAGCCCCGACGCGATCATCCCGCCGACGCTGCCCACCCCGTCGCCCCAGGGCGACTCCGTGTACGCCACCCACGCGAACGGCACCGGTGCCACGACGAGCACCACGCCGACGAGACCGAGCGACCGGTCGAGCGACCGGTTGACCGGGTAGGCCGCCTGGTGTGCGCCGAAGTCGCGCATCCGCGCGATCGCCAGCGCGGCGCGGCTCGGGGGGATGTCCGTCCTCATGCGCCGCACGGTAGCGCCGGCCGCCCCCTCCCGGTCACAGGTCCCCGAGGCAGGCCGCCCGCCCGCCGGTAGGGTTGCGGTGTGACCGCGCAGACCACGGCGCGCACGCGCGTCCTCGCCCAGGTCTGGCGCGAGCTCGGCGACGGCGTCGCGCCCCTGAGCAACGCGGCGGGCCTGCCGCTCGCCCGCACCGTGAAGCTCGTCCTCGACCCGCTCGTGGTCCGCCCCGCGCAGCACCCGCACCTGGGGCGCGCCCTGCTCGACGACGACGCCGCACGGGAGCTGCGCGCCCGCATCCTCGCCGCCCGGGACGACCTCGTGGCCACCGCCGCCTGGTTCGTGCACCTCAAGCGCGAGCGCCGCGCCCGGCGCATCACCGACGGGCACCCGCAGGACCTGTACTTCCAGCGCGCCTACGAGCTCGCCCACCGCCACGGCGCACCCGGGCCCGACGCCGCGGCGCTCGCGGGCAAGGAGGTCGAGGACGTGCACGACGCCGGCCGCGTCACGGCCGCCGACCTGCGCGCCTACCTCACGCTCCCCGACGTCGCGGACGAGGTGCGCCGGGCGGTCGACGCGGCGTGGACGGACGCCGACCGCGGGGCCGTCGCGCCGGGGCCGCCCGACGAGGAGGGCACGACGGACCGGCTGACACGGCTGCTGGACACCTGCGCGACCGACGGCCGGGACGCGCTCGACCACGTCGTCGCGGCGGGGGACGGGACCGCGGCGGGGACTGCGCTGCGCTCCCCCGGCCGCGCCCGGGCCGCGGGGCTGAGCGCGCACGAGACGGTGCGACCGCCCGAGGTCGGCACGCGGGCGTCGAAGTCCGCGCTGCCGCCACCGTTCGACCGGTCGATCCTGGAGCGGCTCTTCGGCACGGTGACCGCCCTGGGGCTCGACGGGGCGGGCGCACTGCGCGACGTGGTGACGGCCGAGGCGGCGCGCAGCGCGCGGCCCTGGCAGCTCGCCGCCGAACCTGACCGGGCGGTCATGGTGGCCGGTGCGGCCGCGGCCCGGCTCGACGGCACCACCGACGCCGCCCGCCGGCTCGCCGCCCGCTGGGAGCGCGAGGCCTTCGTCCGCAAGGCGCTGCGCCTGCCCGACGGCACCGGCCCGGCCGACGGCGTGCGCGAGGCGTTCCTGCGCCGGCTCTGGGCCCGCGTGCACGGGCGCGAGCTGCGCGGCCGCGACCTGCCCGCCGAGGCGGTGTGGGACCTGCTCGACGGCGCGATGCGGTCCGTGGTGCTCGACCGGCGCGACCAGGTCAAGGCGATGCTGGCCCAGGGTGGTGCGGCTTGACGCCGGCCTGGCGCACCGCCGTCCTCGAGGGCGCGGGCGCGCTCCTGTGGTGGGACCTCGGCACCGGCGAGCAGGGCGCGGACGTGTGGGACGAGGCACGTGCGGCGGGGTGGCTGGACGTCGCGGGCGAGGACGTGCTCGTCCCCGCCCGCCGGGCTGCGCTCGACGCGTGGCGCGCGGCCTGGTGGCCCGCGTCGCGGGTCGCCGACGTGCCGCCGCTCGACCCGCGGGTCCTCACCGCGCGGCGGGCTCTTGCGCTGGCCGCCCTCGACGGGGTCACCGACGACGACGAGGCGGTGGTCCGCGCGCTGCGCGAGCTCGCGGCCCTCGGGCCCGGTCCGGTCGGCGGCCCGCTCGACGAGCAGGTCCGCGAGCTCGCCGCCGACCACGGCGTCGACCTCGCGGCGTCCGACCCGCTGGGCTCCCCCGGCCCCCGGCCGGAGGAGTACGCCCTCGCGGCGGGCGCGGCCGGGCCGCGCGGTGCCCCGGTGCTCGATGGCGTCGACCCGGTCGACCCGGGTGCGGTGCCGCAGGGGGTGGTCGACCCCCTCGGGCAGGTCGCGTGGCGGGTGGACCTGGCCGGCGGCGCCGACCTGACGCTCGCCGTCACGGTGCCGACGGCTCCCGTGGTCGGCGCGCCGCCGCGCGTCACGCTGCGGGCCGTCGCGGGCGAGACGGTCGTCCCGCTCCGCCGGGCCGGGGACGCGTGGTCCGGCACGGTTCCCGCGCCACCGGCCCTCCTGGCCGCGCGACCCCGGTTCCGGCTCGAGGTGCCGGGCCTGACGCCGGTGCCCGACGTCGACCCGCACCGCCTCGTCGAGATCGCGCGGGCGGTGGGCCCGTGACGCTCCCCGACGTCAACGCCCTCGGCGCGCAGATGGCCCAGGCGTACGACCGGGGCGGGCACACCGCCGCCGAACCGTACGCCGAGCAGCTGCTGGCCGTCGTGGGCCGGTGGTGGCTGGGCACCCATCCCGACGCGCTGTACCTGCGGGCCCGGGTGCGGCACGTCCTGTCCCAGGCCGCGGCCGACCGCGGCGACCACGCCGCCGCACGCGAGCACATCGCCGAGGGGCTGAAGGCGGCGCGGCGGGCGGCCCGGGTCCGCGACCCGCGCGTCGCCTTCGAGACCGTGGTGCTGCTCACCGCCCGTGCCGACCAGCACCTCCTGACCGGCGACGCGGCCGCCGCCACCACCGACTACGACACCGCGCTGCGGCTCGACGACCCGCTCGGCCACCCGATGTGGTGGGAGGCACGCGTGCACGTGCACCTCGGGCGCGCGACCGTGCGGCAGCAGTCGGGCGACCTGGACGGCGCCGAGGACGACGTCCGCGCCGCCCTCGCCCTGGCGTCCGGGCACGAGCCGCGCCTGGTGCCGCTCTGCCTCGACCGGCTCGCCCTGCTGCGGCGGCTCGCCGGGGCCGACGCCGCCGCCCCCGCCCACGCCGCCGAGGCGATCGCCGCCACGCAGCCGCTCGACGCCTCCCGGCGCGCCGAGCGCGCGCGCCATGCCGCCTCCCTCGCGCTCGCGCAGGGCGACGCGGACGCCGCGGAGCGCCACCTCGACGACGCCGAGCACGCGTACCTGTCGGTCGGCGACCGGCGCGGCGCGGCAGCCGTCGTGGCCGTCCGCGGCGAGGTGCTGCGCCTGCGCGGCGACCTCGACGGCGCGGTCGGGGCCGCCCGCGAGGCCGTCGAGCGGTGCCGCGCCGTGGGCGACCCCGCGAGCGAGGCCGAGGCGTGGGCGGTGCTCGGCCTCGCGCTCGACGAGGCGGGCCGTGGCGAGGAGGCGCTGGCCGCGCACGACCGCGCCAGGGGGCTCGCCACGACGCTGCCCGAGCGGGTACGCGTCGACGTGCGCCGCGCGGTCGCGGCGCACAACGCGGCGCTCCGCACGGGCACCGCGGGCACCCCCGAACATGACCGCGCGGTCGATATCGCGGTGCCCTGCGCCCTCGCCGCCGACGCCGTCCGCTACGGCCTGCGGCCCGGCGAGCTGCGCGAGGCGTGGGCGGCCGAGGCGGCCCGGATCCTCGACGTCGCGCTGCGGACGCTCACGGTCGCCGGCCGCGAGGACGAGGTGCTCGACCTCCTGGAGCACGTCGCCGCGAGCGCCACCCTCGACCCGGCGGTCGCCGAGCCGCACACCGGTGCCGACCTGCTCGCCGTCCCGCCGCGCGTCCGGACGCGCCCGGACGGGCGCAGCGCCGTCGCGTGGGCCCTGGACGCCGCGCAGGAGCGGTACGGCGTCGCCGTCCGAGGCCGGGAGGTGGTCGACGCGTGGTGACCGGCCAGGACCCGACGGTGCAGGTCAAGTACGTCGACACCGCCGAGGGCGGCCTGTGGGTGACGTGGCGCTGGCAGGACGCGCTCGACGAGCCCCGGCTGTGGGGCGTCCCGCCGCCCCTGCCGGCGCTCGACGCGTGGCGCCGGGCGGCTCCGCGCCCCCTGGACGGCGAGTCCGTGCGCGACGCGCTGGTGCGCTCCTGGGCGGTGCTCGGCGACGTCGGGCAGGAGACGGCGCTCAGCGGCGCGCTCACCGCGGCGCTCGTCCCGCCGCGGCTGGGAGCCGAGCTCGAGGAACGGTTCGCGCAGGGCCTGCGCCCGCACGTCCGTGTCCAGGCCTCGCCCGCTCTGGCCGCCGTGCCGTGGGAGGCCCTGCGCATCGAGGACGCCGAGCGCCTGGTGCACCGCTGCGACGTGTCGGTGCTGCTGCCTGCGTCGATCCGCCGGTCGCCCGCCCGGGTCGCGTCGCCCGCGCGGCCCGGCGGACCCGTCGTCGCGACCGTCGACCCCGTCGTGCCCGGCGGCGTCGCCGGCCTCGAACCGGTGCTGCGCCGCGCGGAGCCCCTGGTCGAGGCCGTGCTCGCGCGGCACGGCGACCGGCTGCGGGGCGCACCGGCCGAGGCCCCCGTCCACCCCCGCACGAGCCGCGCGCAGCTTCGCGAGCACCTCACCGGCGCCGCCCGCTTCCTGTACGTCGGGCACGTGACCGCGGGCGCGTACGCCCTGGGCACCGGCCTGCACCTCACCGACGGGCCGGAGGCCGCAGGCCGTGCCCCGCTCGTGGACGGCGTGCACCGCCCGCTGCTGGCCTCTGACATCGCGCTCGACGGGTGGACGGCGCCCGCCCGTGTCGCGCTCGTCGGCTGCGCGTCCGGCGCCGACACCGCCTACGCCGACCCGACCGGCCTGGTGGCCGCCTTCACCGCGCGCGGCGCGGAGCACGTCACCGCGACCCGCTGGACGCTGCCGACGGACACCGGGCTGGAGGTGGTCGCGGGCGTCGCGGGCATCGACGCCTTCGCCCGGGCGGTCGTCGCCGTCGACGCGGCGCACGAGGCCGCCGACCCGGTCGCGGCGCTCAACGCGTGGCAGCGCGAGCAGGCCGACGCCTGGGAGCGCACGGGCGAGGCCGCGTTCTCCCCGATGGTGTGGGCGGCGTTCGGCACGGCGTGGAGCGACCGGGGCGTGGGCCCGCGCTAGTCCGCGACGTGCGCCGTGTGGTCGAGCCAGTGCCGCACCAGCGCGGCGTCGCCGTCCACCCGGAGGCCGGCGTCCTCGAGCGGCAGGCGCCGGGTGAGGGCGAGCAGGAGCGGGCCGGCCGGTCCGGTCACCGTCACGTCCGCCGGGCCGGTCCCGGCCCGCCACACCGCGCCCTCCGGGCGTCGCTCGACGTGCCACGCGTCGCCGGTGTCGTCGGCCCGCCACTGCAGCGCCTGCCCCGTGCCCCGGAGCGCGCCGGCGCGCCACCGCTTCGTTGAGGACGTTGACCAGCCAGAACAGGCTGCCCTGGCGGTCGTCGCCCGCGGCGTTGAGCACGGGGGCATCGAGCGCGTCGTCGGCGAAGGCCGTGGTCA
Source organism: Promicromonospora sp. (assembly GCA_036010205.1). Lineage (GTDB taxonomy): Bacteria > Actinomycetota > Actinomycetes > Actinomycetales > Cellulomonadaceae > Promicromonospora. The sequence goes on along the minus strand of DATGOB010000251.1, from coordinate 52,000 downwards.
CGCGCCGCGCGGACTCGTCGAGCCAGCCGGGCCACGCACCGGGGTCCGCGGGGGCCTCCGGGCTCTCCGTGGGCAGGTCGGCGAAGTCGGCGACGCGTCGCTCCATGATCTCGGCGGTCCAGTGCTGCGTGCCGCCGACGTGCGTGACGAGGTCGGCGACGGTCCAGGCCGGGGCGGTCGGCACGGGAGCCTGCGGTCCGGCGGCCGACGCCGCCTCCGCGAACCGACGGGTGTGCTCCACGATCGCGTCTCGTACGCGGGCCGGGGTGGGACGAGGCATCAGGGGTTCCTCCAGGGTTGGTGTCTGCCCGTGCCGACCGGGCGGGCGACCGGAACTCATCGGTACCCGCGAAAACCCGTCGAGGTCCGGACCCGGCCCCGCCTAGGGTGCGAGGGACGAGAGGGAGCCCCCGATGATCCTGCACGAACCGGCGCGCATGCCGCGCACCGACGAGCTCGCGCTGCGCCCGATCACGGCCGACGACGCGGCACGCGACCACGACGCCGTCATGGAGGCGCGCGCCGACCTGCGCCTCTGGGAGCAGTCGGCCTGGCCGGAGGACGACTTCACGGTCGAGGCCAACCGCGCCGACCTCGCCGGGCTCGAGGAGCGGCACGTCGCCGGGCACGCCTTCACCTACACGGTGCTCGACCCGGCGAGTCCCGACCCCGCCGACCCGCGCAGCCTCGGCTGCGTCTACGTCTTCCCGACCACCGCGGCGTTCCTCGCACGCTCGGCGGTGACGCCGCTCGCCGACGAGGCGTGGGGAGACGTGCAGGCCGTCGTGTACTTCTGGGTCCGGACGTCACGCACGGCCGACGGGCTCGACCGGCGCCTGCTGGACACGCTCCGCACGTGGTTCGCCGACGACTGGGGCGTCGAGCGCACCGTGTTCGTGACCAACGAGCAGTTCACCCAGCAGGTCGGGCTGCTCGAGAACAGCGGGCTGACCAGGCGGTTCGCCCTCGTCGAGCCGGGCAAGGCGGGGACCTACCTGATCTACGGCTGAACCTCACTCCGGCAGCAGCCCCGCCACGAGCGCGTCGATGACGTCGTCGACCGGCAGGTCCGGGTCGATCGGCGTGGTGAGCCGGTCCAGCAGCAGGCCGTCGATCGCGTAGTGGAACAGGGCGATCTCCCGCCGCCCGCCCGGCAGACCCGCCTGCTGGTTGAACGCGACATCGGCGTCGAACCCGGCGCGCAGCCAGGGCGCGAGCACCGCGGCGAGCTCGGGCCGCCGCGCGGAGTCCAGGCGCAGCTCGAAGAGGGCGCGCGTCACGTCCGGCTCGGCGGTCAGCCGCCGCACGATGTCGCGCAGGTACTCCGCGAACAGCGCGCGGCCCGGCGTCCGCCCGGCGCGGCTCGCGAGGTCCTCCGCCGACGGCGCGAGCCGCTGCCCGATCCGCTCGAACAGCCCGGCGACGAGGGTGTCCCGGCTGCGGAAGTAGTTCGACGTCGTCCCGGTCGGCACCCCGGCCTCGGTGTCGATCGCGCGGTGGGTCAGCCCGCGGGCGCCCTCCCGGGCGAGCACGGCGATGCCGGCGTCGGCGAGGGCGGCTCGGCGGGCGGAGTTGGTGACCATGGGACAGAGGGTAGCGCGAAGCACTACATCTGTTGTAGTTTCCAACCACTGCATCTGTAGTGATCGGAGAATCGATGCGCGAGCTCACCTATTACGTCGCCGTCAGCCTGGACGGCTACATCGCCGGGCCGGACGGCCAGTTCGACGCCTTCCTGGCGGAGGGCGACCACATGGCACCGATCTGGGCGCGCTACGGCGGCACCGCCCCGACACGGCTCGCCGAGGCCGTGGGCCTCCCACTGGACGACAGCCCGTTCGACACGGTCCTCATGGGCTGGAACACCTACGCCGTCGGCCTGCCGGACCTGCCGAGCCCGTACGAGCACCTGCGGCAGGTCGTGTTCACGCGCTCGCACGAGGCGCCGACAGGCAGCGAGGCCGTGACCTTCACCGACGCCGACCCGGTCGAGACGGTGCGCGCGCTCAAGCAGGAGGACGGGAAGGGCATCTGGCTGTGCGGGGGCGGGTCGCTGGCCGCGGCGCTCGCCGACGAGATCGACCGCCTGGCCCTCAAGATCAACCCCGTGGTGCTCGGCGCCGGCGTCCCGCTGTTCGGCGGGCGCGGCTACGCGCCGCAGCAGTGGAAGCGCGCGGACGTCCAGGCGTTCGGCTCGGGCGTGCTGCTCGCGGAGTACACGCGGGCGTGAGACGGGCGGGGGCTCAGCGCCCCCGCCCCACCTCCGGGTCGAGGTCGAGGCGCGACCACACCCGCACCAGCGCGCGGACGTCGTCGTCGTCGAGGTGGTCGAGGAAGAGGCGGCGGATGTCCGCGTGCTGCCGGCGCCAGGCCTTGCGCAGAAGGGTCCGGCCCTCCTCGGTGAGCGTGGCGACGTAGCCGCGCCCGTCCTCCTCGATCCGCCGGCGCTCGATGAGCCCGCGGCGCTCGAGCCGGTCCGCCATCCGGGTGAAGCCGCCGGTCGACATGACGCGCCGACGCGCGAGCTCCGACATCCGCATCCCGTCCCGGCCTGCCTCCCCCAGGAGCGCGAGCACGCTGTACTCGGCCATGCTCACGCCGAGGGGCGCGAGGCCCTCCTCGATCTCGCGCCAGATCCGGTCGTGCGCGTAGAGGAAGCCCCGCCAGGCCTCGTCCTCGAGGGCGGTGAGGCGCGGCGTCGTCATGTCGGGATCCTAACCGTGACCGGTCCGCCGCGCGGCGGAATATCTGCCTGCGCAGACAGTTATATCGGACGGCGGCGGTGCACCGCCGCGCACGACCCATCGGACCGCACACGAGAGACAGGTAACCGCGATGACCACCGAGACCCGCCCGGGGCGGGAGCGCTCGCCGTTCGAGATCGGCTTCATGACGTTCGTGGAGATCACCGAGGACCCGGCGACCGGACGCACCCCCTCCCCCCACCGCCGCGCCCGCGACACGATCGAGCAGGCGCGGCTCGCCGACCAGGTCGGGCTCGACCTGTTCGCCGTCGGCGAGCACCACCGCACCGACTTCGTCGGGTCCGCCCCCGCGATGGTGCTCGCCGCGGCGGCCGAGGCGACGGAGCACATCCGCCTGAGCAGCTCCGTCACCGTGCTCAGCTCGGACGACCCGGTCCGCGTCTGGGAGCAGTTCGCCACCCTCGACCAGTTCTCGGGCGGGCGCGCCGAGATCATCGCCGGCCGCGGCTCGTACACCGAGTCGTTCCCGCTGTTCGGCTACGACCTGGCGGACTACGCCGACCTCTTCCGCGAGAAGCTCGAGCTGCTGCTGGCCATCCGGGACCGCAACCCCCTCACGTGGCGCGGCCGGTTCCGCCCGCCGCTCGAGAACGCCGACATCGGCCCGCGCGCCGTGCAGGACGAGCTGCCCGTCTGGGTCGGCGTCGGCGGCACGCTCGCGTCCGCCGTCGCGACGGGACGCCTCGGCCTGCCCATGGCCATGGCGCTGCTGCTCGGCCCGCTGACCTACCACGAGCAGACGGTCGAGACGTACCGGGCGGCCGCCGAGCAGGCCGGCCACGACCCGGCGACGCTCCGCACCAGCATCAACGTGCACGGCCACGTCGCACGCACCAGCCAGGGCGCACGCGACACGATGTACCCCGCGTTCGCGCGCGGGATGATGGAGAACAACCACCAGCGGGGTCGCGGCTTCCAGATGCCGCGCGTCGCGTTCGACGCACAGACCTCGCCCGCCGCGGGCCTCGTCGTCGGCAGCCCGCAGGAGGTCGTCGACAAGCTGCTGGCCTACCACGAGGTGTACGGGCTCGACCGCGCGCTGATCCAGATCGGGTTCGGCGGCATGGCTCAGAAGGACGTGCTCGAGGCGATCGAGCTGCTCGGCACCGAGGTGGCACCCGTCGTGCGCCGCGAGGTCGCCGGGCGGACGGCGCGCGTCGCATGAGCGCCGCCCTGCGCGTGGTCGCCGTCAACGGGAGCCCGAGCGAGAAGTCGAAGACGGTGGGGCTCGTCGACGTGGTGCTCGGCACGCTCGAGAAGGCACTCGCCCCGCACGGCGTGGCGGTCGAGGCCCGGCGGATCGACGTCTACCGGCTCGGCCCCGACTTCACGGGCGCCCTCGAGCGCGACCGCGTGGCCCCCGCCGTCGAGGAGGTGCTGCGCCAGGCCGAGCAGGCCGACCTCCTGGTCGCCGCCACCCCGGTGTTCCGCGGCTCCTACACCGGGCTGTTCAAGCACTTCTTCGACCTCGTGGACCAGTACGCCCTGGCGAACAAGCCCGTGCTGCTGGCCGCGACCGGCGGCGGGGAGCACCACGCCCTCGTGCTGGAGCACGCGCTGCGCCCGCTGTTCGGCTTCTTCCAGTCGCTGACCGTGCCCGTGGCGGTGTTCGCGTCGTCCGGTGACTTCGACGGCACGACGCTGCTCACACCCCGCGTCTACGGTCGCGTCGAGATGGCGGTCGACGACGTCGCGGGCCTGCTCGCCGACCGCGTGCGGCAGACGGCGTAGCGGCGGGTCCCGGCCCGGCGCCACGGCGCCGGACCGGCCCGTCGCACGTCACGTGACAACGGCGGGTGAAGCACTACGCTGTGCCCGACCTTCACGACGAGCGGCTGGGGCAGGGGCATGGCGGACGGATCTTCCGACTCGAGGACGTCGATCATCGTGGCGCTCATCGTCGCGGCCGGCACGGTCCTCGCGGCCGTCATCGGCCTCTTCTCCGGGGCGGTGGAGATTCCGTCGCTCACGGGCAGGCCGGGGTCGTCCGAGCTCGAGCAGACGGTGCAGTCGCTCGAGGGCAAGGTGAACGAGCTCGAGCAGCGCAACGGCGAGCTCGAGGACCAGCTCGCCGAGGCGTCGGGCGTCGGCACGGGTTCCGGCACGGTGAGCGCGGCGGACGACGACGTGGAGGTCGTCCGGCAGACGGACGGACCGCTCCACCTGGACAACTACTCGTGCATCACGCTCGACAGCACCGCGCCCGACTGGGACGCCACCGACTACCAGGGAGACTTCTGCCTCAGCAGCGGCTTCGTCGAGGGCGAGAATCTCACGGTGTTCGACGACGAGCCCAGCCACGCGGACTGCGACGCCCGCACCCAGCTGACGTCGTCCACGCGGTACGAGGGGCTCCTCGACAAGTACGTGTGCGTCGACTCCGACGGCGGACGCACAGCCCGGGTGCACTTCACGAAGATCGCGCCCGGGGCGGACAGCACCGAGATCGACGTCGAGGTCCTCGTCTGGAAGGAGTGACCCCGCCGCGGGTGGCGAGTGCCGCGCGCCCGGGTGACGGTGGGCTGGTACCACCCCACCGAGCACCGGAGGACACCATGGGCATGGACGACAAGATCAAGCACGCCGCCGAGGACGCGGGCGGCAAGCTCAAGGAGACCGCCGGCCGCGCCACCGACGACGAGGACCTCCAGGCCGAGGGCGAGGTCGACCAGACGAAGGCCAAGCTCAAGAAGGCCGGCGACGACGTCAAGGACGCGTTCACCGACTGAGCGCACCGACTCAGCCACCGTGCGGGGTCAGCCGCCGCTGCTCTCCCGCACGACGAGCCGGAACGGCGCCACCAGCGTCTCGGCCGGCATGTCCTCGCCCGCGAGCCGCCGGGCGATGCGCGTGAACGCCGTGTGCGCGATCCACCGCTTGTCCGGTGAGACGCTGGTGAGCGACGGCACCGAGTAGCGGCCGTCCTCGGCGTCGTCGAAGCCGACGACCGCGAGGTCGTCGGGCACGCGCAGCCCGGCGTCGTGGGCGGCCCGCAGCGCGCCGAGGGCGAGCGAGTCGGAGAAGCAGAAGACGGCGTCCGGCGGGTCGCCGCCGTCGACCAAGGTGCGCAGGGTCTCGGCACCGAAGCGCCGCCCGAACCCGCCTGTCAGGGGCATGCCGCCCGAGGGCACCGCGAGACCCGCCTCCTCGAGCGCCGCAAGGTACCCGGCGGTGCGGAGCTCGACGGTCCCGTTGCCGTCGTCGCGCCAGCCGATCGCGGCGATGCGTCGGTGCCCGCGCTCGACGAGGTGGCGCACCGCGACCCGCGCGGCCTCCCGGTTGTCGATGGCGACGTGGTCGAACCCCGGGACGTCCGTCTCGCCGAGGAACACCAGGGGGCTGTCGGGCAGCCGGGCGGTCACGTCGTGGGCCCGCAGCGCGATGGGGCTGAGCACGAGCGCGTCGAACAGCCCGCCGCGCGCGGCCCGCGCGAGCAGCGACGTCTCGCGCTCGAGGTCGCCGTCGGTCTGGTCGATGACGACGGTGAAGCCGCGGGCCGCGCCCTCCTCGACGAAGTCGCGGGTGAGCTCGGCGAAGTAGGGCGTCTCGAGGTCCGGCAGCATGAGGCCGATGAGCCCGGTGCGGCCGACCTTGAGGCTCCGCGCCATCTCGCTGGGCCGGTAGCCGAGCCGCTCGACGGCCTCGAGCACCCGCCGGCGCGTCGGCTCCGCGACGTGCACGAACCCGTTGACGACGTTGGACACCGTGCGCACGGAGACGCCTGCGGCCTCGGCGACCTCGCGGCGCGTCACCATGTGAGCCCTCCCCTCCACGGGCGGAGCCTACGGCCACGACGGCCCTTGCATCGATTCAACGCCACCCCTAGCATGTCGGCGAACCGGAGTTTGCATCGAGGCAAACGTACCCGGTGGCCACAAGGAGGTAGGCATGTTCACAGCACACGGCCACGGCCGAGGGCTCCGGCGAGGTCTTGCGGCCGGTGCGGCGGTGACGCTCGGCGCCCTCGTCGCGGGGTGCTCCGGCGGCGGAGACGGTGGCGGCGCGACCGAGATCAGCTACCTGGTGCCGAACGACCCGACGGGCGTCGAGTCCGCCGAGCGCCTCATCGCCGCGTTCGAGGAGGCGCACCCGGACATCGCCGTCGACCTGCAGACGCAGCCGGACGGCACGGAGGGCGACAACCTCACCAAGACCAAGCTCGCCACGGGCGAGATGGAGGACGTCTTCGTCTACAACACGGGGTCGCTGCTGCAGGCACTCAACCCGGACCAGACGCTGACGGACCTCTCGGACGAGGAGTGGGTCTCGCACGTGACCGACGACTTCCTCGACACGGTCCGCACCGAGCAGGGCCTGTACGGCGCGCCGACCGGCTCCTCCTTCGGCGGCGGCATCCTCTACAACGTGCCGCTCTACGAGGAGCTCGGCCTCGAGGTGCCGGAGACCTGGGACGACTTCGTCGCGAACAGCGAGACGATCGCCCGCGAACGCCCCGACGTCACGCCGGTGCTGCAGGCCTACGGCGAGACGTGGACGGCGCAGATGCTGATCCTCGCCGCCCACGGGTCGGTCGCGCAGGAGGACCCGGAGTGGGCCGACAGGTTCACCGCGGGCGAGGCGAAGTTCGCGCAGGAGCCGGCGCTCGCCGGGTTCGAGCACCTGCAGGAGGTGCACGACGCGGGCCTGCTCAACGAGGACTTCGCGTCGCTCACGCACGACCAGGCGCTCCGGCAGCTCGCCGAGGGCGGGGCGGCGCACTACCCGATGCTCACGAACGCGGCGCCCGCCATCGCGCAGAACAACCCCGACGAGCTGGACGACGTCGGCTTCTTCGCCCTGCCCGCCCCCGACGCCGAGCACACGGCGGCGACGATCTGGCAGCCGGGCGCCGTGTACATCCCGAGCAGCACGACGGGCGAGGAGCTGGAGGCCGCGAAGACGCTCGTCGAGTTCATCACCTCCAGCCCCGAGGCGTGCGCGATCGCGCAGGACACCGGCGTCGCGACCGGACCGTACGTGATCGACACGTGCCCGCTCGAGGACGGCGTGCCGCGCATGGTCGAGGACCTGCAGGCCTACGTCGACGAGGGCCGCGCCGAGCCCGCGCTGGAGTTCGTCTCGCCGGTCAAGGGCCCCAACCTGGAGAACATCGCGATCGAGGTGGGCTCCGGCATCCGGTCGGCCGCGGACGGCGCGGCCGCCTACGACGAGGACGTGCGCAAGCAGGCCCAGCAGCTCGGCCTCGACGGCTGGTGACCATGACGACCCTCTCGCCACCCGGCACGCTCCTGCGCAAGGAGGCAGCGGGCTCGGCACGCCGTCGGACCGACTCGAGCTACCCCCTGTGGTTCGCGGTCCCCGCCGCCGTGCTGTTCCTGGTGTTCTTCGCGGTGCCGACGTTCGCGTCGTTCTGGTTCAGCCTCACGCGCTGGACGCTGTTCGACGTCGAGTTCATCGGGTTCGACAACTTCGTGCAGTTCTTCCGGGAACCGCAGCTCGTCACGGGGTTCGTGAACACGCTGGTCTACGGCGTGGTGACCAGCGCCGCCAAGGTCGTGCTCGGGCTGGCGCTGGGCGTGTTCCTCACCTCGCCGATCCTCGGCCGGGGCTACCTGCGCGCGATCGTGTTCTTCCCCGTGCTGGTGTCGACGATCGGTGTCGGCATCACGTTCAAGGTGCTGCTCGACCCGTTCGACGGCGTCGTGAACCAGGTGCTGGGCTGGTTCGGGGTCGCAGGGCCGGGCTGGCTCACCGACCCCGACCTCGCCCTGCTCACCGTGGCGGCCGTGGACGTCTGGAAGGGCCTCGGCATCGCGACGCTCATCTTCATCGCGGGCATCGTCGCCATCCCGCAGGACTACTTCGAGGCCGCCCGGATGGACGGCGCGAGCGGCTGGCAGCAGTTCCGGCACATCACGCTCCCGCTGTCCATGCCCGCGACGGGGACGGTCGTCATCCTGTCGCTCATCGGCGGCCTGCGGTCCTTCGACCTCATCTGGGCGATGACCAACGGCGGGCCCGGGTTCACGAGCGACGTCATCGGCTCGGTCATCTACAAGCAGTACCAGGCGGGCTTCTACGGCCTGTCGACGGCGGGCAACGTGGTGCTGTTCGCCGTCGTGGCCGCCGTCATGGTCCCCGTGTCCCTGGCCCTGCGACGACGGGAGCAGGAGCTGTGAGAACCCTTCGTCTGCGCCGCGCCGCCTACGGCGTGCTGGCGATCGCGGTGAGCGCGGTCGTCTTCCTCGTACCGTTCGCGTTCATCGTGCTCACGGCGTCCAAGACGGCGCCCGACGCGTCCCAGCTCGAGTTCTCGCTGCCGCAGGACTGGGCGTTCCTCGACAACCTCGTCGAGGTCGTGAGCTACCGGGACGGCCTGGTGCTGCGCGCGTTCGTCAACTCGGCGGTGCTCACGGTGCTCAGCGTGACGGCGATGGTGCTGCTGGCCGCGATGGTCGGCTACGTGACGCAGCGGCGCCGGTCGTGGCTCAACCCCGTGGTCGACACGATGGTGCTGGCCGGGCTCATCGTGCCGCCCGCCGTCGTGCCGACCGTGTGGGTGCTGCAGCGCCTCGAGCTGTTCAAGACCCTCGGCGGGCTGGTGCTCGTCGAGGTCACGTTCGGCCTGTCGTTCTGCATCCTGCTGTTCCGGGCGTTCGTCGCGACGATCCCCCGGGAGCTCGACGAGGCCGCGATCCTCGACGGCGCCGGCCCGGTCCGCCTGTTCTGGACCATGATCGTGCCGCTCCTGCGGCCCGTGATCATCACGGTGGTCGTGGTGCAGGCCGTCGCGGTGTTCAACGACTTCACCGGGCCCCTGTACTTCCTGCCCGGCGACGAGAACGCCACCGTCCAGCTCACGCTCTACAACTTCCAGGGCCAGTCGCTGAACCAGTACAACCTCCTGTTCATGGACATCCTGCTCATCACGATCCCGCCGCTCGTGCTGTACGTGTTCTTCAACCGGCAGATCGTCGCGGGCATGACCAACGGCGCCCTCAAGGGCTGACCCCTACCCCCGGAGAAGCCCATGACGCTCACCACCACGCTGACGGTCGAGTCGCCCGTCGCCGTCCCCCGCCCGCGCCTGTCCTGGGTCACAGAGACCGAGGTGCCCGACTGGACGCAGGGGCGTGCGGAGCTCGAGCTCGACGGCGACCGGCGCGTGACGCTCGACGGCCCCGGTTCCGTGCTCGTGGCCTGGCCCTTCGCCGACCTTCTCCCCCACTCCCGGCACACGCTGCGCGTACGGGTCACGGGGGCCGACGGCGGGACGGGGCCGTGGAGCACCCCCGTCGACGTCACCGCGACGTTCCTGGCCGACGGCGAGTGGACCGCCCGGTTCGTCGAGCTCGCCGTCGCGCGGCGCGACGCCCAGCCGTTCCGCGTCCGGCGGGAGTTCCCGGTCGCCGACGGCCTCGTGCGGGCGACCCTGTTCGGCACCGCGCTCGGCGTCTACCAGGCGCGGCTGAACGGCGCCGCCGTCGACGACCACCTCCTCACGCCGGGCTGGACGCCGTACCGCGAGCGCCTCGTGCACGAGTCGACCGACGTGACGGGGCTCGTGCGGCCGGGCGCGGTGAACGCGCTGGCCGCCGACGTGGCGGGCGGCTGGTTCACCGAGCGGTGGTTCCTGCCCGAGCCGCGGTACGGCGCGCAACCGTCCGTGGCGCTGCAGCTGCGGCTGGAGTACGCGGACGGCCGGGTCGAGCGCGTGGTGACGGACGGTGACTGGCGCGCGACGGGTGACGGGCCCGTGGTGCGCAGCAGCCTGTACGACGGCGAGGTGTACGACGCGCGGGCCGAGACCCCCGGCTGGGACCTGCCCGGCTTCGACGACGCCCGGTGGCAGCGTGTGCGGTTCGCCGCCGAGGCGCCCGTGCCGGAGGCCAGGTCGGCGCCCGCCGTCCGGGTGACGGAGACCGTCGCCCCGGTGGCGCGGCTGACGTCGCCGGGCGGGGCGCAGCTCGTCGACCTCGGGCAGAACCTCGTGGGACGGGTGCGCCTGCGGGTGACGGCGCCGCGCGGCACCGCGGTCACGCTGCGGCACGCGGAGGTGCTGGAGCACGGGGAGCTCGGCGTCCGCCCGCTGCGGGCCGCCGAGGCGACGGACACCTATGTGACCGCCGGGGACCCGGACGGGGAGGTGTGGGCGCCGGCCACGACGTTCCACGGCTTCCGCTACGTCGAGGTGTCCGGCCTGCCCGCCGACGCGTGGGAGGTCGAGGCCGAGGTGCTGCACAGCGAGCTGCGGCGCACGGGCTGGTTCACGAGCTCGCACGCGCTGCTGAACCAGCTTCACGAGAACGTCGTGCGGAGCATGCGCGGCAACTTCCTGTCCGTGCCGACGGACTGCCCGCAGCGCGACGAGCGCCTGGGCTGGACGGGCGACATCCAGGTCTTCTCCCCCACGGCGAGCTTCCTGTTCGACACGCGGTCGTTCCTCGCCTCGTGGCTGCGGGACCTCGCGATCGAGCAGGACGCGTCGGGCGCCGTGCCGTTCGTGGTGCCGAACGTGCTGGTCGAGGCGTCGCGCCCGGCCGCGGCGTGGGGCGACGCCGCGACCGTCGTGCCGAACGTGCTGCACGAGCGGTACGGCGACGCCGGCGTCCTGGCGGCGCAGTACGACAGCATGCGCGCCTGGACGGAGCACGTCCTGGGGCTGGCGGGCGAGACGCTGCTGTGGGACGAGGGGTTCCAGTTCGGCGACTGGCTCGACCCGGCGGCGCCGCCGGACGACCCGTTCCGGGCCATGACTGATCCCGGCCTGGTCGCGACGGCGTACCTGGTGCGGTCGTGCGACCTGACGGCGCGCGCGGCCGCCGTCCTCGGCCGGGACGACGACGCGCGCCGGTTCGCGGAGACCGCCGAGCGGGTGCGTTCGGCGTTCGGCGCGGCGTACGTCGGGGAGGACGGCGCGCTGACCTCGCCGTCACAGACCGCCTACGCCCTGGCCCTGCACTTCGACCTGGTGCGGGACCCGGCGCTGCGCGAGCGCCTCGGCGACCGGCTGGCGGCTCTCGTCGCGGAGAACTGGCACCGGATCGGCACGGGGTTCGTCGGCACACCGATCGTCGCCGACGCCCTGACCGACACCGGGCACCTGGAGACCGCCGGGCGGCTGCTGCTCGAGACCGGCAACCCGTCCTGGCTGTACCCGGTGACGATGGGCGCGACGACCGTCTGGGAGCGCTGGGACTCGATGCTCGAGGACGGCACGATCAACCCCGGCGAGATGACGTCGTTCAACCACTACGCGCTCGGCGCCGTCGCCGACTGGCTGCACCGCACCGTCGCGGGCTTGGCTCCGGCGGAGCCCGGGTACCGGACGATCCTCGTCGCGCCCCGGCCGATCGCCGGGATCGACCACGCCGAGGCCGTGCTCGACACGCCGTACGGCCGGGCACGGGTCGCCTGGCGCCGCGCGGGTGGCGGCGTCGTCGTCGAGGCGGACGTGCCCGCGAACGCGCGGGCCGTCGTGCGGCTGCCCGGGACGGCGGAGGAGACCGTGGGGTCGGGCCGGCACACATGGACCGTCGGGTGAAATAACGCCGCGGCCTGCGGGGTTGCCTCTCGCGACGGCGCGGACAGGCCGCGCGACCGACGACGAGAGGTTCCCCGTGCCCGACATCGTGACCAACCCGTTCGTGATCCCGGCCGGGACCGTCCAGCACGGCGTGACCCGGGTCCGGGCGGTCAGCCAGGGCGTGGTGGTCGCGGACGCCGTGCCGCTGCTGGTCTGGGAGTACGCGTACGCGCCCCGGTACTTCTTCCGGCCCGGCGACCTGCGCGCCGAGCTGCGCCGGTCCGGGCTCGGTGAGCGCTCGCGCGTGCTGGGGCGCAGCGAGCTGTACGACGTCGTGCTCGGGGACCGCGTGCTGCCGGGCGCGGCGCAGCGCTACCCCGAGGCGCCGACCGAGGGCATGCGGGGCACGTTCACGCTCACGTGGTCCGCGATGGACACCTGGTTCGAGGAGGACGAGGTGATCCACTTCCACGCCCGCAGCCCGTACGTGCGGGTCGACACGCTGCGCTCCACCCGGCACGTGCGCGTGGTGGTGCGGGGCGAGGTGGTCGCCGAGTCGCGCCGTCCTGTCATGCTGACCGAGACCGGGTTGCCCGCGCGGTACTACCTGCCGCGCTCCGACGTGCGGATGGATCTGCTCGCCCCCACCGACGCCGTGAGCTACTGCCCGTACAAGGGCATCGCGCGCTACTGGTCCGTCCGCGTCGGCGACCTCACGCTGCACGACGCCGTGTGGGGGTACGAGACCCCGCTGCGCGAGGCCCACGGGGTGGCGGGGCTGGTGTGCTTCTGGCCGGAGCGGAGCACCGAGCTCGAGGTGCTCGTGGACGGCGAGCGGATCGGGGCCTGAGTCAGACGTCGGGCCGCAGCTCGAAGTCCCAGGCGATCACCTGCGACCGGCCAGCGTCCGCGGCGGTCACCGCGTCCGGGACCCAGGTCGCCAGCTCCCAGATGTCCGGCGGCCCGGGCGTCAGCGGCGCGGGCTCCGCGTCCGGGCGCGGCGTGTACGGCGGGGCGAAGAGCTCCTCGCACGCCCGCACCACGAACCCGTGCGGCAGCGCCGCGCGCAGGTAGTCGCCCGCCTCGTGGCTGCCGCCCGGCATGTACCCGACGCGGCCGTCCGGCGTCCGCTGGACGAGTGGGAACAGCGGCGTGCGTGGGTAGTAGCCGCGCACGTCGAGCGCGATCAGGTGCCCGCCGGGCCGCATGACGCGCGCCGCCTCGGCGAAGAACGGCCGCAGGTCCGTCACGTGGCTCAGCGCCAGCGTGCACGTCACGTGGTCGACGTCGGCGTCGGGCAGCGGCAGGGCGGCGAGGTCGCCCTCCAGGAGGACCGCCTCCGGGACCGCCCGCCGGGCGAGCCCGAGCATGCCCGCGGAGCCGTCGACGCCGACGACGTCGTGCCCTCGGTCCAGGAGCTGCCGGGTCACCGCACCGCTGCCGCACGCGGCGTCGAGCACGCGACCCTTCGGCAGGCGGTCGAGCAGCGGGGCCAGCAGGTCGTCGCGCATCGGGAAGCAGGTGTTGCCCTCGATGTCGTAGGTCGCGGACCAGCCGTCGTAGCCGTCGCGCACCGAGATCGGGTCGACGTCGACCCCGGGGCCGATCTCGTCCGCACGGTCGAGCAGACGGCGGATCTCCGCGAACCGCGCCTCGGTGAACTCCTGGCCGTGCTCGCCCGCGAACGCCCGCAGCAGGGCGACTCCCTCGAGGCCGAGGAGGTAGGCGAGGGGGTGCTGGTGGATGGGCGTGGGCATGGAGCGATGGTGGTGCAGGGTGGGGGCGGGGTCCAGAGAAAATTCCGCCTTGACGGGCCCCGCCCGGTACCAGAGGCTGGCGGCGTGCCCCTCTCCGCTTACCTCGACCTCACCATCGTCCAGGCGGAGCAGCAGTGGCGGGAGATCCTGACCCGCCCCGACCTGGCCCCTGGACCGGCCTCGGGACAAGGACGGGTCAACCATCTTCCGGTCGAGACGCTCCTGGCCGGCGCCGTCCGGCTCGTCGCCAACGTTCGGGCAGGCGGTGGGGACCGGAAGTTCCCCTACCCCGTACCAGAGCTGGCGCGGCTCTTCCGCCGCAAGCCGAACGCGGTCGCCTCGAAGGTGCAGAACCTGTCCGGCGTACCGGGACGCAACCGCGGGGCGAGGACCGACATCGAGCTCGGGCGACTGCTAGCCGCCTCCCCACCGGCGCTGGTCGACCTCTACCGCACCATCCTCGCCGCCGCGCGAAACCTGGGCATCGGCACCGACCGCCTGCCCGACTTCCTCGGCGTCGAGCACTACCGCGGCACGGTGGTCCTGCTCGGCCAGGACGAGCTCAGCGACGACGACCTGCAGGCCGTGCTCGAACGCGAACTCCCCGCGCTCCTGCCCGAGCACGAGCCGACCGACAGCGCGACCGAGCGCGCGTTCGTGCAGATGCTGCGCATCGGGCAGAGCGCCTTCGCCAACCAGGTGCTGCGCAACTACGGCGGCGCCTGCGCCTTCTGCGGCTTCACGCTGGGCGACGGCCTGCGGCCTACCCTCCTGCGCGCCGGGCACATCAAGCCATGGCGCGACTCGAGCGACGGCGAGCGTGTCGACGTCGCCAACGGCGTCGCGGCCTGCCCCACGCACGACGCCGCCTTCGACGCGGGGCTGATGACGCTCGAGCCCTCGGGCGACCACCTGACGGTCACGATGTCGCACCGGCTCCGGTCGGCGGCGGACCAGGTCCCCGAGACCGCCCGCTACTTCGCGGGAGCGGGGTTGCGGCGGAAGATCGTTCTCGAGCCGCCCACGGTCGCACCGTCCGAGAAGTACCTGAGGTGGCACCGTGAGCGCGTCTTCACCCCTATGCATGCACCCGGCGGATGAAATTCGGCGGGGTTACGTTCGCAGCGAGGGATCTTCCCCAGGAGGTCACCATGAAGCGCACGACTCTGATCCGCACCGTCGGCCTGGCCGCCGTCACCGTCGCCGGCCTGTCCGTCCTCGCGATGCCACCCGCGGCGGCAGAACCGGACGGGCCGTCGTCGGCCGAGCTGGCCGCCGTGAGCGAGGCCGTCGATGCGACGGGTGTCGACGGCATCGCCTGGCACACCGATGAAGAGACCGGAACGGTGGTCGTCCGCGTGGACTCCACCGTGACCGCGGCGGAGCGAGACCTGCTCCGGGAGACGTCCGCCGCCATCGAGGTCCGGCCGACCGACGGCGTCTTCGACCTGCGCATCGCCCCCGGCGACGCGATCTACGGCCCGGACTACCGCTGCTCGATGGCGTTCAACGTGAGCAACCACAAGGGCAGGCACGTCCTCACCGCAGGGCACTGCGGTGAGGAGGTCGAGACCTGGTACGAGGACGAGGGCGGCGACGTCGTGCTCGGCGAGACCGTCTCGGCGAGCTACCCCAGCAACGACTTCGCCATCATCCGCTACGCCAACCAGGACGCCGACCGCCCCGGTGGGTACACGGAGGGCAGGGCGCACACCGGACAGGAGGTGACGCGCGACGGGGCCGCGAGCGGCGAGCACACCGGAGAGGTCACGGCGACCAACGTCGCCGTCAAGTACGACGGGGGCGTCTCGATGCACGGTCTGATCGAGACCGACGTCTGCTCCGAGCCCGGCGACTCCGGCGGCCCGCTCTGGTCCGGAGACAAGGCGCTCGGCATCACGTCGGGTGGCAGCGGCGACTGCTCGTCCGGCGGCGTCTCGTTCTATCAGCCCGTCATCGAGGCGCTCCGGGCCCACCGGGTGGCGCTGGACTGACGGTCGGCGTGGGCGGACGGTGGTGGTCCCAGCCTCACCGGCACAGCCCGTCCACCCACTCCCGCAGGTCGGGCAGGCCCGCGGCCGCGGCGTCGGCGACGATCCGTCCCGGCGCCCTGCGCCGCTCGGGCGCCAGCCGCTCGGCGGTCTCGAGGAGCTCCGGAACGGGCCGCACGACCCGCTCCTCGTCGAGCTCGCCGAGCGGTGCGGTGGGCCCGAGCTGCACCCCTCCGGCGTACGTCAGCGGCACGTCATGGGGTCCCCACCCCTGGGCGAAGAACCACAGGGCGTCCGCCGCGTCGGCGGCCAGCAGCGCGACCTCGCCCTCGGAGCCGATGAACACCACGGGCTGCTCGGCGAGCCCGCGCCCGTCCCGGACGACCCACGAGCACACGTACCCGCCCGACCCGTCCTGGCCGAACGGGCGCAGCTGCTCCCCCGTCACGTCCGGGTTCCCGGTCCACAGCCGGAACCACGACGCCGTCTCGGCCACCGGCTCGAGCTCCGGGTAGGGCTCGAAGTCGACCCCGTACCCGTCGGCGTAGTCGTACTCGGCGTCCATGACGGCGCGCAGGGCCGCCGGCGTCTCGGCGTGGGGCAGGGTCGTCTGGTCGGTCATGCGGGCGATCGTACGGCCGGCCACCGACACGAATCACTGCCGCTCGCGCGCCACCGCCTCGCGCACCGCGGGCGCCACCTCGGCGGCGAACCGCTCGATGGTGGGCAGGTCGTCGCCGCCGATGAGGAACGCGGACTCGCCGTGCTCGAGCGCGAGAGAGGCGAGCTGCTCGACCCACTGGTCCACCGGTCCGTCCAGCACGCCGCGGCCGGTCGCGGAGAAGCGCACGTTCATGACGTTGAGCAGCCGCCGCACGTCGCGCGGGGACCGGCCGACCGACGTCGCCGCCTCGTCGATCTGCGCGTTGAGGGCGGGGAGGGTGTCCACGCCGTCGGGCAGGTACTCGAGAGTGGGCAGCCAGCCGTCGCCCACCTCCCCCGTGAGGGCGAGCATGCGCTTCTTGTACGCGCCGACCCAGATCGGGATGTCGTGCGCGGGGGCGGGCCCTCGCTTGGCGCCGACCACCTGGTAGTACGTCCCGTCGTGCCGCACGCCGCCGCGCGTCTGGGTGTCCCACAGGTCGCGCATGATCACGATCGCCTCCCGGAGCGCGTCGACGCCCTGGGCAGGAGTGAGCCGGCGTCCGCCCATCGCGGCGACGCCGTCCCAGAACGCGCCCGCCCCGAGGCCGAGGTCGACCCGGCCGCCGCTGAGCAGGTCGAGGGACGCAGCAGCGCGCGCCAGCACGGCCGGCGGGCGCAGCGGCAGGCTGAGCACGTTGCCGCTGAGGTGCACCCGCTCCGTGCGGGCGGCCACGTAGGTGAGCAGGGTCCACGTGTCGAGGAACGCCGGCTGGTAGGGATGGTCCTGGAACGTGACCAGGTCGAGCCCGGCCCTGTCGGAGGCCACGGCCAGGTCGATCACCTGGCGCGCCCCCTGGGCGCTCGGGGTCAGGAAGGTGCCGAACAGCAGGTCGTGTCCGTAGTCGGTCATAGGGTCGTCCTCGGGTCGATGGGGAAGTTGTCGCGGAACAGGGCGTCGGGGTCGTAGCGGCGCTTGAGATCGCGCAGCCGGGCGAGCACGCCGGGCGGGAACGCGTCGTGCAGACGTCCGGGACGCCGGTCGGTGTCGAAGCTGAGGTAGAGGCCGTCGAAGTGCTCGGCGAGCCGGTCCCACCGGGCGTCCAGGTCCGCCTGGTCGACGCCCATCGCTGTCGCCTGGAACGCGGGTGTCCGGTGCGCGAAGGCGGTCTCGTCGGCGGGCACGTCGGCGATCGCGCCGCCCATGGTGCGCAGCTGGTAGAAGTACACCCGACCGCTGCGCAGCAGCTCGGCCGTGTCGTGCGCCGCCCGGGGCGTGATCGCGGGCAGGAACGCCGAGCGCGACACCGGCTCGCCCTGGCCGTTGTGCCCCTCGGGGCCGATGTCGGGCGCCTGCCCCATGATGTCCTTGTACCGCGCCATGAAGGCCTCCTGCTGCACCAGCACGCCGAGGTCGAGGAACGGCTGGAGCCGCTCGACGACGACCTGCGGGTCCGACGAGTCGACGATCGCGTACAGCTGGATCATCGACTGCCCGCGCTGCGGTCGCCCGGTGACGAGGAAGACCGTCGTGTCGCGCGGGGCCGCCGTAGCCACCTCGCCGAACCGCAGCAGGGACTTCTCGAGGTCGGTGCTGACCAGCCCGAGCTTCGCCCAGCCCACCTCGCCGACGTCGTACACCTCCGCCTCGAACGCCGTCGCGACGCCGAAGTTGGCGCCCGCGCCGCGCACCGCCCAGAACAGGTCGGGGTGCTCGTCGGCGGACGCGCGCACGAGGGTGCCGTCGGCGAGCACGAGCTCGACGGCGCGCAGGCGGTCGATCGTCAGCCCGTGCGCCCGCCCCAGCAGCCCGATGCCCCCGGCCGTGGCGAGCCCGCCGACGCCCACGCCGCCGTAGTCGCCCGAGCCGAGCGCCCAGCCGTACGGGTCGAGCGCAGCGGCGACCTGCTTCCACGTGGCGCCAGGACCGATCCGCACGAGCCGTCGCGACGCGTCGAGCACCTCGATCCGGTTCATCCGGCCGACGTCGATCACGACGCCGCCGTCGTTGGTCGAGCGACCCGAGATGCCGTGGCCGCCGCTGCGCACCCCGAGCGGCACGTGGGTGTGCGCCCGCGCGAACTCCAGCGCGTCCGCGACCTGCTCGGGCGTCTCCGGCCGCAGCACGAGGCCTGGCGCGCCGCCGCGCAGGTAGGTCGAGCTCGCAGCGAGATACTCGGGATCGCCGGGCTCGACCGCGGTCGCGGCGAGGGACGCGGGCACGCCGTCGTAGTCGATGCCGTCCCGGCGCAGCGCCCGGGCGGCCGCGGTCCGTCGACGACCGGCCGCCGGGCCGACCAGCGCGACGAGGCGCGCGACGTCCGCGGCGTCCGACACGGGGACCACCACCGTGCGGCCGTCGGCCGCGAGCGTCTCGAGCGCAGCGCGGTCGGCGTCGGCGGGCGCCGTCGTCCAGGGCTCGCCGTCGACGAGACGGCGGCCGGTGAGCAGGTCCGCGCTCTCGCGCGCCTTCTCGACGACGGACGGGTAGGGCGTCTCGTGCGCGGGCGGCGGGGCGAACCCCGTGGTGCCGATCGCGATGCGGTCGGTGACGCCCGCCACCCAGACCGCGGCGGTCCACGGGTCGAGCCCCGTGTCGGGACCGCCGCGCAGCACGACGAGGTCGAGCCCTCCGGCGTCGGCCTGTCGTGCGAGCTCGGTCGTGCGTGCGGCGTCCGCCGACGCATCGAGCACGACTCCCAGCGCGAGCTCCATCGCGCTGCCTCCTTTGCTTGGCCACGTTCCGGACCGCAGAAACGGACCGCGGTCCGGATATTGTCGACCAGCGTAACGGACCGCGGTCCGCTTCCATTCCGGGCGACCTCGCCGTGGTTACGCTCGGCACATGAGCCCCACGACGCCACCCGAGCTGACCGTCCTGGGCAGCCCGCCCAAGGAGCGGTCGGACGCCGCCCGCAACCGCACCCGGCTGCTCGACGTCGCCGCACGGCTCGTCGCGGAGCACGGCGCGCAGAACGTGACCATGGAGCAGGTCGCGGCGGGTGCCGGCGTCGGGAAGGGCACGGTCTTCCGCCGGTTCGGGGACCGCACGGGTCTCATGCGCGCACTGTTGGACCACGCGGAGAAGACGTTCCAACGGGAGTTCCTCACCGGTCCCCCGCCGCTCGGACCCGGCTCCGGTCCGGTCGAACGGCTGCGGGCGTTCGGCGTCGCGATGATCGCGCACCGGCTCCGCTACCGGGACATGTACCTCGCCGCGGAGGAGCCCGCCGAGCGGCGCTACGCCGACGACCCGCCGCGCGCCGTGCACGCGCGCCACGTCGGCACCCTGCTGGGCGCTGCGGGCGCGACGGGCGACCTCGAGCTGCTCACGCAGAGCCTGCTGGCCTACCTCGACACGCCGTTCCTGCACTACCTGAGCACCGTGCACGGGATGTCGCCGGAGCGCCTCGGTGACGGGTGGGTGCGGTTGGTGGACGGCGTGGTCGGCGCCTGACGACCGCCGGCCGGCGGAGCCGCAGCCCGGCGTCGCGGCCGCTACGGCGCGGTACGGCCGAGAGTCACCTCGGGCAGCGCATCCAACCAGGCGGCGATCTCCGCGACGCCGGCCGCCGTCAGGCCGACGGCGGACTCGACGCGGTACGCGAGCGAGGGGCCCGTGTGCTCCAGCTCGATCCACCACCGGTCCGTCTCGGTGATGTCGTCGTCCACCCACACGAACGGTCGCCCCGCCGCCTCACGGACGAGAGCCCGGGTCTTCCAGCCCAGCCCCTGCGGGTCCGGCTCGCCGTACCGGGGCAGGTCCGCGACCGGCAGCGTGGGCAGCCCGGCCCGCGGCCCGATGACGACGTTCGCGTCGCCCATCCACGCCGTCGCCCACACGACGTCGCAGTCGAGGTCGAGGAGCAGCGGACCGATCGCAGGGTCGACGAGGTCGAGCTCGGGGCGGGGCGCGCCGGGCGCGGGCGGGCCGGAGCGCGGCTCCGGCAGCATGCCGGGGCCGCCGAACGGCAGCAGCGTGCCGTCCACGTCGAGGAAGAGGAGGGGGCGAGCGTCGTCGGTCACGGGTGAGACCTTAGTGGCGGGCCGGCCATGTCGTCCCCGACGAGAATCGTCAACGAGGCCGATGTTGCTCGGTTTTCACGGCGCTCAAAGCCGAGCAACATCGGTCTCGAAGGCGATCGGCGGCCGGTCACATCTGCGACACCTCGACGATCTGGAACGTCGCCGCCTGCATCGCCTCGACCTGGTCGTCCTCGACGAAGAGGAACACCTTCTCGTCCTTCTTCTGACCCGGAGCCAGCTCGTCGGCGTAGACGTAGTCGTCGGCGAGGCGGTTGCCGTCGGCGTCGACGGCCTCGATCTGGATGGTGTAGCTGAACGCCTCGTCGGCCGTGTTGGTGACGGTGACCGGGAGCGCCGACTCGACGATGCCGAACTCGTCCGACTCGGCCTCGAACGCGCCGAGCTCGACGGAGACGTCGGTGGCGAGCAGGTCGTCGGTCGCGGAGCCGTCGATGCGGTCGAGGTCCGCGTCGAGCTCGTCGACGGCGGTGTCCATGGCGTCGACCGCCGCGACGGTGAACGCCGTCGAGACGGCGAACCCGATGCCGGCGAGGACGGCGAGGATGATCGCGGCGACCGCCATCCCCCGCCCGGGCCGGCCGTCGCGCGCCTTGACGAGCCCGACGATGCCGAAGACCAGGGCGAGCACCCCGAGGAACGCGGCGAACCCGTTGACGAGAGGGATCAGGCAGAGCAGCAGCGCGACGACACCGAGGATCATGCCGGTCAGGGCGAGAGCGTTGCCCTTCCTCGGCATCGGGGCGGGTGCCGGCGCTGCGGGGGCGGGGATCTGCTGGGACATGAGGACTCCAACGATGAGGTCTGGGATGGCCCGGCGCGGCCCTGCGGTTCTGGGGACCGCGGCGTCTGAGGGCCTGGACCGCGCCGGTGGCACCACCCTCCCCGGAGCGCCGCCCCGCGCACATCGCCCGATCCGGTGTGCACCGCCCACCCGATCGGGCCCGGCAAGATCACCCGGTCCGACGACGCGGCGGCACCCGCGCGCGACATAGCCTCACCGATATGTATCCGCCGTACGTCCCGCACCAGGCGGACACCTCGCCGACCACGTTCCTGCGGAGGATCGCGCCCTCCGTGTGGAGCGTGATCGGCTCGCTGGCCCTCGTGGCCCTGTGCTTCGCGAGCTCGTGCCTCGCGGTCGTCTACCTCGACATGACCGGCCGCCCCGCCGGCCTCGACGCGGCCACGGTCACTCCGCTGCCGCTGTCGCTGGTGGGGATGCTCGTCGCCTTCCTGGTCCCGTGGACCGTCTTCCTCCGGAACGTCGCACCCGTCTCGGTGGTGCTCGCCACCAGCGCCCTGTCGCTCCTGCTCCCGTACGACGCGGTCACCCCGCTCGTCTGCCTGCCCGCGGTGTTCGCACAGCGCTCGACGCGAGCCGTGGCCGGCTGCACGGCCGCGGTGGCCGCTGCCGTCACCGCCGCGACGTGGCGTCAGCTCTCGCTGGCCGAGGAGTACCGGCTCTTCACGCTCCGGGACCCGGTCACCGGGCAGGTCGACGGCGTGCTGCCCGCTCCTGTCTACGTCGTGCTCGGTGTGCTCGCCCTGGGGTTCTCGGTCGGCATCGGGTTCTGGCGGCGGGCCGTCGCGGGGCGTCGCGCCGTCGTCACCCTCACCGAGCAGCACTCGGCGGAGACCGCGGTGCTGCAGGACCGGATCACGCGCCAGACCGAGCGCGACGAGATCGCGCGCGAGGTGCACGACACCGTCGCCCACTCGCTGTCCCAGATCGCGCTGCAGGCGTCGGTCCTCGAGACCGCCGCGGGCACGTCCATCGAGGTGCGCGACGCCGCGGCCCGCATCCGTGCGTCGGCCCGCCAGGCCGGCACCGAGCTGCGCGGGGTGCTCACCACGCTGCGCACGGGCGCGGACGGCCTGACGCCCGTCTCCTTCGACGACCTCGGCGGCCTGCTGCTCTCGCTGCACGACCAGGGCGCGCGCATCAACAGCACGGTCCTGGTCTCCGAGGGGCACACGGCCGCGACCGTGCTGACCCGGGCCTGCTACCGGATCGTGCAGGAGTCGGTGACCAACGCGCTCAAGCACGCGCCCGGCCTGCCGATCGACATCGTGCTGCGCGGTGCACCCGCCGTCGGCGTCACCCTCACGGTCCGCAACGCGCTGCCCGACGGCGGCGCGACGCCCGCGGCCGGCACCCGGTCGGGGATCACGGGCATGACCGAGCGCGCCCAGGCACTCGGCGGCTCGCTGACGGCGGGGCCGGTCGAGGGCCGCTGGGTCGTCGACGCCCGCCTGCCCTGGCATCACGCCTGACCACCGGGGATGTCAGACCCCGCGCCTACCGTATGACCGTGACCAGAGTGCTGATCGTCGACGACGACTCCTTCGCCCGCACCATGATCTGCTCGATCCTGACCGCCCAGCAGATCGAGGTGGTCGGCGAGGCGAGCGACGGCGACGAGGTGCCTGCCGCCGTCGCGGAGCACCGGCCGGACATCGTGCTGGTCGACCTGCAGATGCGGCGTGTCGACGGCGTCGAGGCGATCCGGCGCAACGCCGCGCTGCCCGGTGCGCCCCGCTTCGTGGCGCTCACGGGCTACGGCACCGAGGACGCCGTCCTGCGGGCGATCCAGGCCGGCGCCGCCGGCTTCCTGTCGAAGGACGACGACCCGGCCACGCTCGCGGGCCACCTGCGCGCCGTGGCCGAGGGCGGAGGCGCGCTCGGGCCCGACGCCGCCGCCCTCGTCATCCAGCGCATGACGACGGCGCCCGAGACCCACGACCGCGTCGCCGAGGCACGCGCCCGCCTCGAGGAGCTCACCGAGCGCGAGCGCACGGTCGCCGCGCACGTCGCGGCCTGGACGAACCAGCAGATCGGCACCCGGCTGGGCATGTCCGAGAACACCGTCAAGGCGCACGTCACGCGGTCGCTCACGAAGCTGGGCCTGACCAGCCGGGCGGAGCTCGCCGTGCTCGCCGACCGCGCCGGACTGACTCCGTGACCAGCAAGGAATCTTTACCAGTTTATTGACGAACATTGTGTAAATAGGGTGCAGGCCCCTATAAAGGTACGGATCGGGTCATCAGGAGTGACCTGACGAACCAGCGGGGGTGCCTGTTCATGAAGCGACACCTGTTACGCATCGTCGGAGCCATCGCGGCGACCAGCCTGGCCACCATCGGACTCGTGACGTCACCGGCCCAGCCGTCGCACGCCGCCGGCGAGTCCTACGTCGCCCTCGGCGACTCCTACTCCTCGGGCACCGGGACGAGGACGTACATCGACGACGGGACCGAGTGCCTGCGGTCGACCTACGCCTACGCCAGCCTCACCGCGGCGGCCAAGAACTACACGCTCAACTTCCGCGCCTGCTCGGGCGCCGTCGTGGCCGACGTGCAGAACACCCAGCTCAGCGCGCTCAGCTCGAGCACCCGGTTCGTGACCATCTCGGTGGGCGGCAACGACGCCGGCTTCGCCGACGTCCTCACCGAGTGCGCGCTGCCCGCGTGGGCCAGCGACTGTGCCGGCGCCGTCGCGGGCGCGCGCTCGTTCATCAACGGCACGCTCCCGGGCCGGCTCAGCACGCTGTACTCCGGGATCCGGACGAAGGCACCCAACGCCAAGGTCGTCGTCGTGGGCTACCCGAAGATCTTCATGGGCGAGGACTGCAACCTCGCGACCTTCTTCAGCCCGGAGGACGAGGCGGCGCTGAACGACGCCGTCGTGCTCATCAACTCCGTCATCGCCTCGGCGGCCTCCGCCAGGGGCTTCACGTTCGTCAACCCCGTCAGCCGGTTCACCGGTCACGCGGTGTGCGACTCGACGGAGTGGATCAACGGGTTCTCCAACCCGATCCGTGAGTCGTACCACCCCAACCGCCTGGGCCACTCGGAGGGCTACCTGCCGCTGGTCAGCGGGGTGCTGACCGGCACGAGTGCGGCCGCGACGCCCGCCGTCCTCGCCGCGGCGCAGGACGACGCCGCCGAGCAGGCCGCGCTCCAGCGGACGTACGCCGCGCAGGACCGGCACATCACGCCGAAGCTCTTCCAGCCGCCGACCGAGGAACGACTGCGCACGCTGGCGAAGCAGAAGGGGGTCGACTACGACGCGTGGGTGAGGTCCGGCTCGCGCGACTGACAGACCGGGCAGGGCGGCTCCTCCTCCGGCAGGAGCCGCCCACCCAAACCCGCGAGGTAGTCACCTGGCGAAGTAGTCATCTGGCGAAGTAGTCAGGCACGGATCATCGTGTGGACGACCGGACCGTCCGGAACCTGCGTGACAGCGACCGTCGCGAACCCCAGCCGCTCGTACAGGCGCACGTTGCGTTCGTCCGACGTCTCCAGACCGACCGGCGCGCCCGCCTCGTCGGCGACCGTCAGCCCCGCGCGCACCACCGCCGTCCCGAGCCCGGCTCCGCGGTGCGCCGGGTCCACCCCGACGGTCGCCAGTACCCACGCGTCGGGCGGCAGCGTCGGGAGATCGAGCGCCGCGAGCGACGCCCACCGCTGCCCGTGCAGCTCTGCCACGCGGTGCGCGACCGCCTCGGCGGGCTCCGGCGCGTCCGGCGGCAGGAGGGCTGCGACCGCGCGCAGACCGTCGTCGACCAGCACCGTCCCGTGGTCCGCGGCGTGGCCCAGGTACAGGCGCTGGACCTCCTCGAGGCGCTCCCGGTATCCAGTGGCGGGCAACGCCCATCGCGTCCACGGGTAGTCGTCGAACGCAGCGGCGAGCACGCGCGCCGCGTGGTCCAGCTCCGACGAGGAGGCGCGGCGGACGACGTACGACACAGCGGGCACCTCCGGGAGCGCGAAGAACCCGAGATCCCGGGCCGCCCGAAACCCTACGTCACCCACCCGCCGAGGTAGTCACGTGGCGAGGTAGTCACGCAGCGAGGTAGTCACGCAGCGCGCCACATGACTACCTCGCCACATGACTACCTCGCCAGATGACTACCTCGGCGGGGTTGGGTGGTGGGTGGTGGGGTCAGCGGGGGGTGGTGGTGACGGCGACGACGAACGGGGCGATCGTCACCGCGTCGATGTTCGGCGCGTCGCCGTCGGGGTTGCCGATCACGATGTCGCCGTCCGCCGTGGTCAGCCGCAGCGGGGTCGTCCGGGTCCAGAAGCTGTAGTCGCTGTAGGTGTGCTGGTACGCGACGGTGCTCGTGGTGTCGGAGCCCTCCTCGTGGATGTCGGCCGTGCGGGAGATGATGTCCGCGTTGTAGGGGTGCCCGGTGAACTTGTCGGCGTTCGCGTAGGTGAGCCCGATGTCGTAGTCACCCGGCGCGGCGCCGGACGGACGCGGGACGGTGATCGTCCGCCCGGCGGTCAGCCACCCGACGTACTCGCCCTGGACGTTCGAGCCCGACGCCGCGGGCGGGGTCTCGACCGTCACCCCTTCGCTGCGCCGCACGGACGGGTCCTCCGCCTGGACGACGGTGGCGTGCTCGTCGGCGGCGGTGTCCCGGGTGAGCCGCAGCCCGTCGACGCCGAGCCGGCGCTCCGCGGTGACGTGCACCTGGTGCATGCCGCGGCCGAGGTGGAGGGTCACGGTGGTGCGCCCGTCGCGGCCCGGCCGGGTGGCGGCACCCTCGATCGCACGGCCGTCGACGGCGAGCCCGTAGGCGCCACCGCCCGCGGCCGAGCCGGTGTCGACGTCGAGCGTGTAGTAGCCGTCCTC
The DNA here is from genome assembly GCA_036010205.1 of Promicromonospora sp. Lineage (GTDB taxonomy): Bacteria > Actinomycetota > Actinomycetes > Actinomycetales > Cellulomonadaceae > Promicromonospora. The sequence continues at coordinate 25,670 of DATGOB010000251.1, read as the reverse complement.
CTGGGCGACGACGAAGAACTCGGCCCGCGCGCCGGGTGCGAGGTGGAGCCGCCCGCCGTCGGACGGGCGGACGGTCGCCTCACCGGTGGTCCGCGCGGACGACGCCGGGTAGGACGACGTCTCGGGCCCGTCGACGGCGACGAGGTCGACGACGTCGATCGCGAGGTCGCTGCCCGGCAGCGCGGTGGCGCCGTCGTCGGCGCTGGTGCGCAGGGACAGCGTCGAGGTGCCGGCAGGGAGCTCGACGAGCACGCTGGTCAGGCCCTTGTAGGTGTCGGTGAGGGTCGAGGTGTACTGGACGACCTGGTCGAGTCGGTCACCGACGTACAGCGCGTGCCGCCCCGAGGTGCGGCTCCTGTCCTGCCCGGGGACCGCTGCGCCGGTGCCGTGGTAGACGTCGAGCCGGTAGGTGCCCGCCTCGGGCACGTCGACGTCCCAGGTCAGGCTGCCCGCCGCGGTGGTCAGGCCGCGCACGTCCCGGCCGCCGGACGTCGCATAGGTGCCCTCCTGCGTGGCGGCGTACGCCCCGCCGTCCAGCCGCATCGCCTCGGCCTCGGTCCTCTGCGACCAGGCCGCGTCCGCCGCCGGGACCGCCCCCTTGGCCGACGGCGTGATCGTCACCTGGTAGGCGTCCATCTCGGTGCCCGCCGGCACGTCGACGTCGAGCCCGCCGTCCGCGCCGACCCGCACGCGCTCGACCGAGAGGGTCTGCGGCGCACCGCCGAGGCCCTCCTGGCCGGTGAACCGGGTGCGCTCGAGGCGGACGTCGACCTCCTTGCCGAACACCGAGGGTGCGAGCCCTTCGACGTCGACGGTGACGGCCTGGTCGGTGCCGCCGAGCAGGACGGTGCCCTTGCGCCGGTCCTCGTCGAGGGCGGCGAGGCCCTGCAGCGTCCCGGGCGTCTCCGGCCGGGGGACGGTCATGTCCACGGTCTGCCCCGCCAGGTCGCCGTACCACTTGAGCAGCCACCAGGCACCGTTGCCGCCCTGGGTGCGGGAGGTGTGGTCGCTGAGGTTGCCCGCCGCGGTCCAGTAGGCCATCTCGGCGTCGACCTTGTGGGTCTCGAACAGGGAGATCCAGCGGATCATCCGGCCCGGCACGCCGGTGTCGCTGCGCCAGGGCGAGTACTCCGTGATGTTGACCGGCGTCTCGGGCAGGCCGAGGGACTCCTCGAGCGCACGGAAGTGCTCCAGGTGCCCGGAGAACGTCCCCAGGTCCTCGCCGTCCAGCTCGTGCCAGGTCATGATGTCGGGCAGCACGTCGCGCTCGGCGGCCCACGTCATGAAGTCGGTGACGCGCTGCGGGTTGTAGTTGGCCTCGCCGAGGCCCGCGATGCGCGCGCCGGGGATGATCTCGTGGATCAGCTCGTAGGCCGCCTCCCAGTCGGCGAGGAACCGCTCGCGCTGGGCGGACCAGTCGCCGTACCAGATCCAGTCGGGCTCGTTGAAGGGCGTGAACACGTACCGGTCGAGCTCGTCAGGGTCGGCCTCGCGGGCGACGCGCTCGACGACGGTGCGGACCTTGTCCAGGAAGTCGGCCTGCCCCGGGTACGTGTTCGGCGGGTCCTCGGCGTTCGCGTACCCCCACTTGGGGTAGTAGTCCTGGATGTTGATGTAGATGTCGGCGCCGCCCGAGGCGAAGAACGTCTCGGAGACGCTCAGGGCGCCGCCGTTCGGGTGCTGCAGACCGCCCTCGGGCATCTGCGTCACCGTGCGGGGCGCCGCCCCGGCGACGACGGCGGTCGTGGGCACCTCGTGGTCCGACAGCCCGTACAGGACGCCGGTGGCGCCGCCGTGGACGGCGCCGGTCGGGGCGGAGAAGTCGACGCGCACCTGCTCGGCGGCGTCGGCGCCGAAGGCGCTGGTGGGGGCGGTCGCCACGAGCAGGCTCCCTCCGAGGGCCAGGCAGCCGGCCACGGCCGCAGCGCGGGTGGCAGCTCTTCGCCGGGCGGAGATCAGGCGGACGGGGATCAGGTGGACCATCATCGCTCCTTCTGATGTGACGTGCTGATGTGACGTGCGGACGGACGTGCGGACAGCAGGACGGGCTCCGTCACTCGAACAACGCGTTCACCGCGTCGTTGGCCTCGGTGAGCTGTTCCGGGCCGCGGGCTCCCTTGAGGAACGCCTCGATGGCCGCGGTGACGGTGTCGTTGGTCTCCGACCAGTGGTCGGCGATGGGCAGCAGGGCGGTAGTGCCCTCGTCCACCTGGCGGGTGAACGCGTCCACGTCCCAGCCCTTGTCGGCGAAGGCCTGCTCGGCCTTCTCCGTGGAGGTCTTGATCGCGGGGAAGACGACGGCGGACTCGGCGATGACGTCCTGGCAGTCGGCGGAGGCGAGGTACTTGACCCACTCCCAGGCGCCGTCCGGGTTGTCGGTGCCCGCCCAGATGCCGTCGGACAGGCCGTTGAAGAGGCTCGCCCGCTCGCCGCCGGGCCCGATCGGGGTCGGCGCGGCCTTCGTCGGCACGTCGTCCTGACCGAGGTAGGAGCTGTTCATCCAGCTCCCGTCGGTGACGGCGGCGTAGCGGCCGGCGAGGTAGCCGTTCAGCGGGTCCTGCTCGCTGAGCGCGATGTCGACCGACGGCACGTACCCCTCGTCGATGAGGTGCTTGTACCAGGTCAGCGTCTCGACCAGCCGGGGGTCGTCGAAGTTCCACTCGGTGGTCCACGGCGTGGTGTCGCCGAAGTACCAGTCGTTGCTCAGGGCGTACGGCGCCCAGGTCTGCTGGCCGGCCGCGTTGAGGCCGTTGCCGCTCAGGGCGAGACCGTAGACGGCGACGTTCTCCTTGTCGAAGCCGGGCTCGTTGCCGCGGGTGCCGTCCTCGTCCACGGTCAGCGCGGCGACCAGCTCTTCGAACGTGCCGCCGTCGTCGGGGTTCCACTCGAGCTCGGCGAGCTGCTCGGGCGTGTACCCGGCGTCGGCCACCGCCTCCTCGCTGTAGAACAGGCCGACGGTGTCGAAGTCCTTCGGCAGGCCGTAGCGGCCGCCGTCCTGCCCGACCCACAGGTCGGCGAGGCCGTCCTGGTAGATCGACAGGTCGAGCCCGTCCTCCTCGATCCGGTCGCCGAGGTCCAGCAGCTGGCCCTGCGCGGCGAGCTCGGGGAAGTAGGACAGGTGGTCGGTGAACACGTCGGGCGCGGTGCTGGAGGCGAAACCCGTGGTCAGGCCCTGCCAGTAGTCGGCCCAGCCGTACTGCTCGATGGTGACCTCGATGCCGGTCTTCTCCTGGAAGTCGGCGGCGCACTGTGCGTACGCGGGCTGCTGGTTGGTGTCCCACAGCCAGTACGTGATCGAGTCGCCGGACGCGCCGGTGTCGCCGGACGCGCCGCACCCGGCGAGCGCCACGGGCAGGACGGCGGCCAGCGCGAGGGCGCGCCGCCGTCGGGGCAGGTGGTTCATGGCAGACCTCTCTGTCGTGATGCCAGTTGCGTGATGCCAGTTGCGTGATGCCGGCTACTTGATGCCGGAGTAGCCGAGGTTGTCGATGAGCTTGCGTCCGAAGACGACGAACAGGACGAACACCGGCAGGGCCGCGATCAGCGTGCCCGCCATGAGTCCCGCCCAGTCGGGGCCGGTCTGCGGGGTCTGCGACCGGAAGATCCCCAGCGCCACCGTCAGCACGCGCGACTCGTCCGCGCGCCCGACCAGCAGTGGCCAGAAGTACTCGCCCCAGGCCGTGACGTAGGTCAGCAGGCCGAGCGTGAACAGCGGCGTGCTGGACATCGGCAGGATGATCTGGAAGAAGATCCGGCCGTGCCCCGCGCCGTCGATCCGCGCCGACTCCTCGACCTCCCGGCTGATGCCGAGGAAGAACTGGCGCATGAAGAACACCGCGAACGGCGTCATGAAGAAGAACGGCAGCACGATGCCGGTCAGGGTGTTCAGCAGCCCCAGGTCGCGCACGAGGATGAAGTTGGGCAGCTGCACGAAGATCGGCGGGATCATGAGCGCGGTGAGGAAGAGGAAGAACACCGCGTCCCGGCCGGGCCACCGCAGCCGCGCGAACGCGTAGGCGGCCAGGCTGGAGAAGAAGACCTGCCCGAGCGTGATCGCCGTGGCGACGACGACGGAGTTGCGCAGGTAGAGCCAGAAGTCGATCGACCCGGTCGTCCCGCCCTCCGCGGCGGCCTCCTGCGGCGTCGCGGTGCCGAGCACCCGTTCGAACGCGCCCCAGGTCGGCTCGACCGGGAGCAGGCTGCCCGGGCTGCCGTACAGCGCCGTGTTCGTCGACAGCGCGGTGCGCAGCATCCAGTAGAACGGGAACAGCGTGACCAGCAGCAGGACGCCGAGCGCCGCCCAGGCCAGCACGCGGCCCCAGCTCGGTCGCCGACGCCGGGACCGCCTGCGGGGCGGTTCCTCGTCGGTCGCGCGGGTGCCTGCTGCGACGTCGTCGTCGCGCGTGGTGATGGTGGTCATCAGGGTTCCTCAGGCCAGGTCCGACTGGTTCGAGCGCATGATCTTGAGCTGGAAGTAGGCCACGACGGCGAGCGCGACCAGCAGGAAGACCGACATCGCGGAGGCGTAGCCGAGGTCGAAGCGTTCGAACGCCTGCTGGTAGATGTAGTAGTAGATGACCCGCGTCGAGTCGATCGGCCCGCCCTCGGTCGTCACGGCCACGGTGTCGAAGATCTGGAACGAGCCGACGACGGTGATGACGAGCACGAGGGCCAGCACCGGCCGCAGCAGCGGCAGCGTGATCGACCAGAACATCCGCGGCTCGGAGGCGCCGTCCAGCGCGGCGGCCTCGTAGAGCTGGCCGGGGATCGTCTGCAGGCCCGCGAAGACGAGCAGCGCCGTGTAGCCGACGTACCGCCACACGTTGATGAGGGCGATCGTCGGGATCGCGAGCGCCTCGTTGCCGAAGAACGCGACCCGGTCCAGCCCGGCCCAGTCGAGGGCGACGTTGATGAACCCGGTCGAGTAGTCCATCATCCAGAACCACACCAGGGCGACGACGACGTTGGCCACGAGGTACGGCAGCAGGATGATGCCGCGCACCAGCGCCGACCGGGTCAGCCGGTGCATGAGGACGGCGATCCCCACCGCGAGCACGGTCTGCACGCCGATGTTGATCACGACGTACCAGGCCGTGACCTTCAGCGCGTTCCAGAACAGCGGGTCGGCGAACATCTCCTGGTAGTTCGCCGTCCCGATGAAGGTGCCGGATCCCACGAGGTTCTGGTCGGTGAGGCTGAACCAGATGCCGCGCAGCGCGGGCACCAGGTAGAAGGCGAGGAAGCCGAGCGCGGCGGGCGCGATGAACACGGCGGCGACGGGCAGGTCGCCCCACCGGCGGACGAGCCGCTGGGGTGCGGCTGCTGTGGAGGTCATCGCGGCATCGCCTCGATCCGCAGGAGAGCCGAGTGGTCAGGGTCGAGCGCCGGCACGTGCACGCCGACGTCGGCCAGGACCGCGCCGCTGAGCTCGAGGCCCGTGGCCCACCACGTGGGGTGGACGCGGTCGTCGTACGGCGCGTCCGAACCGGGGCCCGCGGCACTGACCCGGTAGGTGAGGTCGCGGCGCAGGCCGGGGATCGGGACCCGGCCGGCGGGCCAGGTGACGTGGCGCTCGCGCAGCGTCACGGCGAACAGCGCGTCGCGCCGGTCCGGCGCGACGGCGCCGTGCACCCACAGGTCGCCGTGCTCGACGTCGCGGCGCACCACGGTGCCGGTGTGGATCAGGGACCGGACCTCCTTGTAGAACCGGATCCAGGCCGCGAGCTCCGTCCGTTCGGCGGGGGTCGCGTCGGTCAGGTCCCACTCGACGCCGAAGTGGCCGAACAGCGCCGTGGCGGCACGGAAGCCGAGGTCGAGCTGCCGCCCGGTGGTGTGGGCGCGCCCGGCGCCGACGTGGCTGCCGACCAGCTCGGGCGGCAGGAGCTGCGCCGTCCAGCGCTGGATCTGCTGGCGCTCGCGCGCGTCGATGCAGTCGGAGGCCCACACGCGGTCGGTGTGCTCGATCATCTCCAGGTCGATGCGCGCGCCGCCGGACGAGCACGACTCGATCTCCAGGCCGGGTGCGGCCGACCGGATCTCGTCGAGCAGGCGGTAGGCCGCCAGGGTCTGGCTGTGCACGCCGGCGCGGCCGGTGCGGGTGGACCCGGCGTCGATCAGGTCGCGGTTGTGGTCCCACTTCACGTAGTCGATGCCGTACTCGCGCACCAGGGCCAGGATCTGGTCCCGGACGTGGGCGAACGCATCGGGGTGCGACAGGTCCAGGACCTGCTGGTGGCGGAAGTCGACGGGCATCCGGCCGGGGAGCTGCAGGATCCAGTCCGGGTGCGCGCGGGCGACGTCGGAGTCGAGGTTGACCATCTCGGGCTCGAGCCACAGGCCGAACTGCATGCCGCGGCCCTTGACCGCGTCGACCAGCGTCCGGAACCGGCCCTGCCCCCAGACGGCGTCCGCGACCACCCAGTCCCCCAGACCCGAGGTGTCGTCGCGGCGGCTGCTGAACCACCCGTCGTCGAGCACGAACCGTTCGACGCCGACGTCGGCCGCGAGCTCGGCGAGGTCGAGCAGCCGCTGGAGGTCGTGGTCGAAGTACACGGCCTCCCACACGTTCATCACCACGGGGCGCGGCGTGCGGGGGTGGTGCGGCCGGGCGCGCAGGTGGCTGTGCAGGCGGGCAGCCATCCCGTCGAGGCCCGCACCGTACACGGCGAACAGCTTCGGCGACCGGTACGTCTCGCCCTCCTGGAGCTCGACCTCGCCCGGCAGCAGGAGCTCGCCGCCGAGCAGGTGGCGCTCGCCGGAGAAGACCCGCTCGGCGGCGACGCGGTGGTTCCCGCTGAACGCCACGTGCAGGCCCCAGGCCTCCCCCTCGGCGAACCCGAGGTCGGGGGTGCCCGCGACGAGCAGGGTCGCGGCGTCGGCGCCGGTGCGGCCGTGGCGCCCCTCGCGCAGGTGCGTGCCGACGGTGAACGGGCGGTGCTGGACGACCCGCTCCTTGGCCCATCGTCCGGCGAGGTCCCACAGGCCGTCGGCGCGGGTCGGGACCGGCAGCGCGAGGTCGAGCCGCTCGACGGCGTACGGGCCGGGCCCGGTGTTCGTCACGTGCGCCTGCATCCGCACGACGCCCGTCGGCAGCATCTCGACGAGGACACCGACCTGCAGGCCCGCCTGCGGATCGGCGGCAAGGACGTCGACGCGGCCCCCTCCCCCGGGCTCGGCGACGACGTCGACCCGCTGGGGCCGGAGCCACGGCGACCAGCCGGCGCCGGCCCGGTGCCCGGACAGCCCCGGGGTACCCGTCCAGCCGGTGCGTGCCTCCGGCAGGACCGACACGACGACCGCGGAGTCCACGCCGTTGGTGGCGCGCGGCGGGACGGCCGCCGCGGCGACGGCCCGGAGCTCGTCGTCCGACAGAGGGCCGGGGTCGGGGCCCCAGTGGACGACGTGCGGAAGGGAGTCGCGCGGGACGGCGAGGATCAGTGCGACGCCGCCCGCGGCGAGCCGGACCACCTCGGGCCAGGCGACCTCGTCGCGGGACTCGGCGCGTTCGCGCGTCACAGGAGTGCTCAAGCGTCGTTGCCTTTCGAGCTGGGTCCGGGACCCGGTTCTGAAAACGTTGGTCAGACCGTAGCGTGCCGTCGCGCGATTCTGCAAACGTTGGTCAGAAGGCGGTGCGCGACGCCGCGCGCGGGCCGGTCCCGGTCACTCCCGGGCGGCGGTGCTCCCCCGGACCACGAGCGACGGCAGCACCGCGGAGTCCGCCGGGCGCTCGCCGGCGCGCAGCCACTCCTCCAGCAGGCCGAAGGTGCGGCGTCCGAGATCGGTGAAGTCCTGCGCCACGGTCGTCAGCGCGGGCACCCACATCTCGGCGAACGGCTGGTCGTCGAACCCGACGACGGCGACGTCCTGCGGGATCCGCAGCCCTCGCTCCGACAGCGCGCGGGCGGCGCCGATCGCGAGCTCGTCGTTGCCGCAGAGGATCGCGGTCACACCGTCCTGCTCGAGCAGCCGCTGCGCGGCGTCGTACCCCGACGTCGGCGAGTACTCCGCGGACACCACGTCCGGGACCGGGGCGCCCGCCGCCTCGAGCGCGGTGCGCCACCCCCACTCGCGCCCGCTGCGCTCCCGGGTGGCCGGGATCGCGATGTGGTGCACCGTCCGGTGGCCGAGGCCGAGCAGGTACTCGGTGGCGGCCCGCCCGCCCGCCTCGTCGTCCAGGAACGCGTGCGGCCGGGGCCCCGGCTCACGCCGGGCGCCCGCGGCGGCGACCACGGGGACGACGTCGGGCAACGCCTCGAGCGTGGCGACGCCGACCGCGTCGAACTCGATGACGATCGCACCGGCGAGCGCCTGGGAGAGCGTCATGTCCACGGCGCGGGCGATGTCGTCCGGCCGGCCGGACTCGACCACGGTGATCATCACGACGTAGCCGGCGGCACGGGCGGCCTCCTCGATGCCCTGCAGGGTCGCCGCGTACCCGAAGCGCGCCGTGTTGCGGGCGAACACCCCGATCGCCGACCGCCTGCCGCTGACAAGGGTCTGCGCGGCGGCGTTCGGCCGGTACCCGAGCTCGTCGACCGCCGCCTGCACCTTCGTGCGCAGCTTCTCGCTGACCGGCGTCCGCCCGGTGAGTACCCGCGACACCGTCGAGACGCTGACCCCCGCCTTCGCCGCGACGTCGACCAACCCCGGCGGCCTGCGACTCAACTCCATCCGCACAGGCTATGACAAACGTTGTCCACCCCCTCGCCGAGGTAGTCAGTTGGCGAGGTAGTCAGTTGGCGAGGTAGTCAGCCGACCGGGCGATCTGCAGGATCCTGCAACCTCGCGCCGCCACGCCGAGTTTGACTGCCGTCATGCGAAAGAACGGACAGACCAAGCGCGTCCTGACGGCCGCCTTCGGCATCGCGCTGGGCGCGAGCATGCTCATCGCCTCGCCGGCGGCGGCAGCCCAGCAGATCGCGCACACCTGCGTGGGTGAGGAGGTCATCCGCTGCGCCAACGTCGAGATGACGAAGCCCGGGGTGTTCAACGCCCACGCGCGGGTGACCGACAGCGAGGGCGGCGGCGACTACGACGTCCGGGTCGACGCGGTGTACCTCGAGATCCTGCGGGACGGTATCTGGTGGACCGTCGCGGAGTCCTACCCCTACAACGAGCCCTGGGAGCCGGTCCAGGACGTCGCACGCACCCCCTCGTGGGCCTGCAAGTCCTCTGAGCAGGTACGCATTCGCGCGAAGGTGAGCCTCGCGTGGCAGGACGAGAACTACGTCGGCGACGAAGGCATCCTCTACTCGAACAACGTCAAGGTCTGCCCGCGCGCCTGACCTCGACCACGCCGCCCGGGCAGGCGCCCGCCCCGACCGGGCCGAGGTAGTCACGTGGCGAGGTAGTCGCCTGGCGAGGTAGTCGCGCAACGCGCACTACGTGACTACCTCGCCCAGTGACTACCTCGCCAGATGACTACCTCGCCAAGTGACTACCTCGGCACAAGCGGTTGGCTTGGCGCCGGGGACAGGGTCAGCTCCAGCGTCACGTACGAATGGGCCGGCAGGTCGATCTCCAGGCGCCCGTCGCGGAGCCGGACGCCGTCGTGGTCGCGCGGGGCGACCGTCTCGGGTGCGGACGCCGTGTTGTGCGCCGCGAGCTCCGGCGAGGTGAGGACCCGCGCCCGGTGACCCGCCACGTCCCGCCCGCGGAGGTCGAGGGTCACCGTGTGCGCGGTCTCCGCGTCGAGGTTCGACAGCGACACCAGCGCCGAGTCCCCGCGGGTCGACGCCGACGCCGAGACGAGCCCCAGCGTGCGCCCGCCGACCTCCTTCTCCGGCGCGCCCTTGAGGTGCACGTCCAGCGCGGCGGCGTCGTGGTGCCCCCGGTTCATCTCGAACACGTGGTACGTGGGCGTGAGCACGAGCGCGCCCGACTCGGGATCGGTGAGGACCATCGCCTGCAGCACGTTGACGGTCTGGGCGATGTTGGCCATGACGACCCGGTCGGCGTGGCGGTGGAACGCGTCGAAGTGCACGGAAGCCACGAGCGCGTCGCGGAGCGTGTTCTGCTGGTACAGGAAGCCGGGGTTGGTGCCCGGTTCGACGTCCCACCAGGTGCCCCACTCGTCGACGACGAGCCCGACCTTCTTCGCCGGGTCGTACCGGTCCATGACGGTCGAGTGCCGGGCGACCAGCTCCTCCATCCAGGACGCGCGGCTCAGGGCGAGATACCACTCGTCCGTGCTGAACTCGGTCGCCCTGCCCTTCTCGGCCCAGGACCCGGTGCGCGTGTAGTAGTGCAGGGACACCGCCTGGAACGGCGTGGCCGGGCGGTCGTCCTGGTCGAGCGGGTCGAAGGACCGCATCAGGGTCTCGGTCCAGTGGTAGTCGTCCTCGTGCGCGCCGGCGGCGATCCGGTACACGCGGTTGTCGGCGTGGTCGCGGGTGTACGTGGCGTACTGGCGGGCGAGCGACGCGAACTGCTCGACCCGCAGGTTGCCGCCGCAGCCCCACGCCTCGTTGCCCAGCCCCCAGAACGGCACCTTCCAGGGCTCGTCCCGGCCGTTGGCCCGCCGCAGCGTCGCCATGGGCGAGTCGTCCGCCCGGGTCAGGTACTCGATCCAGTCGCTCATCTCGCGCACCGAGCCCGACCCGATGTTGCCGCTGATGTAGGCGTCCGCGCCCAGCAGCTCGCACAGGTCCATGAACTCGTGGGTGCCGAACGAGTTGTCCTCGACGACGTCGCCCCAGTGCGAGTTGACCATGCGGGGCCGCTGGTCGCGCGGCCCGATCCCGTCCTCCCAGTGGTAGTCGTCGGCGAAGCACCCGCCGGGCCAGCGCAGGTTCGGGATGCCGATCGCGCGGAGCGCGTCGACGACGTCGCGCCGGATGCCGCGCACGTTCGGCACGTCGGAGTCCTCCCCGACCCAGAAGCCGCCGTAGATGCAGCGTCCGAGGTGCTCGGCGAAGTGTCCGTAGACGTGGCGGGAGATGGTCGGTCCGGGCAGGTCGAGGTTGACGACGGCGGTGATCGTGGCCATGGGTTCTCCTGGTGGTCGGCGGTGGCGAGAGAAGAAGGGGTATTCAGGGCACGAGGTAACCCTGCAGGTCGGACAACGCGCCGTCACGCGTGAAGACCGGCACGAGGTGCCGCGGGGCGTCTACCTCGATCCACTGCCCGCCCGCGTGCACGGCACCCGTGTGCAGGTCGGTCCAGCGCGCCCCCTCCGGCAGGTAGACGGCGCGCGACGTCGCCCCCGGCTCGGTCACGGGCGCGACCAGCACGTCCGGGCCGTGCATGAACTGGTCCCCCACGTCCCAGGCCTGCGGGTCGTCCGGGAAGTTGTGGAACAGCCCGCGCATCACGGGCTGCCCGTCCTCGTGCGCGGCCCGCATGACGTCGCGCGTGTAGTCGCGCAGGCGCTCGCGGAGCCGCACGTAGCGGGCGAGGATCTCGTAGTTCTCCGGGCCGAAGCTCCACAGCTCGTTCCCCGAGCCGGACGGCAGACGGCGGCTGCCGTCCGCCGCCACGACCGGCACCTGGGGCGCCCGGTCGCCGTGCATGCGCATCACCGGCATGAACGCGCCCATCTGGAACCAGCGCACCAGCAGCTCCTGGAACGCCGGGTCGTCCGTCCGCCCGCCGCCGAACCCGCCGATGTCGGTCGTGAACCACGGCACGCCCGCCGCGCCCACGTGGATGCCCGCGGTGATCTGCCGGCGCATCGCCGTCCACGAGGAGTGGATGTCGCCGGACCACAGGAGCGCCCCGTAGCGCTGGCTGCCCGCCCAGGCGCACCGCACGAGGTTGACGATCTCGGTCTCGCCGTCGCCCTGCTGACCCTCGAAGACGGCGCGGGAGAACGTCTGCGGGTAGATGTTGGTGACCGCGAGCGCCGGTCCGGCGTCGTACCGGTAGGCGCCGAAGTCGTACTGGCCGAACTCGGGCTCGGCCTCGTCGAGCCAGAAGGTCCGGATGCCGTGCCGCGCGTACCCGGCGCGGAGCTTGTCCCAGAGGTAGGCGCGCGCCCGGGGGTTCGTGGTGTCGACGAACCGGCTGGGGCCCTCGAACCACATCTGCACGTCGATGCCCTGGTTGGTGGCCACGAGCAGGCCCTGGCGGGACATCTCGTCGAAGTTCTCGGACGTGAGCGCCACCTGGGGCCAGACGCTGACCATGAGCTCGACGCCCAGGTCGCGCAGCTCGGCGACCATCGCGGCGGGGTCGGGCCAGAACTCGTCGTCGAACCGGAAGTCGCCCATCCGGGGCCAGTGGAAGAAGTCGGCGACGATGACGTCGAGCGGCAGGTCGCGGCGCCGGTGCTCGCGCGCGACCTCGAGCAGCTCCTCCTGGGAGGAGTAGCGCAGCTTGCACTGCCAGTAGCCGAGCCCGCGCTCCGGCATCACGGGGGCGTGGCCGGTGGCGTCGGCGTACGCGCGGCTGATCTGCGCCGGGGTGTCGCCTGCCGTGACCCAGTAGTCGATCTGGGGCGCGGCCTCGGCCGTCCACTCGGTGCCGTTGCGGCCGAAGGTCGCGCGTCCGACGGCGGGCGTGTGCCAGAGCATCCCGTACCCGGCGCTGGAGACGACGAACGGCACGCTGGCCTGGGAGTTGCGGTGGGCGAGCTCGAGGGTGCAGCCCTTGAGGTCGATGTGGTCCTGCTGGTACAGGCCCATCCCGACGAGCTTCTCGTCCGCTGGGCTCTCGAGGAGGAGCGACGTCCGCCAGCCCCCCGCGGGGTGTGCGTCGTACCGGCGGGCGCGCAGCGCGAGGGCGCCGCCGGACTCGCGCTCGGCCAGGAGCTCGCGGCCGTCGGCGTCCTGGAAGCTGACGTGGCAGCGGAAGCGACGCTGACCGCCCTGCCAGTGGTAGTGGTCGTGCGCGGTGAGGACGACGCGCAGACGCCCGTTCACCAGGGTTGCGACGCCGCCGTCGAGCTCGACGCGGGCGTCGGCGGCCTCCGGGGCGGGCAGGAGGGCCCAGTCGGTGTCGACGACCTCACCCTGCGCCGACCGGACGCGCGCGCTGTCGGCCCCCCACGGTTCGACGACGAGCGTCTCGCCGCCCCCGCGCCACGTCAGCCGGGTGCCGTCGACGTGCCACGGGGAGGCTGCCTCGGGCGGCGGGCCGGTGGTGGCGGGCGGCGTGGTCGTCGTGGTCATACGGTGCTCTCCTTCATGCGGTCGGGCGAGGGTGCGGGCGCAGGCAGGATGCCGCTGCGCCGCAGGCAGTACGTGGTCGCGAGCGCGGGCGCGGCCATGCCGAGCACCGGGACGAGGCCCGGCACGAGGTAGTAGGCGGCGAGGATCGCGCCGCCGGCGCACGCCGTGACCAGGGCGGTCGCCGGCCGGGCGACGACGAGCGTGGCGGCGCGGCGCAGGGGCTGCAGCGGCCCCTCGGCATAGTGCGCGGCCAGCGGCCAGACCAGCGCCGTGGCGACGGCGAGGAAGGCCGCCGCGAACCACAGCAGGCTCCCGGCCGCCCCGGCGAGGCCGCTGCCCGCGCCGGCGAGCACGTGGCGCTCGGCCAGGAGTACGGCCCAGAGCGCGGTGAGCGTGTAGCCGAGCACGTTCGCGCCGCGCAGGTTGGCCCGCCAGGCGGCGTCGACCTCCGCCCGCAGACCGCGTCGTTCGGCGACGTCGTCGCTCATCAGGTCGTGCCGCAGCACCTCGTGCACCGCCGCGGTGGCGGGGAAGACGCCGAGGACGATGCCGCCGCGCAGGGTGTGCAGCAGCCAGAGGAGATGGAGCTTCAGCAGGCGCCAGCCCCAGGTGCCGACGTGGGTGTGCAGGGCGACGAGCCGGTTGATCATCCCTTCACCGACCCGATCATGACGCCCTTCTCGAAGTACTTCTGCAGGAAGGGGTACAGCAGGAGCACGGGCAGCGTGGAGACGATGATGACGCCGTACTTGATCTGGTCGGCGAAGTCCTGGCCGTACGCGCCACCCGAGCCGCCCGCGCCGCCCGCCCCGCCGGCGAACGCCTGGTTGGACAGCAGGATGTCACGCAGCACGATCTGCAGCGGCTGGAGCTCGTAGTCGCGGACGAAGATGAGGCCCGTGAAGAAGTCGTTCCAGTGCTGCACGAGGTAGTAGAGCGCGATGACCGAGAGGATCGCCTTGGACAGCGGGAGCGCGATGTTCAGGAAGTACCGGAAGTAGTCGACCCCGTCGAGGGTCGCGGCCTCGAAGAGCTCCTCCGGCAGCGTGTTCTCGAAGAACGCCCGCGCGATGATGAGGTTGTACACGTTCAGGGCGGTCGGCAGGATGAACACCAGCCAGTTGTCCAGCAGCCCGATGTCGCGGTACAGCAGGTACTGCGGGATGAGGCCGCCGCTGAAGAACATCGTGAACGCGAAGAACAGCATGAGCACGCGCCGGGGCCGGAACTCGCGGCGCGACAGGGCGAAGGCCGCAGGCATCGTCACGAGCATGTTGAGCGCGGTGCCGACCACCGTGTAGATCACCGTGTTGCGGTAACCCGTCCAGATCCGGTCGTCGGCGAAGATCTGCTCGTAGCCGAACAGGCTCACGTTCTGCGGCAGGAAGGTCACCTGGCCGGTGGCGACGAGGCGCGGCTCGCTGATCGAGGCGACCGCGACGAACCAGACCGGGTAGATCGTCACGAACAGGATGACGGCGCAGACGACGGCGAGGAGCACCGAGAAGGCGATGTCGCCGGGTGTGCGGGCGCGGAGCGCGGACAGTCGTGTCATGGACCTCACCACAGGCTCGTGTCGGCGAACTTCTTGGCCAGCCAGTTCGTGACGACCAGGAAGAGGAAGTTGATGACCGTGTTGAACAACCCGATCGCCGTCCCGAGGCTGAACTGGTTGCCGAGGATGCCGATCCGGTAGGTGTAGGTCGCGATCACCTCGCTCACCGGCAGGTTCAGCGCGTTCTGCATCAGCCAGACCTTCTCGAAGCCGGTCGAGAGCACGCCGCCCATCGTGAGGATGAACAGGATGATCATCGTGGGCACGAGGGCCGGGATGTCGACGTGCCGGATCAGGTGCAGCCGGTTGGCGCCGTCGATCCGCGCCGCCTCGTAGAGCTGCGTGTCGACCGAGGCGAGCGCGGCGAGGTAGATGATCGAGTTCCAGCCGCAGTGCTGCCACACCTCGGAGATCACGTAGACCGGGACGAACAGGTCGGGGTCGCCGAGCAGGTCGAGGTCGAGCCCCACCCCGCTGAACAGGCGTGTGACGGTGCCGTTCGAGGGGTTGAGGAGCACCTGGAGCATGCCGACCACGACGACGATCGAGATGAAGTGGGGCAGGTAGGTCGCGGTCTGCATGAAGCGCTTCCGCGTCGCGTTGACGATCTGGTTGATGATCAGCGCGAGGGCGATCGGCGCGAGGAACCCGACGACGAGGGTCGTGATGCTGATCGTCAGCGTGTTGCGCAGCACCGTGCCGAACATGGGGCTGCTGAAGAACACCTCGAAGTACTTCAGCCCCACCCACTCGCCACCGGTGAGCCCCGCCTGGAAGTCGAACTCCCGGAAGGCGAGCTGGATGCCGTACATCGGCACGTACGCGAACACGGCGGTGAACCCGATCGCGGGCAGCAGCAGCACCCACAGCTGCCAGTACCGCCCGAGGTGCCGGCGCAGGCGCCCGCCCGGGCCGGGCGGCGCGCCGCGACCGGTGGCCGCGGCGCCCGCCTGCTCGGTCCGCTCTCGCAGGAGCGTCATGACCGGCTCGCCTGGTACTCGTCGTAGTAGCGCTGGTAGATCTCGACGTTCTGCGGCAGGCCCGCGCCCTCGAGCTGCGCCACGTAGTCGTCCCACTCCTCCTCGACGCCGCCCTCGGTGACCCACCGTCCGAACGCCGTCATCGCGAGGTTGAGCACCGTGGTGTCGTTGAGCGTGATGGTGCTCTGGTCCTCGGTGGAGATGTTCACGTACTTGAAGGGGTAGATGTCCGTGTCGGGGTCGACGTTCCCGAGCGCCTCGCGCAGCGGCTCCGACTGCTCGACGGCCTCGGCGAGGTCGGCGGGCGGCTCGACGTCGATGTCGTCCCGGATCCAGTGCGGCCCGGCGTCGGCGAGCGTCGTCGTCCACTTCCACGTCGAGGGGTCGCTCTTCCCGTCGGCGGGCGGCAGCACCGTGTACCCGTCGCCGTCGCGCTCCACGTTCTCGCCCAGGTCGCCCCAGAGCACCTGGACGGAGATCTCCGGGTCGTAGAAGGCGTCGATCACCGCGAGCGCCCCGTCCTTGTCGGCGGTGCTCGCCGACATGACGATGTGGTTGGGGCTGAAGTTCTCGGTGTCGTAGTTCCAGGTGACGGGCGTCGACTGCCCGGCCTCCGCCCGGAGGGGCGCCATCGACGTGTACTGGTCGGCGAGCTGCGCGCCGAACCGGTCCGAGGCCGTCCAGCCCCAGCTGAAGCCGACCTTCGCGACGTCGCCGTCGCCACGGCCGACCGACTGGAAGGCCGAGTAGTCCTGGGTCATCACCTGCTTGCTGATGAGCCCGGCCTCGTACGCGCGGTGCGTGAACTCGATGACCTGGCGGTACCGCTCGTCGACGAGGAAGTTGAGCACCTTGCCGTCCTCGACGACGTACCCCTGGCCGCCGCCGTAGGTGGTCGGCAGGCCGAGCCCGCCGAGCAGCATGGTGGGCTGCCCTGCCGCGAAGCCCGCGGGGTCGACGGGGTTCCAGTCCCAGGGGATCTCGTCGTCGGGGTCGCCGTCGCCGTTGGCGTCCTGCTCCTTGAAGGCGACGAGCACGTCGAAGAGCTCGTCCCAGGTGGTCGGCATCTCGAGGCCGAGGGTGTCGAGCCAGTCCTGGTTGATGTACTGGCGCGAGATGGTCTCCGGCCAGTAGCGCCGGTAGCTGGGCAGCGCGTAGACCTCGCCGGTCGACCGCGTGGCCATGGCCGCCAGCTCGGCGTGCGAGTCGAGCATGCCCTGCACGTTGGGCAGGGCGTCCATGTCGTCGGACAGGTCCTCGAACAGGGACGAGTAGGTGGCGAGGTCGGCGTTGGTGATCGCGTTCCCGCCCACGACGAGGTCGGGCACCTCGCCCGCCGCGAGCATCGTGGCCTTCTTCTGGCTCCAGTCGGCCGAGACCTCCTCCCAGCGGATCGTCACGCCGGCCTTCTTCTCGAGCTCCTCGACCCAGGCCATGTCAGCCATCGGGCCGGTCAGCCCGTGCTTGACGACGAGGATGTCGATCGTCCCGTCCGCGGCGTCCTTGCCGCCGCCCCCGCCGCTGCAGCCGGCGAGGAGGAGTGCTCCGGTCGCCAGCACGAAGCCGACGAGGCGTGTCCTGCTCTTCATCGAGACCTCCGGATGTCGTGCTCGTGAGCCGGGCGGATCCTCGGTGACCCGCCGTCGTCGTGCCCGAGCGCCACCGATGATCGCGGACTTGGTTCAGCGTTGTCAATGGTTGTCGACGAGGACGTGACAACGCTGTACGTTGGCCTGCGACAACCCGGCGACGGCGCGAGGGAGCGGCGCGCCGGGGCGGCCCGAACCCCGAGGAAGGGTGCGAACCGATGACCACCAGCCCGAACGACGTCGCGATCCACGTGCAGCAGCCCACCGGGACCCGGGTGAGCCAGGACCTGTGGGGCCTGTTCCTCGAGGACATCAACTACGCGCTGGACGGGGGGCTCAACGCCGACCTCGTCCGCAACGGCGACTTCGAGGCCACGCCCGCCGACCGGCCCGGCTGGGGCCCGCTGACCGGCTGGGAGCCCACCGAGGGCGTCCAGGTCCGCAGCGACCGGCCCGTCTCAGCCGCCAACGCCACCCATGTCCGCCTCACCGCAGGGTCGCGGCTGACCAACCGGGGCTACGACCCCGACGGCATGCTCGTGCCCGCGGGCACCTCCCGGCTCCGGCTCGCCGTCCGCCGGGCGACGCCGTCGGCCACCGCGCACGCGTCCCTCACCACTGCCGACGGCGGTGCCCTCGCCCGGGTCGAGATCCCCGTCGCCGACGACGACTGGCGCTGGGTCGAGGTGGACCTGACCAGCGCCGAGACGGCCCGCGCCACCCTGACCATCGGGGTCGGTGAGGGCGCCGTCGACGTCGACCTCGTC
Source organism: Promicromonospora sp. (assembly GCA_036010205.1). Lineage (GTDB taxonomy): Bacteria > Actinomycetota > Actinomycetes > Actinomycetales > Cellulomonadaceae > Promicromonospora. Next base: position 7,670 of record DATGOB010000251.1, on the reverse strand, counting down.
GAGCTGCGCCCCGTCGACCCGCAGGGCCGCGCCCGCCTGTTCCGCCCCGACCTGGTGGAGACGCTGCGCGCGCTGCGCCCCGCGTTCGTCCGGTTCCCCGGAGGCTGCGTCGCCCACGGCTACGGCCTCGACAACATCTACCACTGGAAGCGCACCGTCGGGCCTCGCGAGGACCGCCTGCCCATGCCCAACACGTGGGGCTACCACCAGTCGATGGCGATCGGGTACCACGAGTACTTCCTGCTCTGCGAGGAGCTCGGGGCCACGCCGATGCCCGTCGTGGCCGCGGGCGTGTGCTGCCAGAACGTGCCCGGCGGTCCGCAGGCGATCCCGCAGCAGCGCATGCCGCAGTACATCCAGGACGTGCTCGACCTCGTCGAGTACGCCAACGGCAGCCCCGAGACCCGCTGGGGCGCCGTCAGGGCCGCGGCCGGCCACCCCGAGCCGTTCGGGCTGCGCTACCTGGGCCTCGGCAACGAGGACGTCGTCGACGCGCAGTTCGCCGACCGCTTCGGGCAGCTCTTCGCGGCCGTGCGGGAGGCGTACCCGGACGTCACCGTCATCGGCACGCTCGGCCCCAAGCCCTACGGCCCGGACTACGACGCCGGGTGGGAGCTGGCCCGCCGCCTCGGGGTGCCGATGGTCGACGAGCACAGCTACCGCTCCCCGCGGTGGCTCCTGCAGCACCTGGACCGCTTCGACCACTACGACCGGTCCGGGCCCGCCGTCTACCTCGGCGAGTGGGCCGCCCACACCTCCACGATGCGCTCGGCGCTCGCCGAGGCCGCGTACATGACCGCCGTCGAGCGGAGCTCGGACGTGGTGCGCCTGTCGTCGTACGCGCCGCTGCTCGCGCGCGTCGGCAGCACCCAGTGGCTGCCCGACCTCGTCTACTTCACCGACGACGAGGTGCGGCCGAGCCCGAGCTACCACGTGCAGCGGATGATGGCGCAGGTTCGCGGCGAGCAGGTGCTCGGCTGCGCGGTCACGGGGCACACCGACCGACCGCAGTCGCCGCCCGCGATGCAGCGGGTCACGTTCCGCTCCGCCGGTTCGACGACCCGGTTCAGCGCGATCCGGGTGGGCGGCACGACGCACCCGGACCAGCTCGTCGGCCCCGAGGACACGGCGACGCTGGCGGCGGACGGCACCGAGCTCGAGCTGATCGCCACCCGGACCGACGGCGCCGAGGGCTTCGTCGTCGGGTTCGGCGGGGCGGACGGCGAGACCGTGCACGAGTTCCAGGTCGGAGGCTGGCGCAACGAGTCGCTCGTCCTGGCCCGGCGCGACGACGGCATCGGCAACGAGGTGGACGGGCCGCACCCGTTCGAGGGCGTCCGTACCGACGAGCCCCTGCACGTCCGCGTCACGGTGGACGGGGCGCGCATCCGGGTGTGGCTCGACGGCGCGCTCGTGCACGACCACGAGGACGACCTGCGCCCCTGGCCCGACCTCGTGGCCGGTGCCACCAGCGGGCCCGACGGCAGCACCCACGTCACCCTCGTCGGCCTCGCCGACGAGGACCGGACCGCGCACCTGACGGTCGACGGCGCGTCCGGCACGCTGCCGGTCACCGTCACGACGCTTGCCGGTGGCGCCCCCGACGTCGGGCGCCCGTTCGAGGCCTCCCCGGTCGAGCCCGTCGAGACCACGGCGGAGCTCACCGACGGCCGGGCCGCGATCCCGGTCCCCGCCTGGTCGCTGGTCACCGTCCGCGTGGGATCCTGACGTCTCAGGACGCCGGTCCTGACGACTTCCGGATCATCAGCTCGGCCCCCGTCCGCACGGAGCGCGCCGGCCCGTCGTACCCGTCGAGCCGGTCGACGAGCATGCGGACGGCGGCCGAGACCATCGCCTCCGGGTCCGGGCTCACCGAGGTCAGCGGTGGGCTCGCGAACTCGCTCTCGTCCGTGTTGTCGAAGCCGGTGACGGCGACGTCGTCAGGGACCCGGCGGCCGTGGGAGCGCAGCGCGCGCACGACGCCGATCGCCGTCGCGTCGTTCGCGCACACCGCGGCGTCGAACTCGACGCCGGTCCGCAGCAGCCCGACCATGGCCTCGTACCCGGACTCCCGCCGGTCCCAGTCCGAGCCGACGGCGAACAGCGCCGGGTCGGGGTCGATCCCCCGCTCGGCGAGGGCGTCGACCACCCCGGCGTAGCGCCCGCTCTCGGTGCTCAGGCCGTTCCAGATGATCGCGAGGCGGCGTCGGCCCGTGTCCAGCAGGTGGCGGGTGACGGCGTTGGCCCCGGCGTACTCGCCCATGATCACGCAGTCCAGGGAGTCGGTGGCGGGGCCGCCGACCTGGACGACGGGCCGGTCGAGCGCCCGGCCGCCGAGCGCCGCCGCGCGGAAGTGGGCGGGGCAGATGACGACGCCGTCGGCGTCGCGCGTGGACGACCCGATGACGGCCGCCAGCTCCGCGTGCACGTCGCCCGCGACACGCAGCGTCGTGGTGAGGCCCTCGTCCTCGAGAGCGAGGATGAGGCGTTCCGCCATCTCGGCGAAGTAGGGCTGGAAGAGGTTGGGCACCACCACCGCGATGCGGCCCGTGCGGCCCGACGCCAGCCCGCGGCCGGCGTGGTTCGGCCGGTAGCCCACGGTCGCGGCGGCGGCGCGCACCGTGGCGCGGGTGGCCGCCGAGACGTTCGGCCGGTCGAGCATGACGTTCGAGACGGTCTTCGCCGACACGCCGGCCAGCCGCGCGACGTCCTCCAGGGTGGGGCGGCGGGTGGTGTCGCTGTTCACGGCATCCCCATCGTCGACTCGCGGCGCACCAGCGTGACCGGCACGGTGACCTGCCGGGCCGCGGCGGGCGCGCCGCCCCGCAGCCGTTCCGTGAGCAGCTCGAGGGCCGCACGCGCCAGGCCCGCGGGCGACGGGTCGATCGTGGTGAGCGTCGGCGTGGAGAACTGCCCGTCGGCCAGGTTGTCGTAGCCGATGATCGCCACGTCGTCCGGCACGGCCACGCCGCGCTCGACCAGGCAGGACAGCGCGCCGATCGCCACCTCGTCGTTCACGCACAGCAGGGCGTCGAGGTCGGGGCGCACCTCCAGGGCCGCGGCCGCCGCCGCGGCGCCCGCGCGCCGGTCGCCGACACCGCCCAGCGACACCCGCGGTACGGCGCCCGCCTCGATGCCGACCGCCGAGAGCGCGGCCCGGAGCGCCGCGGACAGGTTCTCCCTGTCGGTCTCCGTGCGGGCGCGGTCGGGCCCCAGCAGCACGGGCCGCGTCCGGCCCATGACGCCGAGGTGCCGGGCCACCAGCCCCGCGGCCTCGACGACGTCCTCGTCGACGCGGTCGACCGGGGCCTGCCAGCTGCCGCCCTGGATCACCACCACGGGCTGCTGCGCCTGGTCCCACGTGACCGGCTCGAGGTCCTCGGGGTCGATCAGCAGCACGCCGTCGTACAGGTGGCCGCGCTCCCCCAGCACCTCCGAGATGCGCCGCGGGCGGCGGTGCGTGGGCTCGACCGTCGCCGTGAGGCCCAGCCGCTCGGCCTCGTGCACGAGCGCCTCGACGAGCATCGCGAGGTACGGGCGGCGCAGCTCGGCCACGACGATGCCGATGGTGCCCGTACGACCGGTCCGGAGGTTGCGGGCGCTCGGGTTGGGCACCCAGCCCAGCTCGGCGATGGCCGCCTCGACCCGCGCCATGGTCTCGGGGCGGATGTGGGGCTCCCGGTTGACTACCCGTGAGACGGTCTTCAGCGACACCCCGGCCCGGGTCGCCACGTCCTTCATGGTGGCGGGCATGGTCCAACTGTAAGCGGCGCGGGGCCGGGTGGTGGCACGCCCGGCCGACCGGCGCCCACCGGAACCTCAGGAGAACGTATGCGCACGACCGTCCTGCCCTCCCGCGGGGTCCTCGTCACGGTTCGACCCGACTCCTTGGCGGCGGCACGGGCCCGAGCACGCACCCCGTTCCACATCGCGATGGCGCTGCGGTACCGCTTCTCGGTCGTCACCGCGCTTCGTTCGCTTGCTCGTCATCGAAGGCTTCGTCGCGTTCCGGCCCCGTCGCGCCGACCTCGATGGGCGGCGAGGCTCGGGGAAGAAGCCATGCGAGATCGCGGGGCCCCTCGGAGTGCACGGCCTGTCCGAGCTGGTGGACGACGTTCTCGATCGCCCGACGCACGATCGGGGAATCCAGCACTGCGCGCTCCTGGCCCGCCTCGCCGAGGCCGGCAACGGTCAGCAGCTCGGCGAACACCTCGTCGGCCTGGTCCGCACCGAGGCGCCGCTCGAGCGCTGCGCCGATCTGATCGCGTGTGGCGAGGTCCTGACGCAGAGCGTCAGCAAGGGCGGTGGCGACGTGATCGCGGTCATGCCCTGCAGCGACGAGGTCGGCGATCGTTCTCGACACAGTGGTCGTCGGGAGCCCGCCCACGGAGATCACCTCGTCCGGGCCCAGCGCTGCCCGGTGCAGCCGCAGCTCCGGCCGTCGCGACTGCTGCCTACGAGGTGTCGTGATCTCGACACGAGCGTCCACGATGTCCCCGATCTGATGCAGAGCTGCTGCCGTCGCATGCGAGAGCACCCCCGCCTCGTGCCGACGAACGAGCCGCTCCTCAGCGGTCCTCGCCGGATCGAGCGACAGCCAGAGAGCTCGCTTCTCCAGGTGCTCGTCCGCCAGCGCAGCGGGCACCCCATAGATGCCGTAGGTCACGCGCTCGAGCTCACCCCTCTCGGCCATCCGCGTGAGCAACATGCGAGTGGCACCGGCGGCGCTCGCCTGAGCAGCCGTGACCAGCCCTCACTGCCCGGCAGCCAGCTGGGCGATCGACACACGCACTTCGGAGGGGGTCATACAGCGAGTCTACGGCAGTCCTCTAGACGGTGCCCGATCGACCATCGGCCGCCGCCATGCCGGTCGGCGCCGTCCGGCGCACGCCCCACTCGTCGAGCTCCGGGGCGACCCACCCCTCGGGTCCGCGCCGCAGCGGCAGGACGGCGGGCACGGTGACGCGGTCCATCTGGAGGGCGCCCTCGATGCGGGGCGCCGCCGTGCCGCCCGGCCCTGCGCCCGGCTCCCACCGGACCTCGATCCCCTGGTCAGCGAGCGCCGCTTCGTCGATCACGGCGAGCACGAGGGGTTCGGACGCGTCGCCGTAGACACCGTCGAGCACCGCCTGCAGGGTGTCGGCGGTGGCGGCATGGATGAACCCGGTGTCGTCGAGGAGCGTGCTGCGCGTCGCGACGTCGTACTCGCCGAAGCGCTCGCACGCCTCCCAGTCGTCGCTGAAGGCCACGTGCACCAGTCGTTCGCCGGCCATCGGTCGTCCTCCGTCTCGATGAGTCGTGCCATCAATGAAACGGCAACGTATCATTACGGGCGTGACGACGGAGGGGTCAGAGACGAACGCCACACGGCGGGCCGCCACGGAGCCCCGGCGCGGGCCCGGGCGCCCGCGCCGGGAGGACGTCGAGGCGCGGCGCGAGGAGATCCTCGCGGCCGCCGTGCGCCTGTTCGCCGAGCACGGGTTCAGCGGCACGACGATCGAGGCCGTCGCCGCGGCGGTGGGCGCCACCAAGCGCACCGTCTACCGGCACTTCACCGACAAGACCGGCCTGTTCTTCGCCGCCGTCGACCGGCTGCACGTCCACGAACGCCCCCCGGTCCGCGACGGCGAGGACCTCGAGGAGCTGGCCACCCGGATGGTGCACATCCTGCACGGCGACGACGCCGTCACGCTCCACCGCCTCGTCGTCGCCGAGTCGCTGCGGCACCCGCAGCTCGCGGCCGACTTCTACGCCAAGGGTCCGGCGCGGTCGATCGCGGTGCTGACCGCGGGGCTCGAGGTCGAGCACGGGGCCGCGGCGAGCGAGCGCGGCGAGATGCTCTACACGCTGCTGCTCGGTGAGGCGCACCGCAGGCGGCTGCTCGGGCTGACCGCGGCGCCGTCGCGGGAGGAGGCGCGGGCCTACGCGCGGCGGGCGATCGGGGCGGTGGCGGGGACGCTGCCCGGCGCCTGAGTCGGGGGGGCATCGGGGACCCCGCGCACCTGGCCTCCGACGACGCGTCATTCGTGACCGGCGCCGAGCCCGGCCGTGGTGGTCGCACGCGATCCGCGTCGCGTAGTCCCGTTCAGCACCGGGTAGAAGCGGAGCCGCTCCGGACGCCGGTCAGAAGAGGGCCTCGTGCTGGTCCTCCGTCGCGGCGGGCTCGGGAACAGGTGACGTGGCCGCCGTGAACTGCGTGTCGCCGTCAGCGCGGCTCAGGGCCCACCCTTCGAGCAGTCCCGTGTCCACCAGCACCGACCCTGCGGACGTCGCGAGATAGAGATCCCGCCCGATGCGGCACCTGACCTCGCCACCGATCGTGGTACCTGGCAGCAAAGGGGCGACCTGATGTTCGGGTGTGATCCCCGCGGGCGCCAGCCCGTATGTGCCCGTATGGTCGACAGGCTCCGCGGTCGCTCGGATCTGGCCGTCCGGCCAGTCCAGGCGGCCAGCTCGGTCGGCGAGCGCCGACAGCTCCTCCGCGCGCCTCGCCGCAGGCTCCGGCGCGAACCGCGCAGCTCGCTTGCGGGCGGTGCGGACCTGCTGGGGCAGGCCGAGCGCCGCCGTGAGCAGGGCCTCGCACCGCCGGGCCGACAACAGAGTCCCTGCCGACAGGATCACGGAGGACAAGGCACCCTGCTCCAGCAGCCGCGCCGGGCCGCGCTCGGTCGCGGTGATCCCGACCTTGACAACGCTCCCGTGGTGGGCCAGGTAGACGGTGAACTCGCGCGGGTCGTCGAGGGCGGTGTCGGTCGCCACCGACCGCGAACGTGCGATGGCGGCGCACGAGTCGCACTGCCCGGACGTGGCCTGGGGAACGATCGGCGCCTGGGCGGTGCAGGGGACGCGGCGCCCGGCCCACCAGAGGCCGGTGCAGCGTCGGTCCTGTCCGACCTCCAGCGATAGACGCGCGCCGAGGTGCAGGTCGCTGGCGCGCACGTCTCCGGCCGGTGAAAGCCACTCCAGGGCGACGCCGCCCCGTGCCCACGCGAGGCCGGTGGGCCGCCAGGCGCGCGGATCGGTCATGGTGTGACTCCTGATGGATGCGGCGTCAGCCGAGCAGCGACAGCAGCATCGCAGCGGCACCGTCGTCGCCGATGGTCCCGGTCACCGCGTCACCGGCGCTCCGGACGTGCTCGGGCGCGTGCCCCATGACCACGGAGTGCGCAGCCCACCCGAGCATCTCCAGGTCGTTCTCCCCGTCGCCGATCGCGGCCGTCGCGCCTCGCTCCACGCCCAGGCCCTCGCGCACCCGGTCGAGTGCCGTCGCCTTCGACAGCCCGACCGGCGTCACGTCGACCCAGTCGGGGCGCGTGGGGATCGCGGTCACCCCGAGCGCACGGAGGGCCGGCACGAGCCGGTCGGCGCCCGACCCGTGCAGCGCCGCTCTCGGCGTGGTCTCGGCCCAGAGCTCCGACAGGCGAGCCACCTCGTGCTGCTCCCCCGGCAGCTCGCCGTCCGGGAAGGCGAGGTTGACGCGGTAGCCGATGCCCACGATCTCGGTGGCGATCCGGATGCCCGGCAGGGCTTCCTCGGCCAGGCGCACGACGGGCTCGGGCTCGATGACCTGGAGGTCGTGGACCGTGTAGCCGTGGTCGACCAGGTGCGCGGTCACCGCGCCGTTGCTGGCCACGATCCACACGTCGTCCAGCTCGAGCTGCCCGGCGGCG